>JAMOBI010000011.1:0-37366 GCA_039908105.1 Magnetococcus sp. YQC-9
AAGAGCGCGCTAAAGTCAAAAACAAAGTCCCAAGGGCTTCGCCCTTGGATCCCACCAGGGGGATAATCCCCCTGGACCCCTATTAATGAAACTACGCATCCCGTGATGGTTGCGGTTTAGATGTTCATTCCGGCACGGCCTGCTTGGCCTTGGTCTCCACATCGACCGGCGCACGCTCCAACGCGGAATAGATGCGCCGCAACTCGTCCACCCCGGCAATCGTGTGCGGGAACGGGGAGGGGATCTTGCCCTTCTTGGCCAGATGCCATGCCATGGCGGTCTCCTTCAACGAACCGAAGATGCCCAGGGTGCGCATCATCAGAGTGAATTCGTTGAGCTGGCCGCTCTTGACGATATCCGCGTGAAAGGCCAACGCATGCTTGGCTGCTGCCGACTCGTCGTATCCCTTGTCCAGACTGCGGGTGCGCAGCTTGACGATGGCCTCCATCGGCGCCACCTCCTTGGGACAGACATCCACGCACATGGTGCAGCGGGTGCAACTCCAGATGCCGTTGGCCTCGGTCAACTCGCGCAGACGCTCGGTTTTTTTGCCCTCACGCGGATCAGAGACGAAACGGAACGCCTTGGCCAGGGCCGCTGGACCGATGTAGGCCGGGTTGACCTCGGCCATGGTACACTCGGAGTAGCAGCAGGCGCACATGATGCACTGCGTGACGTGATTCACCTGGTCATAAGCGGTGCTGGTCACCTTGCCGGCCTTCTCAGGACCATCCTGGAGATAGGGCTTGATGCCGTGCACCCGCGCAAAGAAGGGGCGAATGTCGATCGCCAGATCTTTCAGAACGGGTTGATTCTTTTGCGGGGTGATTTCGACCACGCCATCCTTGGCGACAGCACCTACGTGGGTTTTGCAGGCGAGCCGTGTCCGTCCGGAGATCGAAATCGCGCACGAACCGCAGATGGCGGACCGGCACGATTGACGGAAGGTCAGGGTGCCATCCTGCTGCCCCTTGATGGTCTCAAGCAGGGTCAGGATGGTGGTGTTGGGTTCGGATTCAACCGAATACTCCTGCCAGTGGGACTGAACCGCGCCCACCTGGCCGGGCATGTTGCGCTGAATGCGAAAGATATAGACGTGTGAACTCATGATGCAGCCCTCCCTCTGATGCCCGTGGCGGGATCAAGATCAATAGGTTCTCTCTTTCGGGGCATATTCGGGATTGCCCACCGTGCGCACCGCCTCACGATCGAGCCGGATGGTCTGGCCCCCCTCATCCCAGAAAGCCAGGGTGTGAAAACGCCAGTTGGCATCGTCGCGGTTGGGGAAATCGATGCGGAAGTGCGCACCGCGTGACTCCTCGCGCGCCAGGGCACCCTTGACGATGCACTCGCCCAGATCCAACAGGTTGCGCAGTTCGATGGCGCGCAACAGATCGATGTTGAAGATCGGCGATTTGTCATCCAGATGGATACGCTCGTACTCTTTTCTCCAACCCGCGAACTTGCCGGCCAGCGTGGCAATACCGTTGGCTTCGCGATAGACCCCGCACCAGGCGTTCATCGATTCGGCCATCTCGTGATGCAGCGCGGCGGGACGCAGACCGCGATTCGGACGTGCCTTCAATTCGCGCACCCGCTCCTCGACTTCCGGCAAAGCGGTGGCCGGGAAGTCGTGCAACGAGGCTTTCCTCACGTATTGGCTGGCATGAGCACCGGTGATCTTGCCAAAGACGATGGTATCCAAGAGCGAATTGCCGCCCAGACGGTTGGCGCCGTGCACCGACACGCAGGCCGCCTCACCAGCAGCGAACAGACCGGGCACCGGGGCCGCACCGTACTTGTCGGTGCGGATGCCACCCATCGAGTAGTGAACCGTCGGACGCACCGGAATCGGCGCGTCGATCGGATCCACCCCTTCGAGATCCAAGGCGAGCGTGCGGATCTGCGGCAGACGATCAAGGATCTTGTCGCGCCCCAGATGGCGCAGATCCAGAAAGATCGCACCGTTTTTGCCGCGCCCTTCGAGAATTTCGGTCTGCTCGGCGCGCGACACCACATCGCGTGAGGCTAGCTCCCACTTCTTGGGGGCATAACGACCCATGAACCGTTCGCCCTCGGCGTTGATCAAATAGCCACCTTCGCCGCGTGCCCCTTCGGTGACCAGAATCCCCGAGGTGCGCAATCCGGTGGGGTGAAACTGCACGAACTCCATGTCCGCGAGCGGCGCGCCGGCACGCAAGGCATAGGCCATGCCGTCGCCGGTGTTGGTGGTGGCATTGGTCGAGGAGAGGAAGACCCGTCCGTAACCGCCGGTGGCCAAAAGCACCGCCTTGGCGCGCAGGGTGAACATCTCCCCGGTTTTGATGTCGTAGACCACCAGGCCGGCAACGTGCCCGTCATCGGCAATCACCAGTTTGAAGACGTGGCACTCCTCGTAGACGTGCGTCCCGGAGTGCACCAGACGCTCCCACAGGGTGTGCAGCAGCACCTGACCGGTACGGTCGGCAGCATAGCAGGTGCGGTCGAAGCTGGCGCCGCCAAAGGGACGCTGGGCGATGTCGCCGTTGTCGTTGCGCGAGAAGGGGGTGCCCATTTGATCCATCTCGTGGATGATGATCGGCGCCTCCTGGCACATCAGATCGATGGCATCCTCGTCACCGATGAAATCCGATCCCTTGACGGTATCGTAGGCGTGTACCTGCCATTTGTCGTTCGGATTGATCGCGGCGTTGATCCCACCCTGGGCTGCGCAGGAGTGGCTGCGCAACGGGTGGACCTTGGTCACCACCGCGACATCGATTCCGGCCTTGACCCCCTCCAAGGCGGCACGCATCCCGGACAGCCCGGCACCGACGATGATCAGATCGTGGCTCTTCATGCTCTCTTTTCTCCGGATTTTAAGGACAAAAAAACGGTTGATTCGGTTTGTTGTCGACCGGATGTCACGCCGATCGGAATGCCGGCTCGCTCAGGCGTTGCCGGTCGCCTTGGCGATCACCTGTTCAAAGGTGTCGTTCAAGGTGGGTCGGAACTGCTGATAAAGCAGACCCAAGGCCGGATTCTCCTGCTCTAAGGCCAGACGCATGGCAGCGATCAGATCCCCTGGATCGTGATTCTCCGGCATGTCGCGGACCTGCATGCCGAGGTTGACGTAGGTCTTGCTGGTTTTGTCGAACGTCACGCAGGGGCTCAAGATGTGCAGATAGGAGAAACCCCGGTGGGAGATCGCCTGGGTGATCATCTCGCGCAAATGGTCGGGTTGACCGGCATAAGCCTGACCCACCCAACTGGCACCATAGGAGAGCAGCATCATCAGCGGATTCAACGGGCGCTCCGGGTTCTCGAATGGCGTGGTCGTGGTCTTCAACCCCACTGCCGAGGTCGGGGAGGTCTGCCCCTTGGTCAGGCCGTAGATGCCGTTGTCGAACAACAGATACGTGATGTCCACGTTGCGTTTGACCGCATGGGCGATGTGACCGCCACCGATGGCAAACCCGTCGCCGTCGCCGCCAACGCCAATCACCGTCAGGCGATCATTGGCGGTCTTGATGCCGGTTGCCACCGGCAGCACCCGTCCGTGCAGGGTGTGGAAGCCGTAAAGATTGACGAAGAACGGAAAACGCGAAGAGCAGCCGATCCCCGAGACCACCACCGCGTTGTCGCGCGGGATGCCCATCTCGTTGCAGGCGTGGGTCAACCCCTCGACAATGGCAAAATAGCCGCAACCGGGACACCAGGTGGGCAGCGATTTGGAACGGTACTCCAGCCGACCGCTCTCCTGGACCTCGCGCAGCTTGGCATCGACGAAAACCGGCATGATGGGAATGGACATGTCACGTTCTCCAGACGTTGTCTTTCATGGTCTCAACAAAGCGTGGTTATGCACCAACACCAGCCAAGCGCTTGATTTCACCTAAAATCAACTCAACTGGCATCGGGGAGCAGGGCACACGGCTCAAACGGACCACCGGCCTGCCGAGTGTCCCTTGCACCAGTTGGGCGAACTGGCCTTCGTAGTTGACCTCGGGCACCAGCACGGCATCACAGGTATCCATGAACTCCGAGACCGCCTTGACCGGGAAGGGGGAGAGCATCACCACTTTCAGGGCCGCGCACGCGATCCCCTGTTCCTGGGCCATGAACATCGCCTCCAGACACTCGCCGAAGGTCGAACCCCAGGCGAGGATGCCCACCTTCACCTTGCCGGCAGCGCCGAACCGTTTGGTCACCGCGAAGTCGGGGTGAGCGAGTGCGGCTTGCAGCTTGTTGTGCCGCTTGTCGCTCATGGCCGTGTGCATCTGCTCGCTGTCGTTGGGACGGCCCAGCTCGTTGTGCTCCAGACCGGTGATCACATGCATGCAGCTGGCATCCCCCGGCACGGCACGGGGGCTGACCCCGTCATCGGTCAGGGCGTAGCGTTGATACACCTCGCCCGGCTCCAAGCGACGCAACGGCTTGTTGGCATTCAAGACGAACGGCGGTCCGGAGGCAGCCAACGTGACGGTCTCGTAGCGGTTGGAAAGATAGAGATCCAACAGCACGATCACCGGCGTCTGATAGCGCTCGGCCATCTCAAAGGCCTTGCCCGCGCAGCGATAGCACCCCTCGACATTGGTCGGGGCGATGACGATCCGCTGCGAATCGCCTGGGCTGCCGTAAATGGCCGCATTCAGATCGGATTGTTCGGTCTTGGTCGGCATGCCGGTCGACGGACCGCCGCGCTGCGACACGAAGACCACGCACGGGGTCTCGGTGATCGTGGCCAGACCCAGCATTTCGGCCATCAACGCCAGACCTGGACCGGAGGTGGCCGTAGCCGCACGCGCTCCGGCATAACCGGCACCGATGGTGGCGGCCATGGCAGAGATCTCATCCTCGGTCTGCAACAGCCGACGTCCCTTTTTCGGCATTTCAGAGGCCAGCCGCTCCATGATGGTGGTGGCAGGGGTGATCGGATAGCCGAAGAAAGTGGCCAGCTCCGCATCCATGCACCCCTGCACCACGGCGGCATTGCCGGAGAGCATGATCACCTTGCCGTTGGAGGTGGGCTTGTCGATCGGTTTGACAAAGGCGTCATCGAGTTTGAAGGTCGAAGCCCCCCGATCGAATCCGGCCTGAAAACCGGCCATGTTGCGCGCCACGACGTTCGGCCCCTGCTTGCCAAACTTTTTCTCGATGATCTTCTGAAAACTGGCCGGGGCCAGCCCCAGTAGTCCGGCCAGGTAGCCGAGCACCACCAGATTGCGCGAACGGGCACCTCCGGTGGCCTTCTGCGCCAACTCGCGGATCGGGAATCCATACGGGATCTGTCCGGGCAGGACGTGGCCGCTCATGTGTTCGCCCGGGCCGCACGGCGACAAGGGTTGCGACTCGAAGATCACCGCGCCGTAGTCGCGCACCTCGCCGGCGTGCGGAATCGCGTGGCTGTCGTCGAGCGAGATCAATACGTCGGACTGCCGTTTGAGTGAATAGGACTGCTCGGTGGTGATGCGCACCCGCGCGATACATTTGCCGAAACCGCGAATCTCCGGGGGATAGACATCGAAGCTGATCACCCGGTAGCCGGCGGCGGCCACGGCGTTGCGCAGAATATCACCGGCGGCGATGGTGCCATCGCCCGCCGAGCCGCAAATGGCGATTTGAATGTCGGTGGCGTTCATGGCCGTGCTCCCTTGGGGGCTTTGATGGACGCTGGCATGGTCCGCGCGCTCAGTCGCAGGACCAGAAGGGTGAGTCGATGTGACCTTGCGCGTCACGACCGAGCGTCTCTTCCTGGGTGGTGGCGAATTGTTCATGGCCCCCTGTCATATTGATCGCTGCAACCGCGCCCATGGCGCGGACATTCTTGAACCCGTAGTAGAACCGATAGGCGTGATCCGCCTCGGACCAGATCTGACACACGTCGCCTGCGGCAAAGATGTTCGGATCGCTGGTGCGCAGTTCGGTGTTGACCAAAAGACCGCGCTCAATGTCGGTTCCGGACTTGAGCATGAACTCCACCACCGGGGTCAAGCCGTAAAACGGCATCACCACGTCGCCGTGCACGCTGTTCCCCTGGCGGAAGAGCACCCGCCGCGCCGGCAGACCCGGCATGCCCGGCTCCACCTTGACCACGCCCCCTTCGGCCTCGCCATCGATGATTTCGATGCCCATCTTCTGCAAGCTGGCCAGCGCATCGGTGCGCTCCTCGGCAGTCAGAACATGCGGCCAGAAGGTGGATTCGTGCGTGACCAGGATCACCCGGCATTCGACGGAAAGAAGTGTGCGCGCCAGATCCAGCCCGATCATGTCGCCGCCCAACATCACCACGGTCCCTTTTTCCGGCAAAGCCTTGCGGGTGGCCATGGCCGCCTCGTAGGCGCCGAAGTGGTGAAACAGCCCGCGACATTCAACCAGCTCTTCCGGCAGATGGCCGCGACCGCCAGTGGCCACCAGCAGCAAGTCGTAGGGGATCGATTCGTTGTGCGCCAGCTTCACCAACCGGTTGCGCGCATCCACCGAAACCACCCGGCAGTCGCGCAACACCTGGATGCGCCGGTTTTGATAGTGTTCTGGCGGATGGGTCAGAAATTCGCGCCAGCTTTTCGGTTCCTGAAAGAGCTGCGGCAGCAGATAACGGTTGTAGAAGAGCAACCGGCTGTTGGTGATGATGGTCACCAGCCCCTCGGGGTCGCGATCACGCAGCAGTTCGGCGGCCTGGATGCCGGCCACACCGTTGCCGATGATCACATAGCGGCGCGGGGCTGAAGCGGTAGAGAGCGAAGCGTTCATGGCATCATCCATCCACGGTGACGAAATGGTTGCGGGTTATGGAGATGCAGGCCACGGGGCAGACCTTGAAACAGGCACCGCACCGGATGCATTCGTTGTTGTCGATCCAAATGGCGGCCACGCGCTGCCATTCACGGGTCTCTTGCAGTTCGCCGTGGGTGCCGTCTGGGCGGATCTCGACATCGCGCACCAGCTTGATGCAGTTGCGTGGCGCGACCTCAATGCAGGCGCGGCAGTAGATGCAGCGATCGACATTGATCTGATAGCGCAGATCACAGAGATAACACCGTTTGGCCTCCTCGTGGGCCAGATCCCTGGAGTAACCGCACTCCACCTCGCGCACCAGCTGTTGACGCTCCGGCAGGGGGATGGTCGGGATGTGCTGGCGCGGAATGAAATCGTGTGCCGGTTCACGCAGTGGAGCGGCAACCGGCTCCATGCTCACCACGCGGCGCCGTTTGCGACCCACCAGCCAGGTGTCGAGCTTGTCGGCGATCTGTCTGGCATGACCGATCGCCTCAATCGCAGTGGAGGCGCCGTGCACGTAGTCACCAGCGGCGAACAGCCCCTGCACCGAGGTCATGCCACTTTCGGCGATGCGCACGTTGCCATAGCGATCCAGTTCCACGCGCATGTCGAGAAAATCGTTCACCGTCTTCTGGCCGATGGCGATGATCAAGGTGTCGCACGCCTCGAAGAACTCCGATCCTTCGATGGGTGTTGCCAGGCGGCGACCGTTTTCGCGCCAGCCGCCCAGGCGGTTTTGAATGAATTCCACACCGACGAGTCGTCCATTCTCGTCGGTGCGGAGCGCCACCGGCGTACGCAACCCCTTGATGCGGATCCCTTCGCGTTTGGTCTCGAACAGCTCTTCGCTCGTGACCGGGATGTACTCCTCGCTGGTGCGCAGGTGAATGGTGACCTCTTGGCCACCCAGCCGTTTGGCCACGCGGGCGCAGTCGAGCGCGGTGAATCCGGCGCCCACGACTGCGACCCGACGACCGACCCGTTTGTTCTGTCCGCGATGCAACTCCATCAGAAAGTCCAGACCGTACTCCACATCCTGGCAGTGGCGTGAGAGATCCTCGCCATCCGGAATGCCGCGCAGCGGCAGCAGCACCGGGGCCATGCAGCCGGTGGCCAAAAGCACGGCGTCGAAGTCGGCCAGCAGTGTTGAAACCCGCGTCGCCCCCTTGCCGGAACCGACCGCCACCCCGGATTTGAGCTGCACGCCAACGCGCAGGGCGTTGTGCAGTTCGATGTCGAGCATGGTGCGCGGCAAACGGAACTCCGGGATGCCGTAACGCAGCATGCCACCGGGCCGCTCCTCGCGCTCGAAGATGGTCACGTCGTGGCCGAGCAGCGAGAGGTCATGGGCTGCCGCAATGCCCGCCGGACCCGCGCCCACCACCGCGACCCGTTTGCCGGTCGGCGCGTAGAGCCGCTCGGTGATGCGGTGACTCACATCCTTCAAGTCTGCTGCGGAGCGTTTCAGATGGCAGATGCCGACCGGTTCGCCATTGCCGGCCCAGCCGTGGCGGCAGGCCGACTCGCACGGGCGGGAGCAGATGCGACCGAGGACGCCGGGGAGCACGTTGGCCTCGCGGTTGATCTCGTAGGCCAGGCCGTGTTTGCCCTCGGCGATGGCACGAATGTAGGCCGGGACGTTGGTGCCCGCCGGGCAGGCGCTCTGACAGGGGATGTTCTGTTTGACCCAGCCGGCATCTCGAGGGTCATCAGAGTAGTGAATGACTCCCCCCTGTTGAGATTCATAGGGTGAGTTGCTCTTTTGAGGACTAACGTGTTCGCCGCGCATGGTCAGATCCAGGATCGAGGGACGAAGGAGAGCGTTGTCCGGGGTATCCGGACGGTGTGCGAGCCTAGCAGCCCGCTGAGAACAAAGTCAAGCGGAACTATGATGCGCCGCAAAAAATTTTTTCTCTTTGCAGTGTGATCAGCGTGCCGGCGTGTAATCCCTTGTCCGGTTGCGCGTCAACATTATGGAGCCTGTTTGGCAATAGTGCAAGAAAAATTTCGCTGCGACGCAATAAACTCCTTCAAATCGTCCATGGATTGGTGTAACATACCATTTAGAGTGTTTGAACATTTTTTTGATGGTAAATTTACTTGGAAACGGTCAATATTAGTCTATACTAATATTCGCTTTTATTGATATTAGCCCTTTCTGATAGTTGCACGGTTGCGATAATGGTCTGATTGGGTCGTCTGAAAGGGTGCAAAATTTTGGTCACCACTTTTTTGTTTTTTTGAATATTTTTTGTGTTATCGACTCCAACCCTCAAAGGGGGTCTCACCATGACCGGGTATTCGCGTACATTATTCCCCTGGGAAGTGGTATGGCGGGATTCCTCCGTCGAGGGGCGCGTGGATGGGCCTAGCGGCCATTGGCATCGGGCTGTGGAGCAGGGGCTGATTCAGCGTGATCCATTGCAGGAGGCGATTCTGCCGCTTCTGGATCGGGTGGCCGAAGCGGCGCGTCGTCCGGTGCATCGGACGTTGTGGCGCGGGGTCGAGGTGTGGCGGGGGGTGGACGGGGAGATCCCGGATGTGCGCGGGGTCTATCTGCATGGCGACGTGGGGCGCGGCAAGTCGCTTCTGATGCAGTGGGTGTTCGACTGCGTGCCGATCGCCGAGAAGCGCCGGGTTCACTTTCACCCCTTCATGGAGGAGTTGCATCATCGCTTGCATCGCGCCAAGCCTCCGGCGGGCGTGGATCTGGTGCTGCATGTGGCCAGTCAGCTTTCTGCCGAGGCTCGGCTGCTTTGTTTTGATGAGTTCTACATCACCACCATCGCCGATGGGGTGTTGCTGGGGCGGCTGCTCTCCGCGTTGCACCATTGCGGTGTGACGCTCTGCGCCACCAGCAACTGGGCGCCCGATCATCTGTTTCAGGACGGCTACAACCGGGCGAGCGTGCTGCCGTTCATCGACCGTTTGAAAAGCCGCATCCAGGTGTGCGAGCTTGGGACGGGGGTTGATTGGCGTCGTCGGGTTCCGGGTGCGCACAATGCCGCGACACGCACCGCTGAGGAGTTTTTTTCCCATCTCACCGGCGCGCATCCAGCGCCCACCTCGGTTGAGCTGCGGCACGTCAACGTGGCGGCACGCGGGGTGGAAAACGATGTCTTCTGGTTTGAATTCAAGGCACTTTGTAATACAGCGCTCGGACGGGCCGAATACATGAACCTGTGCAACCGGGCCAAGGCGGTGATCATCTCCGATCTGCCGGGGCTGGAGCCCGATGATGCGGATGCCGCCATGCGTTTCGTGGTGCTGGTGGATCTCTTGTATGAACACCGCATTCCGCTTCGCGTGCATGGGTATGTCGCCGTTGAGGAGGCATGCCTGGAGGGGCCGGCGGCCTTTGCCTGGCGACGATCGGCCTCCCGCGTGCATGAACTGAGTCGTCTGGGAGAGCCTGTTTAACCCGTTCTCACCCTTATCACGTCACACATTGTCAAGGCCCTACGTTTCATCAATGGATAAAGGAGAGTTGCATGTCCAGGGAAACCGTCACCATTCGTGACAATCGCACCAATCGCGAAGTCGAATTTCCGATCCTGCATGGGAGCGAAGGACCGTCCGTTTTCGATATCACACCGCTCTACAAGGAGCTGGGGCTGTTCACGCTCGATCCGGGATTTCGTTCCACCGCCTCGTGCAAGAGCGACATCACCTTCATCGACGGCGAGGAGGGTGTTTTGCTGTATCGAGGTTATCCGGTCGAGCAGTTGGTGGATCGTTGCGATCACCTGGAGGTCTGTTATCTGTTGTTGAATGGCGAATTGCCGACCGATGCGGAGAACAAGGAGTTCCGGCGCATCGTCACCAACCACACCATGATGCACGAGCAGTTGTTGCAGATGTATCGGGGTTTCCGTCGCGACGCCCACCCGATGGCCATCCTGGTCGGTGTGGTCGGTGCGCTTTCCGCCTTTTATCACGACTCGCTGGATATTCGGGATCCACGCCATCGTCTGATTTCGGCCTTCCGGATCATCGCCAAGATGCCGACCATCGCGGCAGCGGCCTACAAGTATTTCTCGGGACAGCCGTTCATGTATCCCAAGAACGAGCTGGGCTATGCCGAGAACTTCCTCTACATGATGTTCGCCACCCCCTGCGGAGAGTACAAGGTGTCACCGATCATGGCGCGCGCCATGGATCAGATCATGGTGCTGCACGCCGACCACGAGCAGAACGCCTCGACCTCGACCGTGCGTCTGGCCGGTTCCTCCCAGGCCAATCCGTTCGCGGCTGTCTCGGCGGGCGTGGGTTCCCTCTGGGGTCCGGCGCATGGCGGTGCCAACGAGGCGGTGCTCAAGATGTTGCGCGAGATTGGCACTGTGGAGCGTATTCCGGAGTTCGTCAAACGGGCCAAGGATCCGAACGATCCGTTCCGTTTGATGGGATTTGGTCATCGCGTTTACAAGCATTACGATCCGCGCGCCATTATTCTGCGTAGAACCGCCAAGGAGGTGCTGGAAGCGATGGGGCATATCTATGACCCGTTGTTCCATATCGCCCTGGAGCTTGAGAAGATCGCCCTGGAAGATGAGTATTTCGTGCGCAAAAAGCTCTATCCGAACGTCGACTTCTATTCGGGTGTGATTTTGTCGGCCATGGGGATCCCGACCAACATGTTCACGGTGATCTTCGCGGTCTCCCGGTGTATCGGCTGGATCGCCCAGTGGAACGAGATGATCGCCTCGGATGAGGGGATCGGTCGTCCGCGGCAGTTGTACACCGGTCATACGCGTCGGGATGTGCCACCTTCGGGTTTAAAGGAGGCGTAATGGGCTGCTTGGACGGGCCGATTCGCCAGTGAGGGCCATGGATGGCCCACCAAATGGTCTGGTCATGCGGGAACACGGTTTAAACGGATTTCAAACCGTGCATGTTTGGTGGCTCCAGGGATGGAGTCACCAAACGCTTGACGTGGAAAGAGTTGTGGCTGTCCGGCCTGTGGCTGGACAGCCTTTGCGGGATCCCGGCAGGTGGGGAAACGTGTCGTTTATGGATAAGCGGAGTGACACCATGATCTTACAGCTGTTTCGTGGCATGGGTCCGGTTGACTGGCGTTCCCTGGTGCGTGTGGGCGACGAGCACGCGCACCCGGATGATGCGCCGCCCGGTGGCTCCTTCCAAAAGCGCGCTCCCCGCGTTTCTCCACCTGTCCGGGATGATCAACGGGCTTATCTGGTGCCGCGCATCGTGCTACTTGCGTTCGGTACGTTCTTGATCCTTGCGGGAGCTCAGCCGTGGTGGCAGGCGTTTTCGACCCGTTCCTGGCCGGTGGTCGATGGCAAGATCGTCCTGTCGCGCATGCAAAATGAGACGGACGAAACGCCCCCTCTTTTCGGTCACTGGCTGCATCACACCCGCGTCGAGTACCTCTACGTCTTTGAAAAAAAACTCATCCGGGGCAGCCGGATCGAATTCGGGATTGGGGATCAGGCCTTCTTGTCGCGTGATTTCGCCGAGCGTATCGTGCGGCGCTACCCGATGGACAAACCTTTGCGGGTCTGGGTCAATCCCGGCTATCCGGAAGAGGCGGTGCTTGAAACCACCCCCTCGGCGGGTGGCAGTCTGATTTTTTTGATGGTGGGGGTCATTTGTCTGGGGGTGCGCCATTTTCTCGGGATCAAGGGGGAGCGGTCCGGTATCTGAAATTTCTTAATATTTGATATTTTTTGTATTTCGACGGCTGTTTTCAGTTGTTCCGCGTCGCCATGGAGGGGGGCTCGATGGAAACCTGCAAACTGGTCCTGCCGGAACATCTGAACCATTCTGGTTATCCGTTCGGCGGGCAGCTTCTCAAATGGGTGGATGAGGCGGCCTGCATCGCGGCACGCCTGGATTACCCGCAATGCGAATTCGTCACCGTGGCCATGGATCGCTTGAACTTCATGGAACGAAGCCATCTCGGGGCGATTCTGCGCTTTGAGGTGCCATGTCTCAAGGTTGGTATCACCTCGGTCGACTATGCCACCACGGTCACCAATGCCCTCGCGAATTTCGATGAGGAGCGTCTGATCTTTTCCCTCGACGTCACTTTTGTTCATATCGGAGCGGGTGGCACCAAACAACCGCTTCCTTCCTGCCTTGATCCACTCGACTGTTGTTGACCTGATATGAAAATTTCTTTTTTGAAATTCGTTAACAGGATTGAGGTTTGTTCCTTGGTTCATCAATAAGTTGCTGGAAAGTATTTTATTGCGGCGCAACAAGATCTTGCTACTCTTCAAGGAAAGGAGGTGCTCGATTTAACTTTGACAAAATCCTGATCTTCCCGTATGAATTACCTCCCGTGAGGGCGGGATTACTCGTTTTGACGACAAAGCGAGGAAAAAATCAGGGCGGTTCGCGTGGGAAAGCCCTGAAATTCCTGGGGGACACAAAGGGTAATGTTGCATTGCAACATCATTGGAGCGAGAATGATGCTGCATTGCACCATGTAGAACTTTCCATGATGGTACTGCCGGTTGTAAATTTAGGAATATCATTTCCAACAATGCCACCCGAGCAAAGCACGTTTCCAAGGAGTCCATGGTATGAGCAGTGACAAGATCTATCCCGTACCGCCTCAAGTCGCAGCGCACGCTTGGATCAATCGTGAGCAATACGATGCCATGTATGCGCGTTCCATCCAGGATCCCGAAGGGTTCTGGGGCGAGCAGGCCGACAAGTTCGTCCACTGGTTCAAGAAGTGGGACACGGTTCTTGATTACGACTTCAACAAGGCGCACATCCGCTGGTTTGAGGGCGCACAGACGAACGTCTCCTACAACTGCCTGGATCGGCATCTGGAGACCCGTGGCGATCAGACCGCGATCATTTGGGAGGGGGATGATCCGAACAACTCCAAGAAGATCACCTATCGTCAGTTGCACGAGGAGGTGTGTCGTTTCGCCAACGCCATGAAGGCGCGCAACATCAAGAAGGGCGATCGCGTCTGCATCTATATGCCGATGATCCCTGAGGCGGCGGTGGCCATGCTGGCCTGCACCCGCATCGGCGCGATCCATTCGGTGGTGTTCGGCGGTTTCTCGCCCGAGTCGTTGAAGGATCGTATCCAGGATGCCGCCAGCTGCGCAGTGATCACCGCCGATGAGGGCGTTCGCGGCGCGAAAAAGATTCCGCTGCGCGTCAATGTGGATGCGGCGGTCAAGGTTTGTCCGTCGGTGCATACCGTCTTCACCGTGCGTCTGACCGGTAGCGAGATGCCGATGGATCCGGCGCGCGATGTCTGGTATCACGATGCCGTGGCTGCGGCCTCCCCGGATTGTCCGGCTGAGCCGATGGATGCCGAGGATCCGCTCTTCATTCTCTACACCTCCGGATCCACCGGCAAACCCAAGGGGGTGCTGCACACCACCGGCGGTTACCTCCTTTATGCCACGATGACCCATCGCTACGTTTTCGACTATCACGAAGGCGACGTGTACTGGTGCACGGCGGACGTGGGTTGGATCACCGGTCACAGCTACATCGTCTACGGTCCGCTTTCCAATGGAGCCATCACCCTGATCTTCGAGGGGATCCCCACCTATCCGGATGCCTCGCGTTTCTGGCAGGTGATCGACAAGCACCAGGTCAACATCTTCTACACCGCCCCGACAGCGCTCCGTTCGCTGATGGCTCAGGGTGACGAACTGGTCAAGAAGACCAGCCGTTCCTCGCTGCGTCTGTTGGGTTCGGTGGGTGAGCCGATCAATCCGGAGGCATGGGAGTGGTATTATCACACCGTGGGTGAAGGCCGCTGCCCGATTGTCGATACCTGGTGGCAGACTGAAACCGGTGGCATCATGATCACCCCGCTGCCGGGCGTGACCGCCACCAAGCCGGGTTCGGCCACGCTGCCGTTCTTCGGGGTTCTTCCGGAGGTGGTGGACGAAAAGGGTGTGCTGCAAGAGGGGGCCACCACCGGCATTCTGACCATCGCCCGTCCCTGGCCGGGGATGATGCGCTCGGTCTATGGCGATCACCAGCGTTTCTTCAACACCTACTTTGCCGCCTATCCGGGGCGCTACTTCCCAGGTGACGGCTGTCGTCGCGACGAGGATGGTTATCACTGGATCACCGGTCGCGTGGATGACATCATCATTGTCTCCGGTCACAACCTGGGCACTGCCGAGATCGAATCGGCCCTCGTGCTGCACGAGAAGGTCGCCGAGGCTGCGGTGGTCGGTTATCCGCACGCGATCAAGGGGCAGGGGATCTATGCGTTCGTTACCCTGATGGTCGGCGAGACCCCGAACGATGCCTTGAAGAAGGAGCTTGGCGCCCTGGTGCGCAAGGAGATCGGTCCGATCGCCCACATCGACGTGCTGCAATGGGCGCCCGGTCTGCCCAAGACCCGTTCCGGCAAGATCATGCGCCGTATCCTGCGCAAGATCGCTGCCAACGAACTCGACAATATGGGCGACACCACCACCCTGGCCGATCCGAGCGTGGTGCAGAAACTCATTGACGAGCGCATCCCGACGAACTGATCGGTTTCTTGAAGAATTCCGGTCGATCGGCTGGCGATTGACCGGAATTTTTGCCATCCGGGTGGCGCAATCCCGGATTCTTCGTCGATGGATGGGCCTTGACGGCCTGGTTGATCGACGGATCCTCAATAAGGCTGGGCTTTTGGCACGGGAACCGCACCACGCATGCGGAAACGAGGGGAGCCTTGAGCAGGTCAAACTTACTCGAACAGGAGACTGCCCATGAGTACAGATGCTGAACGACAGCTCATCCAAAGAATTCATACCAATCCAAAGTATCAGGCCCTGTTGGGCAAGCGTTCCAGATTTTCCTGGACCCTGAGCATCATGATGTTCTTCATCTACTACGCGTTCATCCTGATCGTGGCCTTTGCGCCGAAGTTTCTCGGCACCAAGATCATGGCGGGTAGCGTCATTTCGATCGGTATTCCCATCGGAGTGGGCGTCATCGTCTCGGCTTTTGTGTTGACCGGCATCTATGTTGTCCGGGCCAACAGCGAGTTCGATGAACTGAATCGTCAGATCAAGGAGGATACGAAATGAAGCAATTGACGGCTCTCGCATCCGGCCTGGTGGCCGGATCCTGGACCTCCCTCCTCTGGGCCGCAGACGCGCCCAAGCCGACGGTGGGCAACCTGAACATTACCGCCATCATCATGTTCTTCATCTTCGTGGCCGTGACCCTTGGCATCACCTACTGGGCCGCAGCGCGCACCAAATCCACGAAGGACTTCTACGCCGCTGGTGGCGGCATCACCGGTTTTCAGAACGGCCTGGCCATCGCCGGCGACTACATGTCGGCAGCCTCGTTCCTGGGAATCTCCTCCATGGTGTTCGCCAAGGGCTACGACGGGCTCATCTACTCGGTCGGCTGGCTGGTGGGTTGGCCCATCATCCTCTTCCTGATGGCCGAGCAGCTGCGCAACCTGGGCCGCTACACTTTTGCGGACATCGTCTCTTTCCGCCTCTCCCAGGTGCCGGTGCGCACCATGTCCGCCCTGGGCACGATCTGCACCGTTATCCTCTACCTCATCGCGCAGATGGTGGGCGCGGGTCAGCTGATCCGTACCCTCTTCGGTCTGCCCTATGAGTTCGCGGTGGTGATCGTCGGCGTGCTGATGATCCTCTACGTGGCCTTCGGCGGCATGATCGCCACCACCTGGGTGCAGATCATCAAGGCCGTGCTGCTGCTCTCTGGTGCCACCTTCATCGCCCTGGGCGCGTTGAATCATGTCGGCTTTAATCTGGAGACCTTCTTCAGCACCGCGCAGGAGGGGATCAAGGGGAGCATTCTGGCTGATCACAAAAAGATCGTTTCAACAGGCCAGGATCTCTTCGCACCAGGGGCATTGATCACCGATCCACTCTCGGCCATCTCTCTGGGTCTGGCCCTGATGTTCGGTACCGCCGGTCTGCCGCACATCCTGATGCGCTTCTTCACCGTCTCCAACGCCAAGGAGGCCCGCAAGTCGGTCTTCTACGCCACCGGTTTCATCGGGTACTTCTACATCCTCACCTTCATCATCGGCTTCGGCGCGGTGCTGCTGGTGGCTCCCGAGGCCCGTTACATCGACGCGGTCAAGGGAACCCTGATGGGTGGCAACAACATGGCCGCCATCCATCTCTCCCATGCCACGGGTGGTGACCTGTTCCTGGGCTTCATCTCTGCCGTGGCCTTCGCCACCATCCTCGCGGTGGTGTCGGGTCTGACCCTGGCGGGCGCTTCCGCGGTTTCCCACGACATCTACGCCAGCGCCATCAAAAAGGGCAACGTGGATGAGCGGACCGAGATGCGCATCTCCAAGATGGCCGCCATCGTCATCGGTATCATCGCCATCTATCTGGGAATCCAGTTCGAGAAGCAGAACGTGGCCTTCATGGTGGGTCTGGCCTTCGCCATTGCCGCTTCGGCCAACTTCCCGATCCTGATCCTGTCGGTCTATTGGAAAAACCTCACCACCCGCGGCGCCGTCCTCGGTGGTGCGCTGGGGTTGATCTCCACCATCACCATGGTGGTGCTCTCCAAGACCGTCTGGGTGGATGTGTTCGGCAACAAGGAGGCCCTGTTCCCGTACAAGGATCCGGCCATCTTCTCGATGTCCCTGGCCTTCTTCGGTTGCTGGATCGGTTCCAAGCTCGACAACAGCGCCCAGGCTCAGCTGGAACGGTCTCGGTACGACGCCCAGGCCGTGCGCTGCGAAACCGGCATCGGTGCCTCTGGAGCCACCAGCCACTGATGACCTTTTTTTCCTCCGGTTCCGGAATGTTTGGTTCCGGGACCGGAGCCAAAGCTTGAGATGTTGTTCCCGTCGACCCCCTGTCACGCAGGGGGTCGACCATTTGACAGGCTGAGAGATTCATCGTGGACGCCGATAACAACGAGAATTCCGACGCCCCACTGCTCACCTCGCGCATCCGTGACCTGCATCTGACCAGGCCGGTCATCCTGGATGCGACCACCACGATCCGCGAAGCCGCCACCAGGATGCGTGCGCGGCGCATCGATGCCATTCTGGTTCGGGAGGAGGGTCGACACGGCGTTTTGACCAGTGCCGATATCCGCGACGCCCTGGCCCTCTCCGAGATGCCGGTGGATGCACCGATCGGTCCGATCGCCACCTGGAAACTGGTGATGGCCTCGCCGGACGAGTTGTTGTTCAAGGCCCTTTTGACCATGACCAAACGCGGCATCAGCCGTTTGGTGGTTGGCACCTCCGCACATGTGGTGGGGATTCTCGGGCTGACCGAACTGCTCTCCTTTTTGACCAATCACGCCTCGTTGACCATTCAGCGCATCCTGCGCGCCACCACCCTGGCCGAGTTGGCCGATGCCACCAGCCACCAGCCCTTGATGGTCGAATCCCTGGTCAGAAAGGGGCTCAAGGCGCGGCACATCAGTCGTCTGGTGCGCGAACTGGATCGTCAGGTGTACGAAAAGGCCGCTCATTTGCTGGCACCGCCCGGACTGCTCGACCATGTCTGTCTGGTGGTCATGGGAAGCGAGGGGCGCGGCGAGCAGATCACCAAGAGCGATCAGGACAATGCCTTGATCGCCGATGACCAATGTGTTGCCGAGGAGTATCTGGCTTTTTGCCACGCCTTTACCGCCGCCATGTCCCAACTGGGCTATCCGCCCTGTCCGGGCAATGTCATGATGACCAATCCGAAATGGAACGGGCGTATCGCCGATTACGAGCAATTGATCCTCTCCTGGATCCGTCAGCCGTCGCCGACCAATCTGATGCAGCTGGCGATCTTCTTTGACGGGCGTCCGGTGTCGGGTCATGGGTCATTGTTTGCGCATGCCCGCGACTTTATGCTGGAATCCTTGCCCAATGATCCGAGTTTTTATGCCCATTTTGCCCGACCGGTGTTGACCTTTGATACGCCGCTGGGGCTTTTCAACCGTTTTGTGGTGGAAAAAGGGAACAAACAGGGGCAGATCGATCTCAAAAAGGGGGGTGTGTTCCCGATCGTCCACGGCATCCGCAGTCTGGCTTTGGAGCACAAGATCAAGGATCCGAACACGATCCACCGGATTCGTGGTCTGGTGCGGCGCGGCGCGTTGGAGAACACCTTTGCCAATGACCTGATCGAGGCGTTTGATTTTCTCTCCGCCTTGCGGGTGCGGGTGAAACTGGATCCGCACTTGAAACACGGGGCACAGGGCGATTATTTGCTTATCGAGAATCTCGGGCGGCTCGAAAAGGAGTATCTGCGGGATTCTCTGGTGGTGATGGATGGGTTCAAGGATCTGATGATTCATCATTTCAGGTTGCGGCAGTTGCAATAGCAGTCGGGGGGGACGGATAATGGCTGTGGAAATTTTGATTGTGGACGATGCGCCGAACATTGTTTTATCCTTGGAATTCTTGATGAAAAAGGAGGGCTTTTCGGTCCGTTCGGTGGGGGATGGCGACTCCGCGCTCCAGGCGGTCGAGGAGAAGCGTCCGGATCTGGTGCTGTTGGACGTGATGATCCCCAAGAAGAACGGGTACGAGGTGTGCGAGGCGCTGCGCGCCGATCCGCTTTGTCAGGGGGTCAAGATCATCATGTTGACCGCCAAGGGGCGCGAGGTGGAGCAGGAGAAGGGGTTGGCACTTGGCGCGGACGATTATGTCACCAAGCCGTTTGCCACCCGCGAGTTGGTATTGAAGGTGCGAACCATGTTGGGGTTGGGCAACGATTGATGCAACAATGAACGTGCGTAGTCGTTATTGGGGGATATTGGGGGTTTTTCTGCTGTTGGCCTTGGGGGGGCTGGGCGGCATCGCTTGGGAGGCATCGCGGAACCTGCCCGAAATGGATGGGGCCATCTTTGCGTGGCTGCAGACCCATTTTGTCTATCTGCTGCTCGCTTTGTTCCTGATCTTCGGGGTGTTGATACAGATCTGGGCCTGGTTGGACGGGGTGGTGTTCAAGCCGTTGATCCAGGTGACGCGCGAGGTGGGGATCATCGCCGGGGCCGATCCGTCGCGGGAGATCCAGTTGCGTCCCGACCATCTGCTCGGGGAGTTGCCGGAGGCGGCCCGTCGGGTCGGCACCGCGCTGCTTTTCGCCCGACGGCAGGTTGGGGAGGCGTTGGCCAACCAGGTCGAGGGGCTGGAACGGCTGGAGAAGGTGATCAAACACTTGAACGTCGGTTTGATCGTCATCAACGCCGAGGCGGGTATCGTGCTGTATAATCTGGCGGCGCAGAACCTGTTCCGCAATCGTCAGGATGCGCTGGGGTTGGGGCGTTCGCTCTATGAACTTTGCGCCCGCATGCCGCTGGAAACCACCATGGAGTTCCTCAATCGCTGTCACGCCTCTCCGGAGGGGTGTGCCGACAAGGGGGATGCCCGTTTTTTTTGCGCGGCACTGCACGAGGATGTGATGCTCGACTGCGCCATGAGTCTGTTCCCCTGTCAACGCGCGGATCAGAACTACTATCTGCTCACCTTCGAGGAGGCGACCCGGCGCGTGTCGGGTCTGCGGCGCAGCGACCGGTTGATCCGGCATGCGCTGGAGAACATTCGCGGACCGGTGGCCAATCTGCGGGCTGCAGCCGAGACCCTGATGGATCATGGCGACATGGATCATCACGAGCGCGAGAAGTTCGTGCAGGTGATGCACGATGAGGTTGCGGAACTCTCCGTGCGTCTGGATGCGATCGCCACCGAAGCCGATACCCTGGCCGCCGAGCACTGGGTGTTGAATGACGTGTTGACCTCGGATCTGATTGAGGCGCTGAATCGGCGCATGGAGCGGCATCACGGCATGAGAGTCCATCCGCTGGGCGAGGCGTTGTGGATCCAGGCCGATGCTCCGGCGTTGCTGTTGGCATTGGAGAGCATGCTGGCCAAGATCCGCTATCATGCCGGTCCGGTGGCCATCGAAATCGAGGCGTTGATGGGCAACCATCGGATCTATCTGGATTTGATCTGGCCGGGTACGCCGATTTCGGCCCGCGCGGTCGAGTCGTGGCATGGCGAAAAACTGGAGGATGGCGGCGCGGTGATGCGTCTGGAGGAGATTCTGGAGCGTCACGGCTGCGAGATCTGGAGCCAGGCCCATCGGCGTCCTGGCCATGCGATGTTGCGGTTGCCGGTGGCCCCGTCGGCGCGGCAGTGGCAGTTCCCGGTGGCCGAGATCTCCGAACGTCCGGAGTTCTATGACTTCTCCATGATGAACGGCTTTAATGCGCTGGGATCCCGCCTGGCCATGCCGCTGGCCAATTTGAGTTACGTGGTGTTCGATACCGAAACCACCGGTTTGCAACCCTCGAAGGGGGATGAGATCCTCTCCATGGCCGGGGTGCGGATCGTCAACGGACGTGTGCTCTACGGGGAGCGGTTCGAGCGGTTGGTCAACCCGCGCCGTCCGATCCCGGTGGAGTCGACACGGGTGCATGGCATCACCGATGGCGATGTGCAGGACAAGCCGACCATCGAGGAGATTCTGCCGCAATTCAAAGCTTTCGTCGGCGATGCGGTGTTGGTGGCGCACAATGCCGCCTTTGACATGCGTTTTCTGCAACTCAAGGAGGAGAGCTGCAAGGTGCGCTTTGACAACCCGGTGCTCGATACCCTGCTGTTGTCGGTCTATCTGCACGACGAGGTGACCGATCACACGCTGGACGCCATTGCCGATCGGTTGGGAGTGGATGTGCAGGCGCATCTGCGTCATACCGCCATGGGGGATGCCATGGTCACGGCGGATGTGTTCTTGAAGCTGTTGGAGTTGCTCAAGGCGCGGGGTGTCTCATCGCTCGGTCTGGCCATGCAGGCCTCTGACAGCATGGTACGGATTCGTCGTCAGCAGTCGGAGGCCAACTACTGACATGCCGATGATGAAACGTCGCAAAGAGCGGTTGCTGGTGCTCGCCGTGTTCGGGGCGCTGGCGATCAACTACCCGCTGATCGCGCTTTTCAGCCGGGATCGGATGCTCTTGGGCGTGCCGGTGTTGTGGCTCTACCTCTTTTTGTTCTGGTTGGGGTTTGTCGTATCGATCGCGCTGATCATGCGGCGCCTGCCGCTCGACAAGGGGTGACATGTCCTGGCAGTGGATCGTCCCGCTCATTTCGATCGCCTACCTGGGGCTGTTGTTCGCCGTGGCCTACCATGCCGATCGTCAGGCCGCGCGTGGGCGCTCGCTGGTCAACAATCCCACGATTTACACCCTCTCGATCGCGGTCTACTGCACCTCGTGGACCTACTACGGCAGTGTGGGACGGGCAGCGGAGACCGGCATCGGCTTTCTGCCGATTTTTCTCGGCCCCACCCTGATGGCCGCCCTCTGGTGGTTTCTTCTGCACAAGATCATCGCCATCTCCAAGGTCAACCACATCACCTCGATCGCCGATTTCATTGCCTCGCGCTATGGCAAGAGTCCGATGCTTGGCGGCATGGTCACCCTGTTCGTGGTGATCGGCGTGCTGCCCTACATCGCCTTGCAGCTCAAGGCCGTGGCCGTCAGTCTCGATGTGCTGGTGCACCATCTGGATGACTTTCTCTCCATGAAGGGGCCTGCCGCGCCGTGGGGGGATACCGCGCTTTATGTCGCCATGATCCTGGCGCTCTTCTCCATTCTGTTCGGCACGCGCCATCTGGACGCCAGCGAACGGCACGAGGGGATGGTGACCGCCATTGCCTTTGAGTCGATCGTCAAGCTGGGGGCTTTTTTGTTCGTCGGGCTGTTCGTCACTTTTGGCATGTTCGACGGCTTCGGCGATCTCTTCGGGCGCGCTCTGGCCGATCCCGCGTTGCACCGTCTGATGACCTTTGAGGCCATACCGGGGGGGTATGTCGCCTGGTTTTCGATGACCCTGATCGCCATGATGGCCGTGCTGTTCCTGCCCCGGCAGTTCCAGGTGCTGGTGGTCGAGAACGTCAATCCGTCCCACATCCGGCAAGCCTCCTGGCTGTTTCCGCTCTATCTGTTGGCCTTCAACCTGTTCGTGCTGCCGATCGCCATGGCCGGTCGCCTGCTGCTCTCCGGACAGGGGATGGATCCCGATACCTACGTGTTGATCCTGCCGATTCAGGGCAATCAGGTGTGGTTGTCGCTGTTCGTCTACCTGGGCGGTCTGTCGGCGGCCACCAGCATGGTGATCGTTGAGGTGATCGCCATGTCCACCATGGTCAGCAACGACCTGGTGCTGCCGCTGTTGCTGAAATTTCGCGCCGCCTTTCGCGATGACCTCTCCGGCATCATTCTCACCATCCGCCGTGGCATCATCATTGTTCTCATGCTGCTTGGTTATCTCTATTTCCGTCTGATTGGCGAATCCCACACCCTGGTCAGCATCGGCATCATCTCGTTTGCTGCCGTGGCACAGTTCGCACCGGCCATCCTGATCGGCATCTACTGGCAGGGGGTGAGTCGTCGGGGGGCGATGGGGGGGCTGGTGTCCGGTTTCATCGTCTGGTCGCACACCCTGCTGTTCGCCTCGTTCGCCAAGTCGGGCTGGATCGCGGAGAGCTTCCTGACCCACGGCCCGTGGGGCATTGCCTGGCTCAAACCTCAGGCGCTTTTTGGCCTGACCGTCTTCGATCCTCTGACCCATTCGGTCTTCTGGAGCCTGTTGACCAACATCGGGGTGTTGGTGGCAATCTCACTTTTTGATCGACAGACTGCGGTGGAGCAGATCCAGGCGCTCAATTTTGTTAACGTCTTTGACAAAGGGGCGCGCGGCGGCAACGAGTATTTGTGGAGCGGCTTTGTCTCTGTGGCGGAGTTGAAACGGTTGCTCTCCCGTTTCATTGGACCGGCGCAGGCCGAGATCGATTTTGCCAACTATCTGCAACATCGCCTGTTGAAGCTCGATGAACAGGCCCAGGCGCCGGCCCATCTGGTGGCCTTTGCCGAGAAGCGTCTGACAGGGGCGATCGGTTCAGCCTCGGCTCGCGTGATGGTCTCGTCGGTGGTCACCGGTGAGGAGCTGGATCTGCACGGGGTGATGCGCATCCTGGATGAGACCAGCCAGGTGATCGAATACAGCCAGCGGTTGGAGCTGAAATCGCGTCAGCTGGAGGCCGCCACCCGGCAGTTGCAGGAGGTCAACGAACGGCTCCAGGAGTTGGATCGTTTGAAGGATGAGTTCATCTCCACGGTCAGCCACGAGCTGCGCACGCCGTTGACCTCGATTCGCGCCTTCTCGGAGATTTTGCGCGACAACGAAGAGATGGAGCTTGTGGACCGGCGGCGATTCACCGAGATCATCATCAAGGAGGCGGAACGGTTGACCCGGCTGGTCAACCAGATTCTCGATCTGGCCAAGATCGAATCGGGCAAAATGGAGTGGCATCTGGCGCAGGTCGATCTGGGGGAGATCGCGCGCGATGCCATCGATGCCACCCACCAGCTCTTCGAGAACAAGGCGGTGCGGTTGCGTTATCATGCCCCAGCCTATCCGGTGATGCTCAATGCCGATCGGGACAAGATCATCCAGGTGGTGATCAATCTGCTCTCCAACGCGGTGAAGTTTTGCGAATCCTCGGTTGGTGCGGTTGAGGTGCATCTGCGCCAGACCTCCGAGGGGGTGGGGGTCGAGGTGGTGGATAACGGTCCGGGAATCCCGCGCGATGAGCTGGAAAAGGTGTTCGAGAAGTTCCATCAGGTGGATCAGGCGCGTGACGAGACCATGGACGTGCCGCTGGGCACTGGTCTGGGATTGACCATCTGCCAGCGGATCATCGAACGCCATCGAGGTCGGATCTGGGTGGAGAGTGAATTGGGCGAGGGGGCGACGTTCAAGTTCCTTTTGCCTGGGGATTTGAACGAATGAACGGGATTTCTGTTTATCCGCAATTGGCTATCACTTGTATTGACCGGGCAAGTCGCTAAAATATCTGCAATGGCTTGTCAGTGAACTGCACAACAAACGAAGAGGAACTCATGGCCGCAGAAATGGTGCAACCGATCAGTTGGCGACCCGATTTCACCACCGGGGTGGGGATCATCGATGATCAACACCGCGTGTTGATCAAGATGCTCAATGATGCGGCTGGCAAACTGACCGATCAGAGCAGTCTGGAGGATCTGGCCAAGATCGTTCAGGGGTTGATCAACTACGCCGATTATCACTTCAAAACCGAAGAGCGGTTCATCGTTGAACAGGGTTACGAAAGCCTGCGACCGGTGGACGCGGAGTCCCATCTGAGTCAGCATCGGGATTTCGTTGCCAAGGTTCTGGCGGTGCGCGAGCAGATCCATCAGGGTCAGAGGATACCCAAGGATGTGCTGGTGTCGTTTTTATCCGAGTGGTTGACCAACCACATCCTGCACACCGACAAGGCGCTTGGCGCGTTCATTCTGGATCAAAAACAGCGACAGGCCCACTAAACCGCACCCGGCTTAAAATGTGTCGTTTTTATGGGTGAAAAAAAAGAGAGGGTCTGGGAGATTCATCTCCCAGGGTTTTGCCTTTGACTTTAGCGCGCTTTTATCAAGAAGCATTTTTCGCGCCTTTTTTCGAAAAATGCGCCGCGCGCCGCCTTGCAGAAAACGACACATCCCAAAATGGGTGCGGTTTGACTTGACATGATGGGTGGAGAACCCCCTCACCCCCACCCCGGAACACCCTTGCGGGAGTTCCACGGTAAAATCGGCTCAGATTCGTCCGGATTCCATCCGGCCAGCGGAGAGCGGCATGCATTTTGGATTGCGTGAAAAGATGATGCTCTATCTGGTCGGAGGGTTGCTTCTGATTGGAGGGATCACCTTGACCGTGGTGCGCTCCATGCAGGAGCACATCCAGCAGGAGTTGACCCGTTATTCGGTCGAACGCTACGTGTTGTTGCATCGGGAAAAGACCCTGGGCGGAATTCAGGGTGATCTGATGCTGGCACTCAAGATGGCCGATTCGGACGTGTTGCGGCGCTGGGTGCATGATCCATCCGATGCAGCGACAAGCGCTCCGGCGGTGCGCGAATTGAGCAGTTTTTTGGGACTTTTTTCCACCCATGAGATTTTTGTGGCCTCCAAGCCGGCTGGGAGTTTTTTCTTCGTCGATGCCCGGGCCCTGCGCGACGCCCGTTCATCCCCCTTGAAGTCCACCCAGACCTTGACCACCGACGATAAGGATGACGAGTGGTTTTTCAAGACCCTCGCCGATTCGGCGCCCTATAATTTCAATGTTGATCACAACAACAAACTGAATGTCACCAAGTTGTGGATCAATGTGGTCATGAAGGAGGGCATTGATCCGATTGGTGTGGTCGGGACCGGAATAGATATAACTAAATTCATTGAATCGTTCGTCAAGAGCGCCGAGAAGGGCGTGACCGGGATGTTCATCAACGAGGCCGGTGCCATACAGGGGCATGCGGACCCGTCGTTGATCGCCTTGAACGCGCCGATCGATTCTGCACAGGCCACTTCGACCATCTGGAAATTGTTGGGCAACGAACGGGAGGTCGAGCAGCTCAAAGGGTTGATGGATCGGGTGAAGAGCGGTGGCCAGGGTGATTTTGTCGAGCTGACCCTGAATGGAACGCCCCGGATTGCGGCGATTGCCTACATTGCACCGCTCAAGTGGTTCACGGTGGCGGCGTTCGATCGGTCGGGCGGGATCGGCAGCCATGATTTTCTCTTCATGCTGGCTGTCATGTTGCTGGCCATGCTGCTGTCGAGTTTCCTGATTTATGTGGTGGGCAATCGTCTGGTGGTGATTCCGTTGCGTCAGTTGGCTGAAGGGACGCGTCGGGTCGCGGAGGGGGATTTCGCTCTGCATCTGCCCGAGGATCGCCAGGATGAGCTCGGAGAGGTGATGATCTCCTTCAATCGCATGGCACGGCAGATCGCGGAGTCGCGCCGGCTGATGCAGACCAATGTGGCCACCATCACGGCGGCATTGCAGCGGGCATCGAGTTATTGGGAACTCTCAAGGCTCTTCTTTACGCATGTGGCCCCCTTGTTGGACGTTGGTATGGGTGGGTTCTATCGGGTGGTGGAAGAGCGGCAGGTGTTGGTGGCCTGCGGTGGTTATGCCCGCTCGGGCAACGATATCGTGCCGGAAGAGATCCCCTTCGGCGAGGGGCTGGTCGGCCAGTGCGCCAGGGAGCAACGTCTGATTTCATTGAAGAATCCACCGGAAGGGTATGCGCGTATCGGTTCGGTGCTGGGTTCGGCGCCGCCGAAGATGTTGATGATGGTGCCGATCATCCATGCCGGCTCGCTGCTCGGGGTGGTCGAGTTGGCCTCGTTCCGCAATTTCCGCGAGGACGAGATCTCGCTGCTCAATGGGCTTTTGACCGTGGTGGCGATGTGCATGGAGATCATCGAGCGTAATGAGCGTATGTATGATCCTGCGATCCTGGAGGTGGTGCGGTGAACCGTCTGGCCGCATGGATAGCCACGCATCCCAAGTGGGCATGGAGTTGGATTGTCGTGACCAGTCTGGGGATCGCCTGGTTGGCGGGCCTGCATTTGCGGGGCATGAAAGAACATGAACGGCTCGCCCTGTTGGATATTTATGCTGAACGGAGCGCGGTAGAGCTGCTTGCCTTGACCATGAACGGCAATCTGATGGGGTCGGTGGTCATGCTGGGTCTGGTCGACCCGGAGGTCAAGCGTGACGCCCGTCTGGAGAGCAAACTCAACAATCCCCCCTTTCTGAGTATGCTGGAGAGTATCGGTCATTCGCACGGCGCCGAGGGGGTGTTCGTGGTGGGCTCCAATGGCGTGGTGCGCAGCTGTTGGGATGACTCCAACAAGCCTTCGACCGGGATCGATGTCCGCTTCCGTCCCTATTACAAAATGGCGGTGCAGGGCAAGCAGTCGGTTTATGCGGCCATCAGCCTGGCAACCGGGCGACGGGCGATTTATTTTGCCTCGCCGGTGTTTGCCGAGCTCAACGTCAACTCTGAGAAGATCGGCGCCATGGTGGCCCGAACGGATCCTAAGGCCATCGATCAGTTGATCGCCAAAAGAGCGGATATCACGTTGCTGATCTCGCCTCAGGGGGTGGTGTTCGCAAGCAACCATTCGGAGTGGATTGCCTGGCTGGATCACCCCCCCACGCCGGAGCGGATCAAGTCGATTCGTGAACTCAAACAATTCGGTACGATGTTCGAGAATCGCCAACCAGATGTGCTGCCTTTGCGGCCCGAGCCAGGTTTTATCGAATACGAAGGTCGTCGTCACGCGGTAGCCAGTGCCCAGGTGCCTTGGAACGATCCATCCGGGGATTGGCGTCTGGTGCTGGTGGAGGATTTGACGCGCAGCGCGTCCATCCTGGCGCGCAAGTGGGAGATGCTGGCGAGCGTTTTGGGTGCGTTCTCGATGTGGTGGATGATTTTCAAGGTGTTGCGCAGCCATCATGCCCAGGCGGTGGCGGCCTTGAAACTTCAGGCCTATGCGCAGCGGCAGGAGAGCAGTGCGCAGCACAAATCCCGTCTGGCCGAGATGTCGGTGCGAATGCAGCAGGCCAAGGGGATCGAGGAGCTGGGAGGGATCTTTCTTTCCGAGGCGCATGCCAATCTGGGGGTTTGTCGGGGGGTGGTCTATGTGCGCGATCGTCCGGGGAGTGACACGTTGCGGCTGGAGGCTGCCTTCGCGGTGGATCGCGAGGTGCCGCGTCTGCTGCTTGAGGGGGATGGGCTGCTGGGTCAATGTGCGCACGAAGGGCGTCCGATTCGCATGAATCCGCCCGAGGGGTATGGGGGGATGATCCGTTCCGGGTTGGGTGCGACCACGCCCGATGGCGTGGCGATCCTGCCGATCCGGTTGGGCGAGGTGATTCTGGGGGTGGTGGAACTGGCTTCTCTTGGCGAGGAGGAGGAGCATGTGCCGGCCATGCGGGAGGAGATGGTGGCGATGTTGGCGTTGAATCTGGAGATTCAACGTCGTAATCGCGATGCCGGGGAGCTTCTGGCCAAGACCGCCGAGGCCGAACGCACCAAGGCGAGTCAGCTGGAGTTTCAGCAGGCACTGCTCGATACCATCCCTTATCCGGTGTTCTACAAAGGGGTGGATACCCGTTTTCTGGGTTTTAATAGTGCCTATGAGGTGGTTTTTGCGGTCAAGCGTGACGAGTTGATCGGCAAACGGGTGCTGGATCTGGAATATCTGCCCGAGGCGGATCGCAGGGCCTACCAGGCTGAGGATGAGTCCGTGATCCTCTCCGGCACCACGGTGCGTCGGGAGGTGCCCATGCCGTATGCCGACGGTCAGTTGCACGACACGATCTATTATGCTTCGGGTTTCTGTCTGCCGGATGGCTCGGCGGGCGGCATGGTCGGCACCTTCATCGACATCACCGAGCTGCGCAATGCGGAGCGCAAATTGATGCGGATGTCGGATATCGGTTTCAACCGGTTGGCCAAAAGTTGCGAGGAGCGGTTGCGCCTCCTGCGCGGCGAGGTGAACGAACTGGCAGAAGCCTCGGGACGCAAGCCCCCGTATGCTCTTGATGACGCGGAGATCGACGCATGAAGGCGGCGTTGATCTTTCTGGAGCGGCGTCAGCTGCGCATCAAGCTGTTATTGGGGTTTACGGGTTTTTTGCTGGTGACCGTCGGACCGATCCTGGTCTATCTCTATCGGTTGGGGCTGTTGAAAGGCGAGGTGCCGTTTCTGTTGCTGGCCGGAGGCATCGGCGTTGGGGTGCTGATCAGTCTGCTGGTCGGGGGGTCAATCCGGCGTCCCACGGAGCGGCTGCGTGACTGCGTGGAACAGCTGGCTGCCGGTCAACTTGAAATCCAGGTGCCGAATACCGACTTTCCCAATGAGATCGGTGATCTGGCCCGGTCGATCGCCGTTTTGCAGTCCGGGGCCATCGAGATGGAGGCGCAGCGCTGGATCAAACTCCATCAGGCGACCATCTCCTCGGCACTCCAGGAGGCGGTCGATTTTTCCGATCTGGCGCGCCGTTTTCTCTCTGCGGTCGCGCCGTTGTTGCAAGTGGGACATGGGGCGCTCTACGTGCGCGAGGGGGAGCAGCTGAGACTGTTCGGCGGCTATGCCTTTCGGGAACGCAAGGGGTTCCATGCGCTCTTCGAGATCGGCGAAGGGCTGGTCGGTCAGTGTGCCCTGGAGAAAACGCCGATCATCATCACCTGTCCGAAGGCCGATTACCTGACCATCGGCTCTTCGATCGGCGAGGCCCCGCCGCGTGCGATCTTTGTGTTGCCGGTGATCCGCAATGACCAGTTGCTCGCCGTGGTGGAGCTGGCTGCCTTCAAGATGTTCGACGCCCGCGAGCAGACGTTGCTCGATGGCCTGATGCCGCTTCTGGCCATGAGCATCGAAATTCTGGAGCGCAATTTGCGCACGCAACAGCTGCTCAGGGAGACCCGCAAGCAGGCGGGTACCATGGAGGCCCAGGCCGCTTTGCTGACCTCGCAGACCGCCGAACTGGAGGAACGTCGCAATGCGCTCCAGGCCACCGAGGAGTGGTATCGCGGCATCATCGAATCGGCCCCGGATGGCATGCTGGTCACCGATCGGGACGGGGTGATCATTCTGGCCAATCCGCGCATGCACACCATGTTCGGTCATGCGGACGGCGAGTTGCCCGGACGGCGCATCGAGACGCTCTTCCCGGAGTCGCAGCGCGAGGAGTACCACGCCATGCGCGAGGGGTTCCTCTCTTCGGGTCCGTTGCGTCCGCGTGAATCGGGAGGGGGGGATTTTTTGGGATTGCACAAGGATGGCGGGGTTTTCCCGCTCGAAATGTCGCTCTCCCGCCTGCCGGCTTTGGGGGGGCGCGGGATCTGCATTTGTCTGTCGATGCGCGACATCACCCAGCGCAAGGCCGCCGAAGCGGCGTTGCGAGACTCCGAAGCCTACAACAAGATGCTGTTCCAGGAGTCGGCGCGTCCGATCGTCATTCACGATCCGGAGAAGGAGGGCTTCATCGACTGCAACCCGGCGGCGGTGCGCATGTACGGCTATGCCAGCCGCCAGGAGTTGCTGGGCAAAACGCCGCTTGATGTCTCGGCTCACACCCAGTATGACGGTACCGATTCGCGTGCCGCCATTAAGAATATGGATTTCAAGGCTTTGCAGGAGGGGCCGCAATCCTTTGAATGGCGTCATCGGCGCCCCAGTGGCGAGATTTGGGATGCCCAGGTTCATTTGATGATGTTCCAATTCGGTGGACGACATCTGTTGCAGTTCACCCTGGACGACATTACCGAAACAAAACGGGCCCGCGAGGAGATCGAGCGTCAACGGGCCACACTCGGGGCGTTGATCGACTCGATTCCCGACATGATCTACTACAAGGATCCGGAAGGGATCTATCTGGGGTGCAATGTCGCCTTTGCGCGTCTGCTCGACAAGCCGGTCGAGGAGATCGTCGGGCGTACCGATTATGACATCTTCCCGCCGGATGCGGCCTATGAGATCCGTCAGGCGGACCACGACATGATGTCGAGTCTGACCCGGTTCGCCGAGGAGAAGTGGGCTGAGTATCCTGATGGACGGCGGGTGTTGCTCGATACGGTGCGCGCCCCGTTCTACGGCAATCAAGGTCGATTGCTCGGGCTTTTGGGAATCGGGCGGGATATCACCGAGCGCAAGGCGGTGGAGCAGGCGATGGCCGAGGCACGTCACGCTGCCGAGGATGCCACAAAGGCCAAGAGCGATTTTCTGGCCAACATGAGCCACGAGATTCGCACGCCGATGAATGCGATCATCGGCATGTCGCATCTGGCGTTGCAGACCGAGCTCGACAAGAAGCAGCGCAACTACATCGAAAAGGTCCACCGTTCGGCGGAGAATCTGTTGGGGATCATCAACGACATTCTCGATTTCTCCAAGATCGAAGCGGGCAAGATGAGCATGGAGCGGATTGAATTCCGCCTTGAGGATGTCATGGATCATCTGGCCAATCTGGTGGGCATCAAGGCGGAACATAAAGGTCTGGAGCTGTTGTTCGATACCGCGCCGGATGTGCCGATGGGACTGATCGGCGATTCGTTGCGCCTCGGGCAGGTTCTGGTCAATCTCGGCAACAACGCGGTCAAATTCACCGATCGTGGTGAGATCGTCATTGGCGTTGCCAGGGTCGCTGCCGGGGAGTCCTGGGTCGAGTTGCACTTCTGGGTCAAGGATTCGGGCATCGGCATGACCCCGGAACAGTTGGGCAAGATGTTTCAGTCGTTCAGCCAGGCCGACTCCTCGACCACCCGCAAGTATGGCGGAACCGGTCTGGGATTGGCGATCTCCAAGAATCTGGTCGAGTTGATGGAGGGTCGCATCTGGGTGGAGAGTGAGGTTGGCAAGGGATCGAGCTTTCATTTTCACGCCCGCTTCGGCCTGCAGAGTGATGCGCAGCCGCGGCGGATGTTCCGTGCCGACGAGTTGGCCGGGTTGCGGCTGCTGGTGGTGGATGACAACGCCACGGCGCGGGAGATCTTCGCCGACATGGGGAGGCACATCGGTTTTGAGGTCGATGTGGTCCCGGATGGTCAGAGCGCCTTGAAGCGTATCTCTGAGGAGGAGGAGGGGGGCGGCAGGGCCTATGATTTGGTGTTGATGGACTGGAAGATGCCGGTGATGGATGGGGTGGAGTGCATGCGGCGCATTCGTGATGAGGCCTTTGCCCATATGCCGGCGATGATCATGGTGACCGCCTTTGGACGCGAGGAGGCGTTCAACGAGGCGCAACGCCAGGGGGTGGCATTGCGGCATGTGGTCACCAAGCCGGTGACGCCGTCTGTCCTGTTGGAGAGCATCGGCGAGGCGTTGGGTCGCGGTGTGGTGAAAGAGGGGGGTGTGCGGAGCGAACGACCGGATCCGTCGCGAGATGCCCGGAACAAACTGCGTGGTGCGCGGGTGTTGCTGGTCGAGGACAACGACATGAATCAGGAGTTGGCCACGGAGTTGTTAACCGAGGCCGGGTTTACGGTGGTGGTGGCCGGCAACGGGCGCGATGCGCTGGATCGGTTGCAACAGGACGATCGGTTCGACGGGGTGCTCATGGATTGCCAGATGCCGGTGATGGATGGGTACACGGCGACACGGGCGATTCGCGAGAATCCCGCCTGGGAGAGGTTGCCGGTGATCGCCATGACCGCCAACGCCATGGCCGGTGATCGTGAGAAGGTGATGGCGGTTGGGATGAACGATCACATTGCCAAACCACTCGATGTGGATGAGATGTTCATCACGCTGGCCAAATGGATCGTACCGGCCAAAGCGGTGAGTGCGGAGGTCGGTGCATCGCGGGTGGAGCTGGAAGGAGTGTGGGCACCTGGATGCGTGGTAACCTCTCAGAGTGCGGTGTCGATGGGTGAGGATGGCATGCCGCGCGGGATCGCCGGTCTGGATGTGGAGACCGGTTTGAAGCGGGTGGTGGGCAAAAAGAGTTTGTATCTGTCGATTCTGCGCAAGTTTGTGGCTGGCCAGAAGGAGGCGCCAAAGCGGATGCGTGCGGCCTTGGCAGCGGGTGATCGCGGGAGCGCTGAGCGTGAGGCACACACCTTGAAGGGCACTTCCGGGAATATCGGTGCCGGGAGGGTCCAGGCCGGGGCAGCGGTTGTGGAGGCGGCGATCAAGGAGGGGCGGAGTGAAGTGGACGTGTCGGATCTGCTGGCGCCTGTCGAGAAAGAGTTGCAGGGATTGATCACGGCCTTGCAGGCGGTTATGCCAAGCGATTCCGGGTCGGTTGCCGAGTCGTTGGAGAAGCCGAAGCTGGATCTGGAGGTGTTGCGGAGCGTGGCGGGCAGGATGGCGCAGTTGCTGGCGGATGACAACTCGGAGGCGTCGGATATCTGGAACGAGCGGTTGGATCTATTCAAGCAGGCGATGCCGGATCACTGGCGGCGGGTGGCCGAGGCGGTGGACGGGTATGATTTCGAGAGTGCGTTGGGGGCTTTGCGTGCGGGGTTGCAGGGGGTCGGAGTGGAGGTGTGATGGATGGGTGGGGACGTGGTATTGTAATCAAACCGCAACCATCACGGGATGCGTGGTTCCATTAAACCGCAACCATCACGGGATGCGTAGTTCCATTAATAGGGGTCCAGGGGGATTATCCCCCTGGTGGGATCCAAGGGCAAAGCCCTTGGGACTTTGTTTTTGACTTTAGCGCGCTCCGCTCACATCTTGCACGCAGCCTTGCAAAAAACTACGCATCCCAAAGCAGGTGCGGTTTAATATATTTTTTTTTCGCCTGTGAAAATGACATATTCCAAGCTGGGTGCGGTTTGAATCACACCAGGCTTGGAATGTATGGTTTTTTTGCTGTTTCTGAGCGCTTTGGATCGAAGTTTTTCGTTTTTCGTGCCAATGCAACATTAAATGGTTTTTTCAGAGTTGCCCCATGCTGCCGCGCTTTTTTATCGATCGACCGATTTTTGCCTGGGTGATCGCCCTGGTGATCCTGTTGGCTGGAGGACTCTCCTTCAACAAACTGCCCGTGGCCCAATACCCGGACGTGGCCCCGCCGGCCATCACGGTAACGGCGGTCTATCCGGGCGCCTCGGCACAGGTGGTCGAGGAGACCGTCACCGCGCTGGTCGAACAGGAGATGAACGGCCTGGAACACCTGCTTTATATGGAGTCCTCCAGCGACGCCCTCGGGGCCATGACCCTGACCCTGACCTTTGAAACCGGCACCAATCTCGATATTGCCTCGGTGGAGGCGCAAAATCGCATCAAACGGGTCGAGGCCCGTCTGCCCGAGGAGGTGCGACGCCAGGGGGTGACGGTCGCCAAATCACGACGCAATTATTTGATGTTCATCACCATTTTTTCACCGGACAAGAGCCAGGATTACATTGCCCTTGGCAGCTATACCGCAGCCTCGGTGCTCGAACATTTAAGGCGCGTGCCGGGGGTGGGCGAAGCACAACTCTTCGGTACCGAGTACTCGATGCGCATCTGGCTCGATCCGGTACGGCTGGCCGAGTTCGGCATGTCGCCGGGTGAGGCGGTACGCGCGGTGCGTGCCCGCAACACCCAGTTGGTCACCGGTGAGCTGGGCGCTCTGCCCGCCTTGCCGGGTCAGGAGATCAATGCGCCGATTCTGGTGCGTACCCGTATGACCAGTGCCGAGGAGTTCGGCGAGATCATCCTGCGCGCCGACCGCAATGGCGCAACGGTTCGCATCAAGGACATCGCCAAGGTGGAGTGGGGCGCGCAGGAGTACACCATTCGCGCACGCCTGAATGGTCAATCCACGGCTGCGGTCGGTATCAAGGTGGCCCCCGGCGCCAATGCCTTGGAGACCGCCGAGCGAGTGCGGGCCCGCATGGGGGAGTTGGAAAAGTTCTTTCCGACAGGGGTTGCCTGGGATATCCCGTATGACACCTCAACCTTCATCAAGATCTCGATTCACGAGGTGGTCATGACCCTCGGCGAGGCGATGGTGCTGGTTTTCCTGGTGATGTATCTCTTTCTCGGCAATCTGCGCGCCACCTTCATACCGGCCATCGTCGTGCCGGTGGCGCTCACCGGCGCGCTGGTGGGGATTTACCTCTTGGGCTACTCGATCAACGTGCTCACCCTGTTTGCCATGGTCCTCTCCATCGGCATCGTGGTGGATGATGCCATCGTGGTGGTGGAGAACGTCGAACGGGTGATGGCCGAAGAGCACCTCTCCCCGCGTGAGGCGACCCGCAAAGCGATGACGCAGATCTTCTCGGCCATCATCGGTATCACGCTGGTGCTCTCGGCGGTCTTCATCCCCATGGCCTTTTTTTCCGGCAGCGTGGGAGCGATCTACCGGCAGTTCTCGGTGACGCTCGTTCTGACCATGCTCTTCTCGGTCCTCATGGCCCTGACGTTGACGCCGGCCTTGTGCGCAACGTTGTTGAAGAATGATCACATCACTGGCACATCGGGACTCGGTTTCGGACCTTTGGCGCTGTTCGCCCGTTTTTTTGCCAGCTCGACGCGCGGCTATCGCGGCTCGGTGGGGTTTATCCTCAAACGCCCGTTCTTTTTCATCCTGCTCTATCTGGCGACCGCCGTCTCCGCCGGCTGGCTGTTTTTGAAACTGCCCAATGGATTCTTGCCGGATGAGGATCAAGGCTATTTCGTCACCATCATGCAGTTGCCGCCCGGTGCCACCCAGGAGCGCACCCTGGAGGTGCTCGCCGAAGTGGAGAAACACTACCTGCAACAACCCGGCGTGGCCAAAGTGGTCGGTGTCGCTGGCTTCAGTTTTTTTGGTCGCGGGCAGAACTCGGCCATTGCCTTCGTGCGCTTGAAACCCTGGGATGAGCGCCGGACCCCGGATTTAAAGGCCGGCTCGCTGGTGTTACAGGCCAACATGGCCCTGTCGCGCCTCAAGCAGGCGTTGATCTTTGCCATCAACGTGCCCCCCATCCCGGAGTTGGCTGCCGTGGGCGGCTTTGATCTGCGGTTGCAGGATCGCGTCGGTTTGGGACGCGACCGGCTGCTCGATGCGCGCAATCAGCTGCTTGGCATGGCTGCCCAAGACCCGGTATTGGCCGGTGTGCGTCCCGAAGGGCTGGAGGCCGGTCCTCAGCTGCTATTGACCGTTGATCACACCAAGGTCAACACCTTGAAGATCAACCCCGGTGAACTCAACGAAACCCTCCAGGCCACATTCGGCTCGGTCTACATCAACGATCTGACCAAAGATGGCCGCATCCTGCGGGTGATGATGAGCGCCAACGCCCGTACCAACGCGGACAAGGAGGCGATTCTGCAGGTGCGGGTGCGCAATCAAACGGGTGAGTTGATCCCGCTCGCTGAGTTCGTCACCACCCGATGGGTGACCGGCTCGCCCAAGCTCGACCGCTACAACGGATTGCCGGCGATGAAACTCGCCGGCAATCCGGCCCCGGGACGCAGCACCGGCGAGGCGATGGCTGCCATGGATCGCCTGACCCGGCAACTGCCGCCCGGATTCGGCTACGAGTGGTCGGCCACCTCCTTTGAGGAGTCCCTCTCCGGTGCCCAGGTACCGATGCTGTTCGGACTGTCGTTGCTGGTGGTCTTCTTGTGTCTGGCCGCGCTCTATGAGAGCTGGTCGATTCCGTTTGCCGTGATGTTGATCGTGCCCATCGGTCTGCTCGGTGCCGTGGCAGCGGTGATGGGTATCGGCATGCCCAATGATGTCTACTTCAAGGTGGGACTGGTGGCGATCATCGGTCTGTCGGCCAAAAATGCCATCCTGATCGTCGAGTTCGCCCGCACACTCGCCACCGGGGGGAAGATGTCGCTCGTCGAGGCGACGCTGGAGGCCTGCCGCATGCGATTCCGTCCCATTGTCATGACCTCGGCAGCCTTCGTTCTCGGCGTGTTGCCGCTGGCGACCTCGACGGGCGCCGGGGCCAACAGTCGGCGTGCCATTGGCACCGGCGTGATGGGTGGCATGTTGTCAGCCACCATTCTGGGGTTGTTCTTCATCCCGGTGTTGTTCGTGGTGGTGCGGCGTCTGTTCCCGGAGAAGCAGAGGGTTGGAGTGGACGAGGAAAAGTGAACCGCACCCAGTGTGGAATGTGTCGTTGTGACTGGTGAAAAAAAAGAGCGGGTCTGGGAGATTCGGTAGTGTCTTACGTTAACCTAACCGCAGCCAGCTTGGAATGTGTAGTTTTGATTAGTGAAAAAAAAGAGAGGGTCTGGGAGATTCATCTCCCAGGGTTTTGACTTTGACTTTAGCGCGCTCTTTAAAAGAAGCATTTTTCGCGCCTTTTGCGAAAAATGCGCCGCGCGCC
>JAMOBI010000176.1:0-5191 GCA_039908105.1 Magnetococcus sp. YQC-9
GCCTTCGTCAAAGAATTGAAAGCCGCCGGTTTCACCGAAGAGCAAGCCGAGGTGCAAACCAAAATTCTCTCCAGCGTCTTTAAGACACACCTGGAGGATTTGGCTACGCGGCGTGATCTCCAGGATCTTGAGCTGACTCTCAAGCGAGATGTCCGGGATCTTGAAATGACCCTTCGTCGTGAAATCGCCGAGTCCAAGGCCGAAACCATCAAATGGATGTTCGGTGTAGCCGCCGGTCAGGCGGTTTTCATCGTCACCCTTCTCAAGTTGTTCCCAGGCCATTGATCCCCCCACTCCCGACCCAATCCGCCTTCCTCCCACCCCCGACACCCCCTCCCATTACTTCGCCTCCGGTTCCCCGGCCTTTTCACAGAACGCGCAGCCTTTTCTACGGATCAGGTGGCCGCGCAGGTCATGGAGATCAGATCGTCACACATCTCTGGCACTCGGTTTGCAAATGGTTGAACCGTTGGATGTGTGTTAATTTAATTCCCGTTCGGGTGAAAATTAACAGGAAATCTTCAAATGGGAATTAATTTTCGGTTGAAAAATACTCTATCGGCAAAAGGATTTGATCATAAAGAATTTTCTTCTAAACTGAATGAAATTTGCGGTATCCCAAAAAGCACTGCCTACAATTATTTATCTGGAGTTCGTACCCCTGACGCAGAAAATCTTGCTCTACTTTGTTCCCGTTTGGGAATCAACCTAAATTGGCTCCTCACCGGCGAAGGCCCCATGTTTCGCTCCTCCACTTCTCCAACACTCTCCCCCGACGAATCCGCCCTGCTGGACGCCTACCGCGCCGCCGACGAGGCAGGCCGCGCCGCACTGCTGATCACCGCCAAGGCCATGGCCCGCAAGCCCTGAAAGCCTGTGGCAACCGCCCGCGTTCCGTGGTATACTGTTTTTGTCATCCATCTAAAATGCGGAGCCAAGCCATGACCGCCATCACCTTTGATACGCTCAAATACGTCAAGACCCTCAAGGCTGCCGGGTTTGACGAACAACAGGCCGAAGCCTTGGCGGCTGTGCAAGCGGATGTGCTTGACAAGAATCTGGACGATCTCGTTACCAAGGGCGATCTCAAAGAACTCGAAGGCAAAATGCGCGAATTCGAAGCCCGCGTCATGGGAGAGATCCGCCTTAACCGTTGGATGCTGGCCTTAATCATCCTCGTGAACGTCTTGCCAATCTTGAGAACGATGTTCAATCATTGATCCCTCCGCGCCCGAATCCAGCCCGACTTTCTCTCGCCCACCCCCCGTCCCCTTACTTCGCCTCCGGTTCCCCGGCCTTTTCACGGGACGCGCAGCCTTTTCTGCGGATCAGGTGGCCGCACTGGGTACCACCACACTTGAGCGTGGACGGGCCGGATCTGGTTGATTGTTGTAATCCATGTGGTTATCCTGCCAGCGAAACTGCTCGGCACCACCACATCTAACCGTGGACGACATAGGTTCTTAATCGTGGAGCGATTTTGTAACTCAATAGCTCCTTCATCGTCCACCGATGGTCCGTCAGTCCCGCCACCATGGCAGGAGTCCGCTCAATCCACTTTTTTGGCCCGTCGGCAGTTGCCAAAACTCGCAATGATTCATGAAAATAGCAAAAATTGTATGTACAACCAGTGAGATACATCCCCTGCTCCGTCGCAATAGTGCTTTTCGACGACGGACGAACACATACACCAAGACGACGGAAGGAGTGCAACAAACGTTGGATGTCCATTTGATCAATCATAACTTTGTTCGCCGTCATTGGACGACAGGTGAGGTGCCAACTGTCAAACCGGGGCTTCAGAAGTCACCACTGACGGTGGAAGCAATCTTGCGGATGAGGAAAGCAGCTTGATCATGGGGTGAACCGATGGGGTTGGTCGGTCAGATTCACGTCATGCTGGGATCTTGCGAACAGTCGCAGCCCAGTGCCGTTCTGTCTCACCTTTAGAGATATCTTGCTCTTGCGGTGAATGCATGCCACAATCACCGCATGAATAGCGGAGATAAACGGTTCATTTGGCAGTTGGCCGATTGGCCCACGATGCGTTATGACCTCACGGCGCTGATGAGTCCACTGTGCGCGGTCAGTCGCGCTCAGGGGTTACTGCTCGGCAGACTGGACGATATCGGCATGCCGTTGCGTGACCAAGCCAGCCTGACCGTGTTGACGGAGGATGTGGTCAAATCCAGCGAGATCGAGGGCGAACGGTTCAACGTCGATTCGGTGCGTTCCTCCATTGCCCGCCGCCTTGGTGTGGAGATTGGCGCTTTGGCACCGGTGGACCGGCACGTCGAGGGAGTGGTGGAAATGGTGCTCGACGCCACCGCCCGCAGTGCTGCACCGCTGACCATTGAGCGGCTGACTGGCTGGCATGCGGCCTTGTTTCCCACCGGGTATAGCGGGCTGTCCAGAATTTGTGTCGGGACGTGGCGCAACGACGCCTCCCGGCCGATGCAGGTGGTATCGGGGCCGGTTCATCGGCAATGCGTCCATTACGAAGCGCCACCGGCAGCGCGACTGGAGGCCGAGATTGTCCGCTTTCTGGCATGGGCGAATGCCGATACCCCAGAACCCGCCTTGATCAAGGCGGGGCTGGCGCATTTGTGGTTTGTGACTTTGCACCCTTTCGAGGACGGCAATGGTCGGATTGCGCGTGCGGTGGGCGATCTGTTCTTGGCTCGCGCCGATGGCAGCCCGCAACGATTCTACAGCCTGTCGGCGCAGATCCAGCGTGAGCGCAAAGCTTATTACGACATCCTGGAACAGACCCAAAAAGGCGCGACGGATGTCACCGAGTGGCTGGCGTGGTTCCTGGATGCACTGCTCCGGGCTGTAGAGAGTGCCCAGCAGACGCTCGATGCTGTATTGGTAAAAGCGCGTTTCTGGCAGCGTTGGGCGGGTACACCATTGAACAAGCGGCAGGCAAAGCTGCTCAACCGGCTACTCGATGGTTTCCAGGGCAATCTCACCAGCAGCAAATGGGCGACCATCGCCAACTGTTCGCCCGATACGGCGCTGCGCGACATCAATGAGTTGATCGCGCTTGGCATGATGTGCAAAATGATCCATGGTGGGCGAAGCACGGCTTACGAACTTGTCGATTGTGATGGCGGGAACCAAAAGCGGTAAATCAATCCTCCAACTTGCCTGCAAGGTGCTGAAACGCTCATTTCTGATATGCAGTCTGATCGTCCGCCGCCCGGACGCCAAACTGTTTTCTCCTCCCACTCCAGTGGAATCCCCTCCGGCAGCTTTTCCAAGGCTGAGGCTGTCCGGGTAATCCGGGGGACGAGGCCAAGCAACGGATCTGGTTACAGGACAAGGTTGGGGCCTCATTACTATGCGCAATCTCGCTGTCGCCACTTTCCATGAGTATTGTTCATCATCGGGAGCGCCGCCAGTCGCGGCATTTTCATTACAAAGAGGTTTGAGTGAAAATTTCAGTCTGGCCATTTTTGCCCTCCACGCGACCACGGTTAAGTATGGTGGTACCCAGGAAAGGAACACTGCATGGAAACAGTAGAAATACCTCGCCACATTGCCTGGCGGATTTATGAAGACCTTGTTGTAGCCATTGATCTCCACGCGCAACTGCTTTACCTGTTGCGCGATGAAGCACTGGCGCTATGGAAGACAGTTGCATCCGGGTATCCCATCAACTGCGATGACGCATCCGCCGTTGAACTTCTGCGTCGCAGGCTGATTCGGCAAAAAGGAGCGTCGCGTTGTTCTGCATCCCCGGGTGAGGTAAAAATAGAGGCATTGGATTTTGGCGTGATCAATCTCTGGGCTTTCAGAAACCAGATCCCCCTGAGCGGTCATATCGAATTTACCGGTCAGTGCAACGTTCGTTGCCGTCATTGCTACTGTGTCTTTCCCTCCCAAAAGGACACGATTGGTACCGAGGCTGCATTACACCTGTTGGACGAATTGCACGACTGTGGTACGATCGGCTTGGTGCTGACTGGGGGCGAATTTTTGATGCGCAGAGATGCTGTCGAGATTTTGCGTCATCTCCAAAAAAGACGGTTCGTTGTCCGGCTCAATACCAATGGTACATTGATTGATGAGAGAATGGTCAACATTTTGGCCGAGATGGACAATATCTTCCGTATTCATGTCAGCCTGTACGGCGCTCGGGCAGAGGTGCATGATGCCATTACCCAATCAGCCGGATCATTCGCCAAGACAATCCGGGCCATTCACTTACTGCACGAAGCTGGACTTCGGTTACGTATCAATTCCTGCGTCATGCAGGGTAATTTTGAGGGTTACCAGGATATCAAAACTGAAATAGGCGACAAACTGGGCATCCCGGTGCGTTTCGACTCGGTGATCTTTCCCAAAGATGACGGTCGTCCCTCCAATATGGACAACCTGCTTGACGACGAGCAACATATTGAATTTAATAACTTCCGCAGATTAAATGCCGGACCGGGAGAAGCGCAGAAAGCCAAGCTGTGCAAGGCGGCCTTCTCGTTTTTTGCGGTAGCTGATGATGGAAATGTCTATCCATGTTTAAAGATGAAGAAGCACACGGCAGATTCGATGGGCAACGTGCTACGCCAAACGTTCACCGAAATCTGGCAGTCATCGCCAGTCACCGAGGAGATCCGTCGCCCGATACGAGAACGGATCAGGAATTGCGCTGCATGCGATCTCCATCTCTGATCACTGAAACAACCGGAGGAAACGATGCGTAAGATTTTTGACTATTCTATCGATCAGGCATTGACGGATTTGGGTATCACCCAGACAGCCTGCTGGAGCAACGGGGTGTTGGCGTTACAGGTGCACGAGCGACTCTTTGTAGGTGGCAAGTGCGAACCCCTTTATGTACCCCCGGATCCCTGCCAGGACAAATCCCTACCCCATTGGGTTACGAATTTCCCACACGATCAAGATGGCATTGCGATCTGCCTTGGCGCAGATCCGATTGGTAATCTCTCGGCTTTTCCGGGGTGACTGTAGTAGTGGATCAACCAAGCTGATTTGACTGGTTGCGACAGGTCTGGCACGCCGGGCACCAAACCTTGAAGCCTTTAGTCACGCGGCTTTGTTCTTGGGCTCATGTTCGCGGGATTGTTTTGCAAAAGGCGCAAAACAATCCCGCATCCAAGGCGGCGCGCGGCGCATTTTTCGCAAAAGGCGCGAAAAATGCTTCTTGTAAAGAGCGCGCTAAAGTCAA
>JAMOBI010000177.1:0-3667 GCA_039908105.1 Magnetococcus sp. YQC-9
AACCGCCGCATCCGCCGCGCTCATGGCCAGGTCCAACGATTCGCCGATCACCGCCAGCACTTCTTGCAGACCTTCCACGCCGCGACGGTCAAGTTCAACTGGGCTCCATCTTGCCTGTGGGTGATCGCGTTCGTGCTCGAAGGCGTCGATACTCCATTTGTCGCACACGCCGTGCAAGAAGGCTGTTACGCCTTTGGCGCGGCGCATGTGGGCTTCAAAGCAGTCCCACGGGTGTTCCCACTTTTGCCAGGAGCGAAACGGAAGATGGAAAAGATCCTCGGGCGGTTGGAGATGCGCTTGCCAGGCAGGCAGCGCTTGATGGGCGTCATTCGCGTTTGGGGTCTGGGCAGGGTTCGTGCGGGGCTTGCTCATGTCGGTGTGCTCCATCGGTTGCGCGTGGCAATGGCCGGAGCACGGACGGTTTCGAAGCGCCAGAACTCCGGGGGTTCGAAACCCCACCGATGGTTGGGCAAGCCGGTTTTAGCCTTGCGGCCTGGACATGCCAGCTTCCCCCGGAGTGAGCATCAGGCGCTATAAGAGCGTATTGCGGGCATAAAAAAGCCGCCATGAGCTTTCGGGGGCGGTTGTCCGCCATCGGTATTGGGGTGGAGGTTTCGAAGCTCCTGGAGTGATCCTGTGGCAAATGACGGGTTGGTGTCAATGGGAATTTTTTGCATGTCTTCGGAAGATGGATTTGGTATGCTGGTGGCGTCGTCAATCCACTGATCCGGAGCTTCCGCCATGTCGCACGCCATTGCCTTCGACACTCTTTCCAGCGTCAGGCGTCTGAAAGAAGCCGGATTCACCGACGAGCAAGCCGAAACCCAGACCCGCATCATCGCCGAGTTGGTGGATGACCGATTGGCGACCAAGCAGGATATCCTGGAGGTCAAGCGCGACATCAAGGAGCTTGAACTCCGCATCGCCGCTGAACTTGCCCCGATGAAGTGGGGCATAGCCATCATCGTCGGAGGTGTGGTCACGCTCATCCTGAAAGCCTTCTTCCCGCACTGACCCGCCGAGTCCTACCGACTCACCACCACGCCTTTCATCGCGAAGCGAAAATACCACCATACACCACCACCCAATCCATGGAAGGGGGGCTGTGGGGGTGTTGTCTTATCTCAATCTGTATCTTGTCCGTTTCGTGAAACGCGGGTGAAACGTTTCATGAAACGCTGCCACCTGCCAGGTGGTGATCAGGAGGGACTGCATCAGCAGGTGGTGATCAGGAGTCGGAGGGGGATCGTTCTCGTGGGGGGATGCTGTGAAAATGGTACGGAAAAAATCCTTACCCCAGGCGGATCCTGATTTCGTGGGCCGGTGGATTGACCATCGGTCAGATCGAGGGTCAACTTCTAACCTGGCGGCTATTTGCAAGGAGGTGATCAGGAGTCGGAGGGGATCCCGATTTCGTGGGCCGAAGATTCAACTGGCATCGGGGGGGAGGAGGGTCTCACCCCGTCATGGTTTTGACAAAGACACCGATTTTCACCAAGTGGCTACACTGTGGCTACATCAAAAAAAACGGCCTACACCGATATTGATGTAAGCCGTTGATTTTGTTGGAGCCGCTTCTCGGAATTGAACCGAGGACCTGCTCATTACGAGTGAGCTGCTCTACCCCTGAGCTAAAGCGGCTTATCCTGTTAATAATAGGACAAACCGCGTTGCTTTGTCAAGGGGGTTACAGTTCGCTGGCGTGCTGCGCCAGGTACTCGGCCACGCCGGAGGTCGAACCCTTCATGCCGGCTTTGCCCTTGTTCCAGCCCGCCGGACAGACTTCGCCATGCTCCTCGGTGAATTGCAAAGCATCGACCAGACGCAGCATTTCGTCGATGTTGCGGCCCAGAGGCAGGTCGTTGACCACCTGGTGGCGGACGATACCTTGTCGGTCGATCAAAAACGAGCCGCGCAGCGCGATGCCGGCACCCAGGAGTACATCGTAGTTCTTGGCGATCTCTTTGGTGAGGTCGGCCACCAGCGGATACTGGACATTGCCGATGCCGCCCTGGTTGATCGGGGTGTTCTTCCAGGCCAGATGGCAGAAATGCGAGTCAATGGAAACGCCGACCACCTCGACGTTGCGGTTCTTGAACTCGTCCAAACGGTGATCAAAGGCGATGATCTCCGACGGGCAGACAAAGGTGAAGTCCAGAGGATAGAAGAACAACACCACATACTTGCCGCGCAGCGATGAGAGGGTGAAGGCATCGGCAATGCTGTTGTCCGGCATGACGGCCTTGGCGGTGAAGTCCGGGGCGGGTTGGGTAACCAGAACACTCATGATTTTTTTCTCCTGTTTGAACAGATGCATTTGATACAATAATGATGGGTCATGTTGGCCGAGCGGCTGGTTTGCGTCAAGCACAAAATCAATACGCAGTCAAAATTGTTGTCAGTTTGTCAAACGGAGGCGCATGACAACATGATCACCAATCTGGTGGGTACGCGGATCCGATCGATCCGCCGACAGCGCAAGCTTACCCAGCAACAATTGGCCAATCTGGCCGGGATTCCGCGCGCCACGCTCGCCACCGTCGAAAAGGACGACGCCAATCCCAGCCTTGGAGTGGTGTTCAAGATCGCCTGCGCGCTGGAGATGACCCTCGATCAACTGGTGGATGCCTCGCGACGCTTCATCCGGGTGTTGCCGGGCGGGGAGATGCGGCGCGTGGAGTCCGGGGAGGGGCTCTATCAGGCGGTGATGGTCTCCCCACCGAACATTCTGCATCTGACCCAATGGTCGTTCACCCTCAAACCCGGCGGCGGCTATGCCGGCAAGCCCCACCTTCCTGGCAGCGAGGAGTATCTGTACGTCATGGAAGGGGAGGTGGATCTCGAAGTGGGCGGCGAGCGGGCACGGGTGCGGGCTGGGGAAACCGCCTGTTTTCATGGCAATGCGCAGCACTTCTATCGCAATCCTTCGGATCGGGTCACGACACGGGGGGTCATGACGATCCTGGTGAACGATCCGGAAAAAAAGTGATCCTTTGAATAAATGATCTTGACATTCGATTGTACAGCGTATAAATGTGTCTAGCTCAATCGAGACCGATTTCGGAGTGTGCGTGGTTGTGCATGGCGATGAGTTCGCCGGGGGGAAGGGTCTGGATTGAGGTGATGAGGAGGGGTTCCCAAGCGGCCAAAGGGAGCAGACTGTAAATTTGCCGGCTCAGCCTTCGGAGGTTCGAATCCTCCCCCCTCCACCATATTTTCCAAGACGCGTGCGGGCGTAGTTTAGTGGTAGAACGTTAGCCTTCCAAGCTGATCATGGGGGTTCGATTCCCCCCGCCCGCTCCAGGTTGGTTGCCAGTCAGGAGGCGGTGGATGCCGGTCTGGCTTTAATGGATGTTCTTTTGTGCCCATGTAGCTCAGTGGTAGAGCACTTCCTTGGTAAGGAAGAGGTCCTCGGTTCAATCCCGAGCATGGGCTCCAGATTATCAATTGGATCATTTTGGCAGCAGCGAGATTACCTTATCCAAAGGCTTTTGTCCCAAGAGTTGGTCCATAATTCGTGATTGCATACTCCCAGTGGAGAGATTGTCATGGCCAAGGCGAAATTCAATCGAAACAAACCGCACGTCAACATCGGCACCATCGGTCATGTGGACCATGGCAAGACCACGCTGACGGCAGCGATCACCAAGCATCTGGCGACCAAGGG
>JAMOBI010000178.1:0-4702 GCA_039908105.1 Magnetococcus sp. YQC-9
GCCATGCGCGAGGCAAGCTCTTCGAGTGTACCGAGTGCGCCAGGTGGTCCGGAGAGACGCGCGAGATGATTCCTGGCGGCCTGTGCCAGGGAGGTCGAAACCGGTTTGATCGGGTGTTGATGCCAGGCGGTAGTCAACGTGGATCTCCAAAAGGGATCGGCTTGATCCGAAACGATGGTCCGTGATCGATTCGCGAGCGCGTTAAATTAGGGGATATGCTAGCGTCAATTGTCGCAAAAGACTAGAGGGAGGTAGGAATTTTTTTTTCAGGATGCGACCGGTCCGGTTGCCAGGATAGGGCAGGGCGGTTAAACTGATGCATTCGTAATTATCGTAACATCCGCCACGAGGGAGTCGTCATGCGGGAGATCGTGATCGCTGGTGGCCCGGGCGCTGGAGCAACTGACTGGCGCGGGTCTGCTTTCCGGGGAGTTGGGGGAGGCGTTTTTGCAGAGGAGCGCCGATTTCAAGGTGGAGCGCCCGCGCGATAAGGCGCATGGGGATTTTTCCACCAATGCCGCGCTGCTGTTGGCCCGTCCGGCAAAAATGAAGCCGCGTGATCTGGCGCAACGATTGCTGGATGCGATGCCGTCGGAGGCGATGCACGGTGTGCGCTGCGAAATTGCCGGCCCCGGGTTCATCAATTTTCATTTCGCGCCTGAACGGCTGCGCACCCTGATTCCACGGATTCTCAACACCCCGGAAGGGATCCGTGAGAACCCCTCGGCCTACGGGCGTTCCAACCGGGGTGCCGGGGAACGGGTGCTGGTGGAGTTCGTCTCCGCCAATCCGACCGGTCCGATGCATGTCGGGCATGGGCGTGGCGCGGTGACGGGGGATGTGATCGCGCGTCTATTGTCCGCCATCGGTTGCGAAGTGGAGCGGGAGTATTACATCAACGATGCCGGTGCGCAGATCGATGTGCTGGGTCGATCGGTGCTCTATCGCTATCAGGAGTGCCTGGGTCGGGCGGTCACACCACCGTCGGATTACTATCCGGGGGAGTACGTGATCGATATCGCCCGCGCCCTGCTTGAGCGGGATGGCGCACGTTGGAGCGGAGTGGCGGTGGAGGTGGTCAAACCACCGGTCGAGGTGATCGATTTTGCCATCGAGTGGGTGATGCGTGAGATCCGGGCGGATCTGAACTCCATGGGTATTGATTTCAATACCTGGTTCCGTGAACGTACTCTGCATGCCGGGGGTGGGATTCAGCGGGCGCTCGATCATTTGTCAGCGCACGACTGGCTTTATGAAGGGGTGCTGGAACCACCCAAGGGGCGGGAACCCTCCGGCGAGGAGAACGATGGACGCATGCAGCTTTTGTTCCGCTCCTCGCGGCTGGGCGATGATACCGATCGTCCGCTGCTCAAGGCCGATGGCACGCCGACCTACTTTGCCGCCGATATCGCTTATCACTTCGACAAAGCCAGGCGCGGTTTCACCCGGCTGATCGATGTCTGGGGCGCGGATCACGGTGGGTATGTCAAGCGGGTGCAGGCGGCCATTGAGGCCATGACCGGACAAAAGGATCTTCTGGATGTGGTACTGACCCAGATGGTCAATCTGACGCAGGGCGGTAAGCAGGTACGCATGTCCAAGCGGGCCGGCACCTTCGTCACGCTGCGCGAGGTGCTGGACGAGACCGGATCGGATGCCGTGCGATTCTGGTTTTTGGGCCGCTCTTCGGGTGCCGGGGTTGATTTCGATCTCGATCTGGCCAAATCGCGCAGCAACGACAATCCGGTCTATTATGTGCAATATGCCCATGCCAGGGTCTACTCGCTGGAAAGGAAATTGCAAGAACGGAAGCTCTCCGATGAGCAGGGGGATCTTGAGAGGCTGACCGCAGATGAGGAGTTGCAGCTGATTCGGTTGTTGGGACAGTTTCCGGAGGTGGTGGAGGGGGCGGCCATCAGTCGTGAGCCGCATCGTTTGACCTACTATCTGTCGGATCTGGCGGCGCTCTTTCATGGCTATTATAATCAATACCGAATCCTGGATGAGGATCCGGCATTGCGAGGCGCCCGTATGGCGCTCGTCCGTGCCACTGGACGGGTGATCGCCAACGGGTTGGATTTGTTGGGTGTTTCAGCTCTGAAAAACATGTGAACCCACGTTATCCCACCACACGACAGTTCCGACGTCATCGGAACCGAAAATTGGGACGCCCCCTGTTGGCCTTGGGTCTGCTGGCGGGTGTGGCGCTCTATTGGATTTTTTCCGGCTCCTCGGCGTCGCCACCCCGTAAACCGGAGATGACGACGCCAGCGGAGAATCGCGCCCTCGAAGAGGAGATCGCGGCTCATCTCAAGACCAACCAGACAAACCCCTCATCCACCCTTCCGACCGATACGACCCGCAAAGAGAAAGGCGGGGAGGGTTCGGAGAGTCGACGTTCGGCGGTGATCGATTCCCCATCTTTGACGGATCCGACCGGTCGATTGGATGCGCTCGAACACCCGCCGTTTGCTGCGGAAGAGGCCGCAAGTCGTGAACCGAAGCGTGCCGAATCGGTCAAGGGGGCTGCCCCGGTTGTCGTACAGTCAAAGCGAACTGCTGAGAGTCAAAAAGAGAGCGCAACCGTGCAGGGAGGGAAAGCCGGTGAGGGGGGTAAGGCGGGTGAAGTGGCCAAGAACACCTCATCCGGAAACGAGGAGAAGAAGGAATCCTCTCCACCTGAGGATTCCGGCATGCACTCGGCACCCAAGGACCTGCCGCCGAAGTCCAAACCTCCGGATCTTGATATGACCTTTTATCGGGAGTTGCCCAAACGCAAGGTTGTGGTGCCGATGGAGGAGTCGATCGACAATCCCACCGGCAAGAGCAGTCCACAGGCGACCGCCGATGCCGCTCATCCTGCGGCGGCGGACAAAAACAACGGCCGTGCTGGTACCTACATCGTGCAGTTGGCGGTTTTTAACGATACCCAGCGCGCCTCGGCCATGGTGGCCGACCTGCAGCGTCGCGGTGTGCCGGCTCGTGTGGTCAAAAGCAAGGAAGGGACACTCTATCGGGTGCGACTTGGACCTTATCCCTCCCAGGCTGAAGCCACCCGTATGCTCAATCATTGGCGATTGGGTGGACAGTCAGCGTTGATTATTCAGGATAACGAGTGAAATCGGGTTGTTTGATGCCTGTGGATGCATCCGGCCCCGGAAGGTTGAAATCTGCCAGCTCCAGATTGGATTTGAGAGCTTGAAAGTTTCGTTTTATTGGTAAAAAAAAAAGAGAGGGTCTGGGAGATTCCTCTCCCAGGATTTTGACTTTGACTTTTAGCGCGCTCTTTTCAAGAAGCATTTTTTCGCGGTTTTTGCGAAAAAATGCGCCGCGCGCGGCCTTCGCCTGCTTCGTTTCCGTCTTTTGGAAACGAAGCAGGCAGCTTGACACAGCATTGCGGATCAGGCTGTCAAATCAGCCTGGTTGATCCACTAGTGGGTCGACAGAGCTAATTTGACAGCCTGGCATGATTCGCTTTTACTGGTAAAAAAAAAAGAGAGGGTCTGGGAGATTCATCTCCCAGGGTTTTGACTTTGACTTTAGCGCGCTCTTTTACAAGAAGCATTTTTCGCGCCTTTTGCGAAAAATGCGCCGCGCGCCGCCTTGGATGCGGGATTATTTTGCGCCTTTTGCAAAACAATCCCGCGAACATGGCCCAAGAACAAAGCCGCGTGACAGAGGCTTTAAGGTTTGGTGACTGGCGTGCCAACCCGTCGCAACCTGTCAAATCAGCCTGGTTGATCCACTAGGCGGCTTGTTCGGCGGAGGAAAGCAGTTGAGAAATCAGACCTGTGGGAATTTCGTCGAGAAAATGGACTGCAATGCCGCTTTCGGTCAGACGGGCGACCTGACAGGCACGTACTGGATTGCTGTTGAGGGGCATCAGATGAAGCAGTCCGATCTCTTCGAAGCCGTATTGCCGATAAAGGCCCTCTTGCCAGGCAACTCCAACAAGACTCTGGCCAGCACTTCAAAACGTTCTGCGCGTTCTGAACTCAAGACGTTCTCCTGCTTCGAGAAAATGAAGTCTGATGAGGTTTTTGGATGTGATTTACAATCCACAGTATAGTCGATTTTTTTCTGAAAATCCAGCCAAAAAAAATTGAATTTGCAATTTTTTCCAATTATGAGACCCGCTCAAGAAAAATGCCTTGGTCAGTGGGTTCGCTGTTGCCAATACCACAGGCGCAAGAGATGCATGCACTCGATAATATTTTTAAAATCACCATGAAAAACAGTATGAACAAAACCCTCTCCTGGAGCATTGAATCATGATTCTTGTTACCGGCGGTGCTGGCTTCATCGGTGCCAATTTCATCCACGCACCGATGAACCGGTGATCAACCTCGATAAATTGACTTATGCCGGGAATCTTGCCAATTTGATCGCCCTGCAAGCCGATTTGCGCTACCGCTTCGTGTGTGGTGACATTGGTGATCGGGACTTGGTTGGCTCTCTGCTTGGAGAGTTTCGTCCACGAGCGATTCTTCATTTTGCAGCGGAATCTCATGTGGATCGTTCGATTCTGGGGCCGGGTGAATTCATTCAGACCAATGTCGTCGGCACCTTTCATCTTCTGGAGCTGACTCGCGATTATTGGGGTCGCCTGCCAGAGAGCGCATCCGACGGCCCGAATCAACGTGATTTTCGTTTTTTGCATGTCTCCACCGATGAAGTTTACGGCACACTGCTGCCGGATGAT
>JAMOBI010000012.1:0-41322 GCA_039908105.1 Magnetococcus sp. YQC-9
CCGTGGCACACTGCTGCCGTTTGGAGCGGGGCGGACCATACCATTAGACCCTCTCTTTTTTTTTACCAGTAAAAGCGAATCATGCCAGGCTGTCAAATCAGCTCTGTCGACCCACTAGTTTGTTGGAGAATCACATGAATTGCGTGCGTATCATCGGGGCGGGTCTGGCTGGCTCAGAGGCAGCCTGGCAACTGGCCCAGCGAAACATTCAGGTAGAACTGATCGAGATGCGCCCGGTACGTTTCTCCCCGGCCCATCATACCGATCGCTGCGCAGAACTGGTCTGCTCCAACTCACTGCGCGCCGATGACTGGCAACACAACGCCGTCGGCTTGCTGCACCAGGAGATGCGCCTGATGAACAGTCTGATCCTGGCTGCCGCCGATGCCAACCGCACGCCAGCCGGCGGCGCACTGGCCACGGATCGCGAAGGGTTTTCTCAGTGGATCACCGATCGCCTCACCAATCATCCTGATATTCAATTGATTCGCTCCGAAATCACCACCCTGCCCGAGGATGACCAACCCACCCTGATCGCCACCGGCCCCTTGACCTCCGATGCCCTGGCTGAGGCCCTGGAAAAACGGCTCGGCTCGGAACGGCTCTATTTCTATGATTCGCTGGCGCCGATCGTGCATCTCGAATCCATTGATTTCAGCCGCGCCTTCCGGCAATCCCGTTACGACAAGGGCGGGGCGGATTACATCAACTGCCCGTTGGATGAGACTCAATACAACGCCTTCATCGCCGCACTGCTCAGTGCCGAACAGGTGCCGTGCCGGCCATTTGAGAAACCGATCTACTTTGAAGGGTGCCTGCCGATCGAAGTGATGGCTGCGCGCGGTCCCGAGACCTTGCGATTCGGTCCGATGAAACCGGTCGGACTGAAGGATCCCCATCGAAATGGTGCAACCCCCCATGCGGTCGTACAGCTGCGACAGGACAACCATTTGGGAACGCTTTGGAATCTGGTGGGATTTCAAACCAAGTTAACATGGCCGGAGCAGAAACGGATCTTTCGCACCATACCCGGCCTGGAACAGGCTGAATTCGCCCGTCTGGGGGCGATTCATCGCAACACCTACATTCATGGTCCCTTGGTATTGGATGAACATTTGCGTCTGAAAAGCCAACCGTCGATCTTCATGGCCGGACAGATCACTGGTGTGGAAGGGTATGTGGAGTCCGCAGCCTCGGGATTGATGGCCGGGATTTTTCTGGCCCACTGGCTGCGCGAGGGCTCCCTGCCCGCACCACCTCCTGCCGAAACCGCGCATGGCGCACTGTTGCGGCATGTGACGCAGGGCGATCCGGAGACCTTTCAACCGATGAACATCAACTTTGGTCTTTTTCCGCCCTTGACCGAAAGATGCCGCAAGATCGATCGCAAGCCGGTTATGGCCCAACGCGCTTTGGCGGCGCTGGAGGGGTGGAGAAATAAACCGCAACCATCACGGGATGCGTAGTTCCATTAACAGGGGTCCAGGGGGATTATCCCCCTGGTGGGATCCAAGGGCAAAGCCCTTGGGACTTGGCTTTTGACTTTAGCGCGCTCTTCAAAAAAAGCATTTTTCGCGCCTTTTGCGAAAAATGCGCTGCGCGCCGCCTTCGTGAGCGTCGTTTCCGCTTTTTGGAAACGACGCTCACATCTTGCACGTAGCCTTGCAAAAAACTACGCATCCCAAAACAGGTGCGGTTTACACATTCCAAACCGGGTGCGTTTAAGGTTAATTACCCCCCACGCTGGGGGTCTATCTCCCCAGCACCCGTTCGGTCAAGGCATCGTGGATCTCTTGCAGAATGCCGCGAATGTCGCGGGTGTGGTTCCACTCTGGATAGTCCTGACGAAACCGTTCAACGCTGCCGATCCACCAAAGGTGATCACCGATACGATTCTGTTCCTGATAGGACCAGTTCATCGGACGTCCGGTGATCTCCTCGCACAGAGTGATCGCTTCGAGCATCGAACAGTTGGAATGGCGTGAGCCGCCAATGTTGTAGACTGCGGAGATGTGCGGATTCTGGAAGAAGTGCCAGAAGGCGTTCACCAAATCATGGGAGTGGATGTTGTCGCGCACCTGTTTGCCTTTGTAGCCAAGCACCGTGTAATGGGTGCCGGTGACCGCGCATTTCATCAGATAGGAGAGAAAACCGTGCAGTGGTGCACCGGAATGGCCCGGTCCTGTGAGGCACCCGCCGCGAAAACAGGCGGTTTTTATGTCAAAATAGCGACCATACTCCTGTACGAGCAGATCACCCGCCACCTTGGAGACGCCGAACAGGCTGTGGGTGGAGTGATCAATGCTCATGGTTTCATCGATGCCGTCTTTGGCCCAGGGATGAGCGGGATCGAGTTCCCAGCGGGTGGGTTGTTCGATCAGCGGCAGCCGGTTGGGGGTATCCCCGTACACCTTGTTGGTACTGCAATGAATGAAGGTGGCTTGAGGGCAATGTTGGCGTGTGGCCTCCAATAAATTCAACGTGCCGTTGGCATTGATGGTGAAATCGACCATCGGTTCCTTGGCTGCCCAGTCATGGGAGGGTTGTGCCGCAGTATGGACAATCAATTCAATGGCGTGGCCATGAGAAGCGAAAAGTTTTTCAATCCCTTCGGTATCGCGGATGTCGAGGGTATGATGGCGATAATCTGGTAGCCGCTGTTCCAGTTCTCGGCGTGCCCAATCGGTGCTGGCCTGATCACCAAAAAAGTAGCGGCGCATGTCGTTGTCGATGCCGAGGACGGTCATACCCTTGTCTGACAGAAAACGGACGGTTTCGGCGCCGATCAGGCCGGCGGATCCGGTGACGATGGCAATGCTCATGCAAAATTTCCTTTCATGCTGACAGGGATCCGAGGGCGAACATCCCCCCCGCGCCTCCATGATCCTGGTGGAGCAACCAAGCTGATTTGACAGCTTGGCAGATGTTGCTTTACTGGTGAAAAAAAAGAGAGGGTCTGGGAGATTCGGCAGTGCCTTACGTTAACCTAACGGATCAACCAAGCTGATTTGACTGATTGCGATGGTCTGGCACGCCAGTCACTAAACCTTAAAACCTCTGTCACGCAGCTTTGTTCTTGGGCCATGTTCGCGGGATTGTTTTGCAAAAGACGCAAAACAATCCCGCAGCCAAGGCAGCGCGCGGCGCATTTTTCGCAAAAGGCGCGAAAAATGCTTCTTTTGAAGAGCGCGCTAAAGTCAAAGTCAAAACCCTTGGAGATGAATCTCCCAGACCCTCTCTTTTTTTTCACTAATAAAAACTACACATTCCAAGCTGGTTGCGGTTTAGGATGATGACAAAATTGTTCCCTTATCCGGACTTTTCTACTTTCCGGCCCAGCGCCTTGCGCACTGCCGCCACGTAACAGCGACAGTGGGCATCATCCACGGGCGGCAACCCCTCGTTCTCCATCCGACAAAAATCGGTGTGATCACCCTGCCCGTGCGGAATGCTCCGCAACACCTGCCGCATCAGCTGCAACTCCCCCTCGACGCGCGCCAGATGACGTCGGGCCTCAGCCAGTTCCAAGTGCGGATCTTCAGACGATTTACTCACGCAATGGCCTGCAGCAGGGCTTGAGCAACCTCTTCCTGTTGTCCGGCGGTCAGATAGGGATGCATCGGTAATGAGATCACTTCACTGGCGGCCAAGGTGGCATTCGGGAATGCCTCTTTGGCATAACCCAACGAGGCGAAAACCGCCTGGTGATGCAACGGTATCGGATAGTGCACCGCTGTGGGAATTTTGGCCGCGTTCATTGCAGCGCGCACCGCATCCCGATTGGTGACGCGAATCGTATATTGGGCAAATACGCTCAGATTCTCCGGACGAATCACCGGAATGCGCACCTTGCCGCCCAACAGTGCGGCATAACGATCGGCCACCTGCTGACGTGCCTGGATCTCCCCTTCAAAATAGGGAAGCTTGGCAAGCAGAATCGCGGCCTGGATCGAATCCAACCGTCCATTGATGCCCAACACCGCATGTTGGTATTGCGCGATCTGGCCATGCTCACGAATCATTTTGAGACCTTGGGCCAACTCGGCATCCTGGGTGAAGGCCATGCCGCCATCGCCATAGCATCCCAGTGGCTTGGCCGGAAAGAACGAGGTGGCGGCAGCCGTCGAAAGAGTGCAGGAGCGCCGTCCCTTGTTGGCCGCACCGAACGATTGACAAGCGTCTTCCAGAACCCAGAGTCCGGTTTCGGCGGCGATGTCATTGATGGCATCCAGATCGGCGCACTGACCGAAAATACTCACCGGCATGATCGCCCGGGTACGCGGGGTGACGGCTTCGGCGATCCGGTTGGGATCGATGTTCAAGGTATCGGGTTCGACATCAACGAAGACCGGCTGGGCACCGGTCAAGGCAATGGTTTCCGCAGTGGCAATGAAGGTGAAAGGGGTGGTGATCACCTCGTCGCCCGGACCGACTCCTTTGGCCATCAGAATGGCGAGCAGGGCATCGGTACCCGAGGAGAAACCCACTGCGTGGTCGCACCCGACGAATGCGGCCAGGGCCGACTCCAGCTCCTTGACCTGCGGACCATTGATGTAGCGGGAGGAGTCCAGAACCGCCTGGATCGCCTGATTGATCGGCTCGCGCATGGCGCGATACTGGGTTTGCAAATCGATGAATTCCATGGCTTGGGACCCGTTTCCCCCTTCAAGTGTTTCAAACGAACGGAACCTCATGTTCCATCAACTGGTCAATGGTTTCGCGTGGACGCACCACCACGAAACGACCCTGATGCACCATCACCTCGGCAGCGCGTGGCCGCGAGTTGTAATTGCTGCTCATCGAAAAGCCGTAAGCGCCGGCAGAACGGACCGCCAGTAGTTCACCGGCGTAAAATTTCGGCAGCATACGATCCTTGGCGAGAAAATCACCCGATTCGCAGATTGGCCCGACCACATCGGCCATGATCTCCTCTCGGTCGAATCGACGGATCACCGGCAGAATGGTATGATGGGCATCGTAGAGCGCCGGACGGATCAGGTCGTTCATACCGGCATCGGTGATGATGAAGCGTTTCTCCTCGCCCTGTTTCACATACTCGACGCGCGCCACCAGAATGCCGGCATTGCCGACAATCACCCGTCCGGGTTCCAGGATCAGGATCACGTCCAGGCTCTCGATCTCGTTCAACAGGGCTTCGGCGTAGCGTTCCGGGTGGGGCGGGATCTGCTGCGAGTCATAGGGAATGCCCAAGCCGCCGCCCAGATCCAGATAACGGATCGCGATCCCGTGGTTTCTGAGTTTGAGCAACAACGACTTGACGCGCTTCAAGGCATCGACGAACGGTTCGAGCGTGGTCAGCTGCGAACCAATGTGACAATCAAGTCCCACCGGCTGGATGTGGTCCAGGGAGGCGGCCAGTTGATAGAGCGCTTCAGCCTCCTGATGCGGAATGCCGAATTTGTTGCGCTTCAATCCGGTTGAGATATACGGATGGGTGGCCGGGTCCACATCCGGATTGATGCGCAGGGCGATCGGTGCCATCACACCCATTTCGCTTGCGATTTCCTGAATGCGCAACAGCTCGGCATGGCTCTCCACGTTGAACATCAACACCCTGTGCTCAAGCGCGGCGCGGATTTCCAAAGCGGTTTTGCCAACCCCTGAGAAGACCACGCGCTCACCGGGACAGCCGACCCGTCGGACGCGCGCCAGTTCACCCCCGGAGACGATATCAAAGCCCGCGCCGCGTTTGACCAGGGTATCGAGTACCGCCAGGGTGCTGTTGGCCTTGACCGAATAGCAGATCAGATGCTCCACACTGCCAAAGGCATCGCGAAACACATCGAAATGGCGCTCCAACGTGGCGCGCGAATAGCAGTAGAACGGCGTGCCGACATGCTCGGCGATCAGGTCGAGCGGCACCTGTTCGCAGTGCAAACGGTGGTCGAGATAGCGAAAATGATCCATGGTCGGTTTGTTATGATTTTCAAAAAGATGAGGCGGGTGGATTTTGTGTGGATGGGGCGGGTGTGCTCGATTCGGATTTTTGCGCTTTCTCGTTTTTGCCAGGAAGATAGAGATCGCCTTTGTGTCCGCAACCGGTGGTCAATAGGCCAACGGTGATCATCAGAACGAACAGCGGCATTTGGCGCGGGGTGGATCGAATCATGCCTGGGGTCTCTTAAAAAAGGTGTCAACTGAAATCAGCATTCGGATTGCCGTGGATGTGCCTTACTTTAATCCATGACAATCCATTTTGCCACTTTTGGAAAGTGGATTTCAACCCTGCATCGTTACAAACTTTCAGGATGGGAGGTGAATCCCCCTCACCCCTCGACCGGGGAACACCCTTTGGGAGTTCCCCCGGTAAAAAAAAACGGCGGACCGTTGTTGATTTCGGCCCGCCGTTTTTTATGAACTCTCCGGTTAAACCGGTCTGAAATCTTACTTCACGCCCAGATATTCGAGCAGGTCGGTCCGCTCGGCGGCATCCTTCATGCCCGGGAAGGTCATCTTGGTCTTCGGGAACATACCCTTCGGGTTCTCGAGGAACTTCTGCAGGTTGGCGGCATCCCACTTCACGCCAGTGAAACCATCGGAGTACTTGAAGCCGGCTTCGGTGCCCGCATCGCGGCCCGAGATGGCGGCGAGGTTCGGACCGATCTTCTTTTCACCCGGCTTGTTGGAGTGGCAGACCACGCAATTTTTCTTGAAGGAGGCCTCACCCTTGGCCGCGTCGGCGGAAGCGGTGTTGGCGACCAGGAAGGAGGCGATGCCCAGGCTGGCGACGAGCAGAGAGTATTTCATGGATTTACCTTTTTACAGTGGTGGTTTGAATGAGTCTGCCGCTTTGGCGGTTTGTTGCTAAAAAAATTGAGTTCATTGTCATATTAGAGCGCGCTGATGTTAGATCTGTGCGCATGAAATGTCAAGGCGCCATTCACGAAATATCAACAAAACGCATGAGCAATATCAGGGAGGTGGATCAAACCTGAACCGCACCCTGTTTGGGATGAGTCGTTTTTATTGGTTAAAAAAAATAGAAGGTCTGGAGATTCCTCTCCAAACGTGCATGATGGGGGGAGAACCCTCTCACCCCCCGACCGTGGAACTCAATAAGCAGGTGGTGCCTTACGTTAACCCGGCGGCTCAACCAAGCTTTATTTGACTGGTTGCGATGGGCTGGTACGCCAGTCACTAAAACCTTAAAGCCTCTGTCACGCGGCTTTGTTCTTGGGCCATATTCGCGGGATTGTTTTGCAAAAGACGCAAAACAATCTCGCAGCCAAGGCGGCGCGCGGCGCATTTTTCGCAAAAAACGCTTCTTTTGAAAAGTGCGCTAAAGTCAAAAGCAAAACCCTGGGAGAGGAATCTCCCAGACCCTCTCTTTTTTTTCACCAGTAAAAACGACACATTCCAAGCTGGGTGCGGTTTACCACAATTCGACGGCACCCTCCTCCTGAAGCCGCGGATCTCGCAACCCGCCCGGCAGTTGCAACTTGCGCCGTTCCCCCTCGCGCAACTCCAGACAAGGATAACGGGCGTACATTTTCTCCAGGGATTCAATCACTTTCTCTTCGGCTGAAAAGATCCGCACCGCCCACGCCAACTCCCAAAGCCGCCAATACTCCTGACGACAGGAGCTTTGCCGACGCCGCGATTCGCCGGCAGTCGCACAACGCGATTCCAGGGTGAACATTTCGCGCGCGAGTTGATCGATGGCATCCGGTTGAGCAATCAGGTGTTCGGCAGCACGCGCTTTGGGTTCACGCTCCTTCATGGCCCCAACAGTCTGGAGCAGGGCGTGCCGGACAAACGGGCCATACGGTCCTGCCTGAAGGCGCGCATCCCCAGCCGCATCGGCGAGTGCCTTGCGTGCCTCGATGAAGCGGTCCAAACCGAGATTACCAAAAATTTCGCATAATGGATGAAACATCCCCTGATTTGTCAGCTCGATCAGCACCCGGATCGCCGAATCTTTGATCATGGCACCCGGCAGCATCGCCTCCAGATGCTTGCCGCAGATGATGTCATAACGTATCGAACCATCACTGCGTATGATCGGCGCCAGTTCAACCGGGACTACCTCACTCATGATTTCTTGAGATGCTTCCATCGACAACCCTCCCCCGTTGTAGCGTTTCGCAATCCGGGATTTTCATAAAAATTAAAACGAGTTTAGGGTCTATCAACCCCGCTTGTATTTAGACCATTCGCATGGAAATGTGCTCGGTGAGATCGGCCAGCATGTTGGCATAGCTGCCCAACTCGTTGTCATACCAGCCATAAACGACCACTTGGGTCACAGGGGCCTCCAGGATATGTTTGGGCAGCGTGTTGAGGGTTTCGTGAATCTCTGCAGAGAGTCCGGGCACGCGATCAATGTTCAAGCGGATGAAGGCGGTGCGTGTATGAGTCTCCTGGGCTTCAATCACCGTGGCCGCTTTCGGGAAGCCGATCAGGTCCGAGGAGACGTTCTGCTCTTCGGTATAGGCCAGGTATCCCTGATAGGCACCCAGGGCCGCCTCACGATAGACCCCGTTGATATCGTTGCGGTTGATCGGACGGTCCCGACTTTCAGATTGAAGATTCAGCGTGAGAATTGTCAACGAACCAGTGGTGGTCGGCACGCGCACCGATTCGGCCATAAAGCCCACATCCCCCATCTCCGGCAGCACCAGGCGCAACGCCTTGGCCGCGCCGGTGGTGGTGAGGATGATGTTGTTCATGATGCTCCGGCTCTTGCGCAGATCCTTGGCATTGGCCAACGGTACGGCATCGAGCACGGTCTGACTGCTGGTCGAGGCATGCACGGTCACCATCGATGCCGACAGAATCCGATCCACGCCGAAGTGATCCATGATCGGCTTCATCATGAAGGCCAGGCAGGTGGTGGTACAAGAGGCCGCAGAAATCAGGGAGTGTTTGCCCGGATCGTATATCTCTTCGTTGATTCCCATCACCGTGGTCACGGCATCGGTGGGCATGGCGAGTCCCTGACTCTTGATCTTGAACGGTGCCGAAAGGATCACCTTGCGGGCGCCGGCCTCCAGATGGCCGCGCAGGGAGCCTTCCGGGGTATCGGCGGAACGGGTCGGATCGATGAAGACACCCGTGCAATCGACCACCAACTGAACGTCATGCTCGCGCCAGGAGAGTTCCTTTGGATTGCGTCCATGCCGCAAAAATTGCACCGGCACGCCGTCGATGGTCATGGTGCCATCGGTTTCGTTGAGATTCTCGATTACCCGTTGGCCGCGCACGCCGTGCAGATATTGGGTCAGGCGTCCATAGGTGCTGTCTTTTTCAACCGTCTGGGCCAGATCCTGAAGGTTTTGTCCCACCTCGCGACCCAGATTGACCACGATGCCGGAAAAGCGCTTGCGCGCTACATGGGTCCACAAAGAGAGCTTGCCGATGCGACCCATGCCGTTGATGCCCAATTTCATGACTGATTCTCCTTGTATGTAACTCTCGAACGTAACCATTCAGGATCCAAGCAAGACTTGTCAGGATCCAATCAAGATTTATACCGCGACCATTTTTTAAACCGCGCGCGAAAGTCAAAACCTTGGAGGCTCCATCTCCAAACCTCCGCCGCGGATCTGAGCTCCCCGGACCCTTTGTAACAGTAAAGTCCCGTCACTCACAAACCCGCATCACCCGTGACCACAGTGGTCACCGGGTGCCAACCCTTGTACAACAATCCCCGGTTGCCGTCGATGCTGATGGCATCCCCAGATTGAATGACCACGCCGTCGATTTCGCAACGGCTGGAACTCTCCCGGACGGTCAAAAGTTCGCATCCGACCACGCAGGTCTTCTCCAGACGGGCGGCAACGATCGCCGCATGCGAGGTCTGACCGCCCCGTGCGGTCAACAGGCCATCGGCGCGCGAGATTTCGCGGATATCCTCAGGCACGGTATCATAACGGATCAGGATCAAAGGCACATCCGGATCTTCGTGCCGTTTGCGCGAAATCTCCTCCATGCTGAACACCGCCAATCCGCACAACACCCCGCCGCTCGCGCCGATCCCCTGGGTGAGAAGACTGGCGGACAGATCCGGTGAATCGCAAAATACCGCACGTGAGGCATTGCGGCCTTTGGCCGTGATCATATCACGGGTTTGCAGATAAAAGAGATTCTCCTCCTCCGGACCATCGAAAGTAAACTCCATTTCCTGATGGTTCCACCCCTGTTGCAGGATCAGACGACGCGCGGTGCAACGCAGCGCATTGTAGATCCTGGGAAAACGCACCTCCAGGCAGCTCTCCGGATCGCGGCGATCATAACGGCACTGCTCCAAAGAGATCGCTTCGGTCGAGACCAGACCGCCGACGATATCCTCGCCCTGGTCACCGGTGGCATAGTCGCCCCAAAGTACCACCCGATCGAGCTTGCGATGCGGGTGGGCGGTGAAGAAAACCCCGGAGCCGGATTGGGCGTGCAGATTGCCGTAGACCATGCGCTGCAACACCACCGCCGTACCCCAGTCATCGGCGATGTTCATGATGCGACGATACTCCCTGGCCTTGGGCAGGTTCCAGGAGTCCATCACCTGGTTGATGGCCGCCATCAGCTGCTCCCAGGGATCCTGCGGGATTTCGATGCCGATCTCAAGCGCGGCCTGGTGGTATTCGCGAGCCAGATCGGCCATCTGCTCGGGGGTGAACTCCCGTTTTTTGCGCACGTCGTGGCGCCGTTTGGCACGGCGCATCAGATCGGTGAACACCCCGCGATTGACATCGAAGGTCATGCTCCACGACTGCACGAAACGACGGTAATTATCCCAGGCAAAAAATGGATTCCCCGACCAGTTGGCCAAGCCCCGCACGATCGCTTCGTTAATGCCGACGTTGTGTACGGTCTGCATCATGCCAGGCATGGAGATCAACGCACCGCTGCGCACCGACAAGAGCAGCGGATTGCGATTACAGCCGAATTTCAGGCCGGTCTCCTCTTCAATGACATGTACCCGGTCGCGCAGCCGTTGGATGAAATCTTCGCCCGCCAACGCATAGGAGCGCACCACCTCGCGACAGCGGAAGAATTCGGTGGTGGTGATCACCCCGGCGGGCACCGGCAGTCCCATGGCCGCCAGCTCCGTGAGATTGAACCCCTTGTTGCCCAGATGGATCAAATCGCACACCCGTGGTTCCGGATCGTGGATCGGGCAGAAAAGCTTGGCCGGATCGTAGGTCATCAGTTTGTTCATCATTTCGCCGGGCAGTTTGCCCTCCTGGCGCGTCAGGATGCGCAGGATGCGCGAAATGAAGCGGTCGAAGGATTGCAGACCGAAGGTTTCAGCGATCAGATCGCGCATGAACGATTCGGTGACCCGCTCCAAAGAAGAGGTTGGATCGTGGTCTTTGAGCGCGGCGTAACGCGGTACCATGGCCAACTCCGGGATCATCGGCACGATCACCGCCAGATTCTCACGGTGGTGGATCACGTAGTAGGCGTGGATGATCTCCTTGATGCCGTCGGAGAAGTTGCGGAAGATATCCAAATATTGGTGAAAAGAAAATTGATTGAGTTCCAGAAAACGGGTCAGCACGTTGCGCAGATTCTCCAGGCGGCGGGAGATCACCCCGTCCAGATCGAGGGCGCGCAAATAAAACTGAATGTACTTGTCGATGCGGAAGAAGGCCGCTCGGGTGATGAACCCTTCCGGAATCCGCTCCACCAAGCGTTCCAGGTGGACGTTGGCCAGATCCTCGAGCCGGAACAGCAGGGAGAGTGCGTCAAACTTGCGCTCCTGATAGCGCCCGTAGACCGACGGGATATCCACCGCGATGTGCCGCTTCTGATAGATCTCCTCCATGGCCGGGAAGGTTTCGCGACTCAACACCACCCGTTTCAGCGCCTCCATGGCGTCGAGCAGGGCGTTCAAGCGCACATCGTCGCGCGTTTCGCCGCTCTCCAGCACCTCGGCCAGCCAATCCATGCCGTAAATGCCCTCTTCACTCGCCTTTTTCACCAGTCCGAGCACCCCGTGCCGGCTCGGATTGTACTTGTGATCAAGCAGTTGATAGAGCCGGATCAGCAGAAACACCCGGCGTCGCTCACCCTCCGCAACTTCGGGTGTCGCCTGGATCACCGGTTCAATCCGCTCCAAAGGGAGGGTGAGCAGGGTCACCGGGTCATCGATGGCGAGCTTGGCAAAAAGGTATCGTGTCACCTGATGCACGCCATCGAACCACGGTCCCGGAACCTGGATCGACTCCAACGTGGAGTGGGCGATCAGGCCGGTCAGATCGTTCAAGTCGCCGGAGTGCCAGAAATCGAGGATTTCCTGCACCAGTTCGACCATGAGGTTGGTGCTCTCCACATGACAGGCCTTGCGCAGGAAGTGGATCAACCGATCCTGGCGTTTGGAGATCTCGTCGAGTTCGGTGGAGACATCGCGCAGCTCGCCCTCGGCGCCGATCTCGTTGTAGTAGACCGGAAGCAACCGCGCGAACTGTTTCACCAGGTTGAACACCGGGGCCACCTCGCCATTGAGCAGGCGGGTGACCTCCTTCTGAAACAGATCGGTATCGCGGATCAGGGTGCCGGAGAGCTTCAAGTTGATGATCAGGGCCGACAACAGAGTCGAGCACCATTTGGGATTCAGATTGATCAGGTTGAGCCAGACGCGGATGTTGGTCAGATGGGCCGGATTGCAGATCGGTTGCCAGTCGCTGCCCACGCCGGTCACGGCGCGGTACTGGAAGCCGAAACGTACCGCCTGTTCCAAAAAGGCCTCGACCAGACGGCTGTTGTCGCGTTTGAACACCTCAATGCCCAGCGCCTCAATGCACTGCAAGGCGGTGTGGGGATATTTGACCACGTTGACCTTGAGGAAGGCGAAGGTGCGCAGAAACGATTCGCGTAGTTCCTCGTAGCTTTGTTGCAATTCGACCAGATGTGCCAGGGTGCGATTGATCTCGCGCAGGGTCTCCTCGTGGATCATGGAAAGCCCGTCGGTCTCCAAAATGTGAAACAGAAATCTCAGCTTGCGGCCTTCAGCCAGCTGCTCGGAATCGGTGTCGCCATCGGTGCCGTTTTTGTTGGGTTGCAGTCGTCCCAAGGCGTTGGCCGCATCACGATAGCTGCGAATGATGTCCAGATAGGCCGGAAGCATGGCCAGTCGCCCGAGCATCTCTTCGGAGGGGGACTCCAAAGCCAGGCTCTTCAAGGTCTCGCTGGCGGTGCGCAGCGTACGGTGCGAGATGGCATCGCATTCGTGATGGCCGCGCACCGTGTACCAAACCGGGTCGGCCTGATCAAGCCAGAGATCATAGGTGGCGGTGAGCGAGCGGATTGCCAGTCGGCAATAGGGGTCGGGCTCGAACGGGAAGGGTTGACCGTTCTCGTGACACCGTTCGATCATGCGTGCGAAGGTGCGACGCAACGGCAGATGACTTTGTGAGAGGATCAACAGCCGTTCGTCGGACATTTCAGCCAGACGTGCCATGATGCGATCAAAAACCGGTGCGAAATCGGGAAACCTTGCCGGGGCGATTTGATTGACCTGCTTGTCGAGATAGGCGGTCAGGCCATCGAGAACCAAACGGGTGACCTGTGGTTTGTTGACCTCCTCCAAGGCCTGGAAGAAAAAACCCCCGAACAGCTCGAAACACTCTGGACCACGCGCATGGGTGGCGTAACGAACCGCGTTTTTCAGCACGAATCCCTTCAATTCCGGCAGGATCAAAAGCCAGTTGCGAAACGGGTGATTCAGCTCTCTGAGCAGCCGTTCCAGATCCTTGAGGATACCGGCAAATCCTTGCACCACCTCCATTAAGGGCGATAAACGGGCCTCGATCACCACCAGGTCGACTGCGGTGACCGCCAGATTGGCGCGCAGGGCATCGGATTCGGGCCAAGCCTGCCCGTCCGCCTCACGACGGGTCAGCATGGCAGGAGCACCTTTCGTGCGAAGTTGCCGTGCCAGGATGGGAATTTCCTTTGCATAACGCCTCCGAGTTGTCATACTAACGGATGGTGATCCAACCGACGGATTGCGGATCGTCCTGGATCAAAAACCTCCTGATGGTTTGGGAGCATATTGGAATCTGTCCGCAATCACAACTCGGATCTTGCTTTCGGAATCTTACGCTTATGCCGCGCATTCGCATCAGTGAGAATGTTCCTTTCGCACCGGAGCAGATGTACGCCCTGGTGGTCGATGTGGAACGTTATCCCGACTTTTTACCGTGGTGCGCGGCCACGCGGGTTTGGGATCGTACCCCAACCCAGTTTTTGGCGGAAATGACCGTTTCTTTCAAGGGAATTCGCGAAACCTTTCGTACCCTTGATATCATCGATCCTGGCAAGCGCATCGAAATCAACTTGCGCGATGGTCCCTTCAAGTATCTGGTGAGCACCTGGTCGTTCGCACCCGCACCGAACAATGGTACGCGGGTCGATTTTTTCATCGACTTCAGTTTTCAAAGCCGCATGAAAGAGATGATTATGGGTCCGGTCTTCTCCGAAGCCTCGAAACGGATGCTTGACGCCTTCAAAGCCCGGGCTGCCATTGTCTATCGCCGATGAACCCCAAACCATAACCAATTTCATGGCCAAACATACATCAACCACGCTGGTTCCCTTCACGCCGGAACAGATGTATACTCTGGTGGCGGACATGGATCGCTATCCGGAGTTCATTCCCTGGATCGTCAAGGCGCGCAAGTACGATGAGAAGGAAGATCGTTTCCTGTCGGAGATGACCTTCGCCTTCAAGGGGCTGCGTGAAACTTTTTACACCGAGGATCGCATCGTCGAAAACGAATTGATCCACATTCAGTTGGTCTCCGGACCGTTTCGCGATCTGGAGAGCGAATGGCGTTTTTCGCCCGCCGAGGGGGGGACGCGCATTGATTTTTTCATCAGTTTTTCGTTCAAGAACCGTCTGTTGGATCTGACTCTCGGACCGGTGTTCGGAGAGGCTTCCAAGCGGATGGTTGAGGCATTCAAACAACGAGCCACGGAGATTTATACGAAATGAACCGCTTGAATGTTGCAATCAAGCCGAATTCCCGGGAGGATGGAAACGTGCTTTTATCCAGATGGAAAAAATGGATCTGGATACCATTGGGTGCGGTCCTGATGTGGATAAGCTCGCCGCTGCCGGCCAATGCCGAGCCCGTGGCCAAGGTGGGGAGTTGGACCCTTTCGCTGGAAGAGGTTGATCGTGCGTTGGCGGTGAAGATTCACGAGCTGCGCGAGACCAAGGTGCGCGAAATGGTGTTGGAGCACATTCTCAAGGTCAAGGGTACCGAGGAGAAGGTGCCGCCTGAACAAGTGGTCGAAAAGTTGATGGGCAAGGTGCCAGAGCCGACTGCTGAGGAGGTGAAAAGCTTCATTCAGAAGAACAAGGATCAGCTGCCCAACAACGGCGAGGGGCTGGAAGAGCAGGTGAAGGAACATCTGCATGATGAAGCCAAAAAAGATGCCGAGAGCAAGGTGTTGACCAAGCTGTTGCAGAAATATGAGCCAGAGATTCTTTTGAAGGCGCCCCGTTTCACGGTGACTGGACCGGAAGATTTGGCCAAGGGGGATATCAAGGCGCCGGTGACGATCATTGAATTCTCCGATTTCGAGTGTCCTTATTGTCGGCGTGCCCAGGTCACCTTGAAGAAGGTTTCTGAAGCCTACGGCGACAAGATTCGCATGGTATTCCGTCACTATCCGCTGCCGTTCCACGCCAAGGCGCCGAAGGCCTCCGAGGCGGCGCAGTGCGCGGCGGATCAAGGCAAGTTTTGGCCCATGCACGATATTTTGTTTGACGACAAGACCAATCTCGATCCGCCGGAGTTGAAAAAGGCGGCCAAGACGGTTGGGTTGGATCAGGCGGCCTTCGATAAATGTCTGGACAGTGGCAAGCATGCTGCGCGGGTCATGGCGGACTTGAGCGATGGCAAGAAGTTGGGTGTGACCGGCACCCCCACCTTCTTCATCAACGGTGTGCGGGTGGTGGGTGCGCAGCCGTTTGAGAAGTTCAAGAGTGTGATTGATGAGGAGTTGAAGGAAAAAGAGAAGGAAAAGAAGTAAACCGCCCCCTGCTTGGAATGTGTCGTACTGGTGAAAAAAAGAGAGGGTCTGGGAGAGGAATCTCCCAGACCCTCTCTTTTTTTCACCAGAAAAAACTACACATCTCAAGCTTGGCGCGGTTAATGACTAAATATATTAACTTGAAGGCGCTGTCTCCAAACCTCCGACGGGGACTTCCGGTTCCCGGACCCCGTAATTGTTACAAATCTCCCCTCCCCTCCCTTTCATCCCATCTGCGGAAATCCCACCTGCCGTAACGCCTCGTAAAGCACCACCGCCACACTCTGCGCCAGATTGAGACTTCGTGCACGCGGATGCATCGGAATTCGCAGGCAACGCTCGGCACAGTGTTCCAGGATTGCAGCCGGCAACCCACTCCCTTCGGGTCCGAACAACAACCAATCCCCGGCCTCAAAAGCAGAGGTTACATACGAACGTTCCGCTTTGGTGGTGGCGGCGAACAACCGCGCATTCACGGGCAGCGCGACTTGAAACGCCTGCCAGTCGGCCCAACGCTGAACGTTCGCCCATTCGCGATAATCCATCCCGGCGCGCCGGATTCCCGCCGTATCCAGGCGAAACCCCAACGGTCCGATCAGATGCAAGGTACTGCCGGTGGCCGCGCAGGTACGCAATACCGCCCCCGCGTTTTGAGGAATTTCAGGTTGATAGAGGACAACATGGAACATGACTGGAAAGGGGACGGCCCTGGTTCACATTGATCGATATATACTTGTATTTAAACCGCAACCATCACGGGATGCGTAGATCCATTAATAGGGGTCCAGGGGGATTATCCCCCTGGTGGGATCCAAGGGCAAAGCCCTTGGGACTTTGTTTTTGACTTTAGCGAGCTCTTCGGTAGTGTCTCACGTTAACCTAACCGCAATCAGCTTGGAATGTGTAGTTTTTATTAGTGCTACTTTGTCATTGTCCCTTGACCTGGGGGGCCACAAAGGCGGGTGGGGCGGCATAAGTGGGCGGTGAGGCAAACGTCGGCGGTGAGGCAAACGTCGGCGGTGAGGCAAACGTCGGCGGTGAGGCAAAACGGGATATACCCGTGGAGGCCGAAGCAGTGCTGCCGGACTGCGGGGATCCCTGGCCGGTCGTCGAGCCGCTGCCGGTCGTCGAGCCGCTGCCGGTCGTCGAGCCGCTGCCGGTCGTCGAGCCGCTGCCGGTCGTGGTGCTGCTGCCGGAGGTGGTTGCACTCCCCTGACTGCTCGTCGCACCGCTGGAGACAGGGGTTTTGTGCTCTTGTGTGCCGGCTTTCGACTCCTCGTTGGCCACGCCTGTGGCAGGGGAAAGGAGCAGAACCGCACACGACAACCAGACAAAGCGGGAGGGGATCGGTTTCATGGGCATCAGAAACAAAAATTCCGGACACCGCTTCGGGGGAAGACCGAACCGATGCCCGGAGGAGCGAGGAGGAAAAAACCACGCGGATCAACAACCCGCGTGGATACGTCAACCTCTTTAGTGAATCGGCATGGCCTTGGCCACAATGCCGGTCTCTTTCTGGAAGGTGCCCATCTTCACGTCCGCCTCGTGCTGATTCGGGAACGGACCGAGAATCACATGGGTGTACTCCTTGCCATTGATGGTCGACACCTTGGTGTAGGAGGAGATGCCCCGCTCGGTCAGACGACGCCGCAGCTGATTGGCGTTCGCCGGATTGCTGAAGGAGCCGGCATGGGCAACGAATTCGCCGGTGCGCGGAATGGTGATCTCCTTGGCAGCAGTGGCCTCCTTGAGCGGATTGGCGGTCGCAGCCGGAGCGGCACCCTTGGCAACCGTGGTCTCCTTGGCCGGCGCAATCGCAACCGGAGTGGTCACCGGGGCAACAGCCTTGGCAATGGTCGCCTCTTTGGCCTTGGCCGGAGCGGCACCCTTGGCAACGGTCGCCTCCTTGGCACCCTTGTTGATCGGCGCCTTGGCAACGGTAACGGTCGCCTCCTTGGCCTTGGCCGGAGCGGCACCCTTGGCAACGGTCGCCTCCTTGGCCTTGGCCGGAGCCGCACCCTTGGCAACAACGGTCGCCTCCCTGGCTTTGGCCGGCGCGGCGGCAACAGCCTTGGCGACTGTCGGATGCGCGGTGACACTCTTGGCTGAAGCCTCCTTGGCAGCACCTGGCCAAGCCGGCGCGGAAGCCGGCTTGGCCAGGGTCAGCGGTTTCTTGGCACCCCTGGAAGCCTGCGTCTCGGCAACCGTCACATAACGGGCCTCAACACCGGTACGCTCCTTGATGGTCGATACCGCCTGCCCTGCAAGCTCCGCCGTGGCAAACGGACCGGTCAACAGATGATGCACCGTGTGATTGTTCATCTGGCTCTTGCGCATGCGCACCGGAATCCCGGCATCGGCCAGCTTCTTTTGAATCCTCTCGGCACCCAGGGCATTGGAGTAAGAACCGGCGGTCACCAGATAGTGACCATCCGCCTGCGACTGCGGGAAGTTGCCCTTGGCCTCCTGCGCCAACGGCGCAGCGGCTTTGGCATCGCTCTTGGGTGCGATCGCCGTCGCAGCAGCTGCCTTGTTCTCGGACTTCACCGGTGCGATTGCCAGGGCAGCATTTGCAGGCGCACCAGCAGCCTTGGCCTCGGTGGCATGTGCCAACGGCTTGGGCTCTGGCATGCGCGGCAATGCTGGTGCCTTGACAGCGGCTTCCGCCGGCTTGGCGGTCTCGACCTTGGCCTTGATCACCGGAACTTCAGCCGAATGCCCCTTGCCCGCCTCGGCCTTCAACGCATTCTTGGCCTTCTCCACCGACAAACCGTCATCCAACGGCTCATCCCCGGCACCTTCCATCGAGGCACCGATGGCATCCTCGGCCAGCTCCTCGGAACGAACCGCTCCCTTGGCAGCCAGATTCAGCTCGCTGCCCACCTTTCGGCCATCCAGGGCTATCGGAGCCGGAATCGGTTCGATGCGCTCGATGCGGGCTGCAGCCTGGGGATCGCTCTTTTCCGACAACGCCAGCGGCTCGCTCTTGGGCAAAAGCTCGGCAAGCTCAGAACGCGCCGCTCCTTTGGCCTCGGTATCCGGCTTGGCAGGCAAACCCGCAGCTCCCGCCGGAATCACCGTTTCGGTGCGCGTCGTGGCAACAGCCTCGCTCTTGCCCTCACTCTTGAGTTCATTGGCCGCAGTCACCACCGGACGACCGCTCTCGGCACTCTTCGTACCGGGAGGGGCCGCATGATTCCACACCATCAACGTCACCACACCACCCACCACCGCAGCGATCAACGCTTCGGAAAGATGCTTGCCGATTCGTTTCCGGCGCTGAATGGCCGCCGCGCGGCGTTGACCCTCGGTGGGGTTGATGATGATATCCGCATTCGCTTGCGGGGCCTCTTGACGCGGGGTCTCCGACTCGATGGGTGCGCCAGTCACAGGGATTCTCCTTTGCTCATTGTATGAAAAAAAATCAAATACCGGCCTGCGCATGGATCGAGGCTCGGCGGTTGGGATGTGCAAAGGGGGTGTGCAAATTGTGTGCCGTTCGATGTTGACGAGAGTCAGATAATCAGAAAACGTAAACCAAATCGAAGGTTAAGCGAGGAATTAAGGCACGTTGGAAAGATGACGCCGCGGCATGCGCGGACCCAGACGACAAAGAACCTCATAGGGGATGGTCTCCATCCAGTCGGCCATCTCTTCGATACCGATGAACGCTTCGCCATCCGCGCCCAACAGCGTCACGCGACTGCCGATCCGGCACTCCGGAATGTCGGTGACATCGGCCAGCGTCAGATCCATGGAGATCCGACCCACCACGGAGGCCTGACGGCCATGTGTCAAAATTTTCGCGCGTCCCTTGAGTACCCGTCCGTAGCCATCCGCGTAACCAACCGGCAGCAGGGCGATGCGTGATTGGCGACCAGTGACGAATTCATGACCATATCCCAAAGGGGTACCTTTCGGAACCTCGCGCATCGAGAGCACATGGGTCAGCCAGCGCACTACGGGCCGCAGCCCCTCATCCCGCCAGGTGCGGTGCGGATAGAACGGTGAGGCGCCATAGAGCACGATGCCGGGACGGGCCCAGTCGAGCCGGGTGACCGCCGTGCCGAGCAATCCGGCGCTGTTGGCCAGCGACACTCGCAAACCCTTGCCGCGTTCGCCCAGGCCTGCAAACGCGGTTTGCAACGCTTCGGTTTGACCCAGGGTGGTTTCAATGCCCTCCGCCTCGTCAGCGCGCGCCAGATGCGAGAGAATCGAATCAAGCCGGATGCCGGGCAGTCGATCCAAAGCCGCGACCATCTCCGGCAGATCGCGCGCGGCAAAGCCCACCCGACCCATGCCGGTATCAATCTTGACATGCACCGGCAGGGCCGGCGCGTCGGCACCGCGCGCCTGACTCAAACGGCTCAAGCGGCGGGCAGCCTCCAGGTCGAAGACCACCGGTTCCAGATCGAGGGCGATCACCTGGTGTTCGAGTCCGGGGATGAAGCCGGACAACAGCACGATCGGCAGTTGAATGCCTGCGGCACGCAGGGGGATCGCCTCCTCGACCATGGCCACGCAAAAGCCCGCTGCACCGGCTGCGGCCAGAGCGCGCGCCACGGGTACGGCACCCAGCCCATAAGCGTTGGCCTTGATCACCGGATAGAGCGCGCACCGGCTGCCGACTGCCCGTTGTGCCACATTGAAATTATGGGCAATGGCGGTCAGGTCAATTTCCAGCCAGGTGGGGCGGCCCGGTGTATAGGAGGATGAATGGTGATTCATGGTCTATCGTAACACTTCCGGACCCCAATAATCGTTGGTTCCTGATCAGCTCCACCAGTCTCACCCACCAAGACCGGAAACGAACTCCGCCGAGGCGTGATTGTCGAAACGGGTGAACTGCTTGGAGAAGGTGAGCCGTACCGTACCGGTGGGACCGTTACGCTGCTTGGAAACGATCACCTCGGCAAGACCGGCAAGCGACGGATCGTTTTCCTTGTAGACCTCTTCGCGATAAACGAACAACACGATGTCGGCATCCTGCTCGATCGAACCCGATTCACGCAGATCGGAAAGCAGCGGTTTCTTGTTGGGCCGCTCCTCGACCTTACGGGAGAGCTGCGAAAGGGCCAAAACCGGAATGTCGAGCTCTTTGGCCAACCCTTTCAAACCGCGGCTGATCTGTGAGATCTCCTGAACGCGGTTTTCCAGATCGCCATCGGCCTGCATGAGCTGGAGATAGTCAACGATCAGCAGTTTAATCCCCTGTTCGCGCTTCAAGCGCCGCGCCTTGGCACGCAGCGACATGATCGACAGGGAAGGAGAGTCATCGATGAAGAGCGGTGCGCGGGAAAGATCCTGGGCTGCATGCACCAGCTTGTTGTAATCTTCGTCGCGGATCCGACCGGTACGCAGACCCTGGGCATCGACGCGCGCGGTCGAGGCAAGCATGCGGGTGGTGAGCTGCTCCTTGGACATTTCAAGCGAGAAGACCGCCACCGGCGTCTGATGATCGAGCGCAGCGTTGGCGGCCATGTTCATCACCAGCGAGGTTTTGCCCATGGCCGGACGACCAGCCAGAATCAACAGATCCGATTTTTGCAGACCGGAGAGCAGCCGGTCCAGATCGGTGAAGCCGGTCGGCACGCCGGTGATCAGATCCTGCCGGGACATCAGCCGTTCCAGCCGCTCGAAAATGGGCGGCAGAATCGATTTGATCTCGGTATAATTGGAACGCCGCCGCGCGCGGTTCTCGCCCACCGCGAAGATCTGCTGTTCCGCGTGATCGAGCATCTCATCCACGGTGCGGGTGGTGTCGCGGTAGATCTCGTCGGCAATGGTCGAGGCGGCTTGCGCCAGGGCGCGCAGCGTCGCCTTGTCGCGTACCAGGTGGGCATAGGCCTTGACGTTGGCCGTGGCCGGCACCGTGTCGATGAGTCGCACGAAATAGCCGGCTCCACCCACGGCATGCAGTTCGTTGTTTTTCTCCAGATACTGTTTGAGGATCACCGGATCCGCCGGGTCGCCGCGATCAAGGAGCGCCAGCATGGCCTGAAAAGCGATCCGGTGGGCGCCGACGTAGAAATCCTCCGGAACCAGAATATCGGTGACCTGATCCATCACGCTGTTATCCAGCAGTACCGCCCCGAGCACCGATTGTTCGGCCTCATGGGAGTAGCTTGGACGCCGCAGGGGGAGATCGTGCCCTTCGGCTGGCGCGGGTGGGGGATCGTTGGCCGGGGTGGCGGGATCGATGTCGTCGAGCAAGGGGGACTCCGTGTTCATGGTGGGCTTGGAAGGATCTGGAAGAAATCCGCATGCTAACATTTTTAGGATCGGTTCGGCATAGGAAACGTGAGCATGGACAAGAAAGTCGATCAATCCGGATTGCATCACGGCCACCGGCAACGGCTGCGTCGGCGATTTCTGGAGGAGGGATTGGAGGGGTTCGAAGATCACCAGGTGCTCGAACTGCTGTTGTTCAACGTCCTGCCGAGACAAGATACCAATGCCCTGGCCCATCTGCTGCTCAAGCGGTTTGGCGGGCTCTCCGCAGCCCTGGAGGCCGATCCAGTCGATCTGGCCGCGATACCCGGCATGGGGGATGTGGCGGCCAGCTTTTTGTCGCTGATCCCGCCGTTGACGCGGCGCTATCTGGTCGATCGAGAGGGGCGTGACAAGCCAGCGTTGAATGATCCGCTCAAGGCCTCGGCCTACGTGCGTGCGCTGACCGCCGGACGCACCGAAGAGGTGTTCTACGTGCTCTGTCTGGATCAGCGTGCCCGGCTGCTTTTTCCGGCTTTGCTGGCGCGCGGCACGGTCAATGAGGCCCACGTCCATCCACGACAGGTGGTCGAGGCCGCCTTGCGGCACAAAGCGGTTGAAGTGATCCTGGCCCACAACCACCCTTCGGGCAACACCACCCCGTCGGCAGCGGATCGTCATTTGACCAAAATCCTGATGCACGCCTTGATTCCAATCGGCATTCGGCTGGTCGATCATCTGATCACCTCCGGGGATCGCTGTTTGAGCATGGCGCAGGAGGGGATTTTGGGGGTGTAAACTGCACCCGGCTTGGGATGCGCGCTAAAGGCAAAACCCTGGGAGATGAATCTCCCAGACCCTCTCTTTTTTTTTCACCAATAAAAACGACACATTCCAAGCTGGTTGCGGTTTAACACTGAAATGAGGGGGAACGGTGCCGATTTTCCGGTTGCACCTCAAGGAAATTGCACGGATCATGTTCAAGACGGATTCCGATGAATGAGCGTCCAGGGATCGTGTACACCCGGAGGATGAAAAGGAGTGGGGGAATGGCCGAGGATCAGGAGGGGGTTTGGGCAGTACCCGAGGAGGTGGAACGACTGTTGGCCGAAGGAGGCGATCTGAATGCCGTGGATGCCGAAGGGTGGACCCCGCTGCATCGCACCATTCAGGAGGGGTGCATCGAGCTGGCCGAACGTCTGCTCGATGCCGGCGTGACGGTCAATGTGACCGATCCGCAGCACTGGACGCCGCTGCACTGGGTGGCGGTGCGCGGCTTTGCAGAGCTGGCCGCGCGACTGCTGGCCCTGGGCGCGGATCCGAACGCCTGCGATCTGGATGGCGAGACCCCATTGCATTGGGCCGCCTCGTGGGGACATCTGGAGATTGCCGGCCTGCTCATCGATGCCGGTGCTGTGATCGATGCTCGTGATCGGCATGGCGAAACCCCGTTGTTTCAGGCCGCCCAGGAGGGGGACGGGGCAATGGTGGCGTTGTTGCTGGCGCGCGGCGCGCAGGTCGATGCCCGCAATGCCGATGGCGGACCGCCGTTGCATTGCGCGGTGTTTCACGGTCATGTGGCGGTAGCCGAGCTGTTGCTGGCCGGTGGCGCCGAGGTCGATTCGGCAAACCGGTTTGGCAAGACCGCGTTGCATTTTGCCGCGAGTCGCGGATGGATCGAGGAAGCGGAGATGCTGTTGGCGCGCGGCGCGCTGGTGAACCAGCCGGATCTGGCCGGACGTTCGCCGTGCGCGATTGCCGGTGAGCACGATCGTTCCGAGATGGTGGCCTTTTTGCAAAGTCGGGGTGGGCGTTAAACCGTAACCAGCTTGGAATGTGTCGTTTTTACTGGTAAAAAAAAAGAGAGGGTCTGGGAGATTCATCTCCCAGGGTTTTGCTTTTGACTTTAGCGCGCTCTTATAAGAAGCATTTTTCGCGTTTTTTGCGAAAAATGCGCCGCGCGCGGCCTTCGCGGGCGTCGTTTCCGCTTTTTGGAAACGACGCCCGCATTTTGCACGCAGCCTTGAGAAAAACTACGCATCCCGCCATCTTTAGACCGAACGATTGCAGGGTCCGGGAGCGATCATCGCCCCCGGACCCCAGCAACCGTTGAGTCCGGAATCCTCATCCTCACCACTGCCACTCAAACAACGTCAACTCTGGCCGGGCACCAAACCGCAACGGAATCACCGACGTACCGATACCCCGCGAGATGTACATCGGCATCCCTTGATCACGACACCAACCGGCGATGCAAGGATGGTTGCGCGAAGCCAAAAAATCGAACAAGACGATCTGTCCACCGTGGGTGTGCCCGGAGAGCATCAACCGATTGGCCACCACCTTTTCACGGGCCGGCACCATGGCCATGGTGTCGGGATTGTGGGCCAGAATCAATACCGGATCATGCCACGCCTGAAAATCGACCATGGCACGCTCCCAGTCCGGATGCCCCTGTCGGGCATCATCCAAACCCACCACCAACAATGTTTGACCCTCTTTCTGCGTGCGAGTCGCCTCGTTGACCAGTAACTTGATCCCATGCTGATCATAAAAACGGCGCATCTCCGACTTGCGCAACCCCACCCAATACTCCCAATTGCCTGGAATGGCATATTTTTTCGATCTCTTGTCAAGCTTCTCCAAAAACGCACTCAACTCCGGCAGGCTCTCACGCCGCGAAAGCATATCACCCGTGAGTACCACCAGATCCGGATCCCAACCGTTGATCTCCGCAATCACCCGCTCTTCGATCTCGGCACCGCCGATGATGTGCAGATCACTCACCTGCACGATCCGCCAGACAACACCAGGATTTCCCTCCTTGCCGAAACGGTGCCGCGTCACCTCCAGATCGCGCGACTCATCGTGCAGGTAGACGAACATCCCCAGCATCCCCATCAAGCCGATCGCAGCGTAAAGCAGACGCAGTAACATCATCCCAGATCCGGCAGTTGCGGGTGATTGCATGTGCCAAACCGCACCCATTTTGGGATGCGTAGTGGATTAACCAAGCTGATTTGACAGCCTGATCCGCAAGGCTGTGTGCAAACTGCCTGCTTCGTTTCCAAAAGACGGAAACGAAGCAGACGAAGGTCGCGCGCGGCACATTTTTTCGCAAAAACCGTGAAAAAATGCTTCTTGAGAAGAGCGCGCTAAAAGATAAAAGCAAAACCCTGGGAGATGAATCTCCCAGACCCTCTCTTTTTTTTCACCAATAAAAACCTTCCGATTTGCCAGATGGATCAAAAAATTGTCACGGTGATCGCTCGCAACTGCTGGATCTGGGATCATGGTGCAAGCCCCAAGGCGTGACCCGCGCTGCCCACGGCCTCCAGATAGTGCACCATGGCTGCGCCATCGGCACGACACCCCTTGGTGAGCGTCAGACCGCTAATGAGCGCCTCTCCACGAAATCCGAACAGATACCGCACGATCAACACCCCATCGCTCCAGGGATCCACCACACCATCGCCATCCACATCCAACAACGTGCGTGCCGCACTCAACCAGGCACTCAAAACCGCCGGGTCGGCACGACCGGCTGCGTCATCCACCGCTCCGGTCACCAGCGCGCTACCGCTCCAGCCGGCCAGATGACGCAGGATCAACAAGCCGTCGGTCAACGGGCGCACCATGCCATCGCCGTCGATGTCCCAATCCAGACCCGAGGCGGTGATCGTCAGCGGGACGTTCACCAGACTCTCATCAGCCCGTGACTCCACCACGCTCACATTCATCGTGGTGAGGGTTTTCAACGGTGTATCGGCCCGCAGGGCAAAGGTCATGGCCCACTCCGACCCCTCGGCCAGCGCAGCCCCATTGTGCATCACGCGCACATACCGATCCGTGGTCGCATCGAGATCCGCATCGCCTGCGTCCGCCTCCTCGATGGCGACCGGTTGCCCCCCGGAATCAAGGGTCAACGGTTGCAGATCGACAAACGATAACCGCTTGCTGTCAAAATGAAAACGCAATCCCTTGCCAGGCAGGGCCTTTTCGCCATCGGATCGGGAGTGGACAAAACGGAGGCGGATCTTTTCACCCGCCACGCTGAGCGGGTTTTGTTCGATTGGGGTCAGCTTCTGGGTCACCGTGACATTCGCCACGCGCGGATCGCTCCCCTGCCGGTACTCAGCCACGTTGCTCACCCCGTCACCATCGGCATCCCGGTTGGCATCACTGGCATCCAATGGATTGAAATCATACGTTTTTTCATAAGTATCCGGCATGCCGTCGTTGTCGTTGTCCAGATCGCAAAGATCGCCGATGCCATCGCCATCGCGGTCCGCCTGATCGACATTCGCGCTATCCGGGCAGTTGTCATAAGCATCCGGCCAGCCATCGTTGTCGCGATCCGGATAGAGCGATGGGGTACGCTCCACCACCCCCACGTTGATCCCGGCCACGTTGCCAGCAGTCAGATCCACCCCCTTGGCTGCCGTGCCGTAGACCAGCGCCGACGGTTCCCCGCCGATCCGGTCGCCCCAGTCACCGTTCCAGTACTTCTCCGAGGTGACACGCAGCCGATAGCCATCCACCACCGCCAGACCGGCAATCGCAAAGGCTGAATCATGGCCATCGCCGGTCAGCTCAACGCTGGCTGTCACCGTCGATTGGCTGGAGATTGCCTGCAAACGCACCTTCTCGCCGTTTTTCACCCCGCGCACGATGCCGCTCAACACCCGTCCGTTGCTGCTGCCCCCGCTCCCCTGACATACCCCGGCATTGGCCACCAGCGCCGTGAAGGGGAGATTGGTGAGATTCTCGAAGCGAAGGTTTTTGATCATCCAGCCGCGCTCCCCCACCAGATCGTCGGAGGCCGCACGAAAACGGATGCGGATCTCATGGCCGTTATACAGGCTGCCCAGATCCGCACTTTCGGTGATCACCGCCGGATAACCGCTGCTCACCCCGCCAAAGGCCGAACGGGTGGTCAGAACCGAGACATCTGAGATGATGGTCCCGGTATACCCCGGCATGAAACTCTTGCCCAGATCGCTCCAGGCACCGCCATCCACACTGATCTCCACCACCCCACCATCCCACAAGCCGTCCGAATCCTTCTCGAAGGCATAGCGGTGGTCGAAGCGGATTTTCAAACTGCCGCTGGCAGCCACCCGCAACGGCGGTGATGTCAGGATCGCCTCGCTCCGGTGATCGGCATCCGCCACCGCATGCCAGCGCAGGCCGTCGGCTTCGATGAGGCTCCAGCCGTCATTCGCCTGTCCGGTCACGAGGATTGCGCTCCAATCGCTGACCGGGTTGCTCGCCGTATCCTGCCGGAAGGCGGCCACCCGATCGTGATTGACGTGCCAGGAGAAACTTTCACCGCCGATGCCCGATACAGCCACGTCGAATACCGGCTTGAGCGTCAACAATCCGAAAAAAGAGGCGCTCTTCAAGGTGACATCAAGCGTACCGGTCACAGTACCGCCACTCTTGACCGCCGGGAAGTCGATCACGCCGCTGTTTGCGAGGGTCGCATCCGCGCTGGTGGTGAAAATGGCCTTGAAGGCATTGGAGCTTGCCGTACCGTCGTTGCGCAGCGTCACGCTCAACCGGGCGGTCTCGCCGGGATCGAGGATCGCGTCGCGATCGCAGGAGTCGCTGTTGGGCACCAGGGTCGCGCTCACCAGACTCATCGGTTGATCGGCATCAAAGCTCTCCACCACCCCGGAATGGCTGGTCGAGTAACGCGAGGGGGAGACCGCATTCACCCCCATGCCCCGTTTGGCAAAGCCAGCCTTGGCCAGCTTGTAATCCGCCCCATCCGCTGCCTTGATCACCGAAAGCAAGGCATCGCGCGCCTCGGTGTAGGTGGGATCGCTCGGGGTCATCTTGCCCGAGGCGACGAGATAGTGGATCATCCGCTGCCGCGCCTCGGTGAAGCTCAAACGTTCGTCATCGCGCAGCAGGGCGGCATAGATCTCCCACAGGGCTGCGCCCCAGATCTCGCCGGCATTGTGCACTTCGGAGTTGATGCTGCCGGTATCCTGCACCGGATGGCTGGTCGGCAGGGCGATGCCGTTCTGGATGTGTTTGAAGGTCAGGGCGTTTTTCGTCCAGTCGATCGAATAGGGCGCACGACGCAGACCATAGTAATAGGGTTGATCCTCGGGGGTGTTGGAGGTCGAATAGGCGCCGATGGCATAGGTGCCCCGATAGGCCGAGCTGCCGGTTTCGGGACGCACGGCCAACAGCATGGCCACGAAATCGGCCCACCCCTCGCTCAAACTTTCGCCCTGATTGTTGCTCAATCCCGAGCCGTTGCCGATCAGCCGCTCCATCAGATAGTGGCCCCACTCGTGGGCCACCACCAGGTTATCAAGCGCGCCGTTGCGATCCTTGTTCTGGGCGCGCGCCAAAGAGACGGTCACCGTGGAGCCGGAGGCGAGCAAAGTATCCAGGGCCGCGCCATCGGGTTTGAGCAACAACACCGCCGGAATGGTGAGGGTGCTGTCGCTGCCGGACATGGTGAAGGTACTCGTCTCGCCCTTTTGATCGACGATCACCGCACCCAAAGCGCCGGCTGCCTGGACCAGGCGCACCTTGTCGGTGAAAAGACACAATCCGCGATCGATCAGCGCGATCTTGCCGCGCAGCTCATTGGCATTGATAAGGCTCTGACAGGCGTCCTTGACCGGATCGACCCCGTCAAGCGCCCGCACCAGCGTGCCGGAGACCGAATAGGTCGCGGGTCCGAAGGCGGCACGTCCGATGTTGGTGATTGAGGTGGGCGTGGCTGGCGTCACCTGCACCGAGAGCGATTGCGACCCGGTCCACAGCGCCATGAGCATATCCGGTGAGGCGCCATCGGCGCTCACGCTCACACTGGCGTTGTCGCGATCGGAGCTGTCATCGCTCAAGGTGACCACCAACGGATCGTTGCCCAGACCGCCGCGACCGTAATTGTTCGCCTGGCCGTTGCCCGCTGCCTCGTTGAACCCCTGATCGTAGAACAGATCGTGCAGAAAGTTGATCGTGTAGAAGAGCTGCACCAGCGAGGCGTGTACCTGCGTGGCATTTTCCAGCGGTCCCAAGGTTGAATCAAAACGATAATCAAAGGTGCTGGCCGATGAAACGGGCGTCCGTCCGTTGACCAGCGCCTGATTGATGGCCGTCACCGAGAGCGCTGCCTTGGCATCGACATTGTTGCCGTTCGTCGTGGTGGCGCCATCGGCAAGCCAGGGATCGGCGGTTGAGATCGGCCCGTTTTGCAGCGTGATCAGATTTTGTGCCACAGCTTCCGGCAGATAAGGGGGGGTGGCGGGCGCACCGGTCGGGTTGGGAATCCCTTGCGTGCCGTTGGGATCGTTCATCGGTGTCCGTTCGCCGTCTGGCTGGGCATGGACCCGGTAGCCAAAGGCGCTGTGCAGCTGTTGATTCTTGTCGAACAGGATGGTTCCGTCGCGCGCGGAGACCACGATCAGGCGTGCATCGACGTTGTTGCGATCGAAGTCGCCGCCGCTGATTTCGATCACATGGGCCGGGATCAGTTCGCTTGCGCCGGGAAAGAAGGTGGATTGAACGCGCGCCGGTTTTCTCAACCGGTATTCGGCCTGCGAAAAATCGGCGCTGAAGTATTGGTAACCGTCCCGTTCATCCACCTGGATCCACCCCGCGACCGGTTCTTGTCCGCCGAGTCGTTTGAAGGCCGTGTTGAGCGTCTTTTCCGGGCCGAGACGAAAGGCGTGGTCTGCTGGCAGTGGCGGGATCGGGCGATCGCCGGTGATCGAGACGAGTTGGTGATCGCGATCGAAGAGCAGGTTGGTCTCGTGGCGGAACACCTCCAGGCCGTTGATTCGGGCGTGGGTCTTGACCACGATCGGTCCGGAGCCGATATCGTGGATGTGGTGGATCACCGGTTGTACCGGGCCATTGGCCGGGAAGGCTGGTGTCTGCCGCAGTTGGCGTTCGGCTGCGGTGCGGATGTCAATGGGTGGCGGGGAGGCCGGTTGGGTTTGTTGGGGGGCGGCGGATGGTACGACTTGTGGTGTTGGCGATTGGGAGGCCGGCGGGAAGACTGTGGGCGTGTTGGTTGGATCGGGCGTCAGGAAGCGGTATCCCCCGAGAAGCGCGATGATCAGCATGATGAGGATGGTCGTTTGTTTCATTCGGTGTCACGACCTAGATCAGTGTGTTTTTATTCCGCAACTATTCTGAAAAACGTCATTTCCCGCAAGGCCGTGTGCAAGATGCGAGCATCGTTTCCAAAAAACGGAAACGATGCTCGCGAAGGCGGCGCGCGGCGCATTTTTCGCAAAAGGCGCGAAAAATGCTTCTTTTGAAGAGCGCGCTAAAATCTAAAGTCAAAATCAAAACCCTGGGAGATGAATCTCCCAGACCCTCTCTTTTTTTTACCAGAAAAATCACACATTCCAAGCCGGAGTAGTTTATTCCGTTGTCACCGGATGGATCGCGCCCAACACCGCCGGCCCCTTAGCCCCGGTCGCCCCAGTCACCGACGAGACCAACCCCCGCAACGTCCGCACCGCAAACCAGGCAAACGCCTGCGCCTCCAGGGTTGCAACATCCACCCCGAGATCCTCGGCATCCGCGACTCGGGTGCGCAACAATCGCCGCTCCAACCCTTCGACAATGGCCCCATTGCGCGCCCCGCCACCACACAGAATCATCCGCTCCGGATACGGTGGCAACAGTCGACAGGCCGCCTCGGCCACCGATTCGACGGTAAACCGCGTCAGAGTGGCAAAGCCGTCATCCCCGTCCATCTCGGGGAAGGCAACCAAAAATCGTTCAAGCAGCTCAACGCCGAAATCCTCCCGCCCGGTCGATTTGGGAAATGGACGCGCCAGATAGGGGTGGGCCATCAGCCAGGCCAAAGCCTCCTCATCAACCCGTCCGCGCCGCGCGGCCTGACCGTCACGATCCACGGCACGCTGGCCTGTGTTGCGACGGGTGGCCAACAGATCGAGCAAGGTATTGGCCGGACCGGTATCCCCGGCGACCAGCGGCGTGCGATCGCTCCCGGCAAGCGCGGTGATATTGGCGATGCCGCCCAGATTGACCACCGCGACCCGCTGTCCGGCACGGGCGAAAAGCGCTTGATGGAACAGTGGCACCAGCGGTGCCCCCTCACCCCCTCGGGCCAGATCCGCCGGGCGGAAATCGGCCACCGTCACCACCCCGGTTCGCGCGGCGATGATGAACGGGTCAGCGATCTGCAAAGTGAAATCCGGCGGACGATGGCGCACGGTCTGGCCGTGCGAGCCGATCACCGCCACACGTGCCGGGGTCAGTCCACCACGCCGGCACACCTCCAGGGCCGCAGCCGCGAACATCTCGCCCAGATCGCGATGCAACACGCCCAGCCGGTCGATTTCGTTGTCGCCCGGCTGATACAACGTCACGATGCGTTGATGGAGCTGTTCGGGATAGGGCTGATGCAGATCGGCCAGCACGCGCGGCGGTGTTACGCCATCGGTACGCACCAGCACGGCATCGATGCCATCCGCAGAGGTTCCGGACATCAAACCCACGGCAATCCGTGCCTCATCCATCCTGCTCATCCCTCCTAAAAGCCAATGGTGGATTGCGCTGACAACCCACCAGAGTAGTGGGTCGACAGAGCTGATTTGACAGCCTGACATGATTCGTTTTTACTGGTAAAAAAAAAGAGAGGGTCTGGGAGATTCATCTCCCAGGGTTTTGACTTTAGCGCGCTCTTTACAAGAAGCATTTTTCGCGCCTTTTGCGAAAAATGCGCCGCGCGCCGCCAAGGATTGCGGGATTGTTTTGCGCCTTTTGCAAAACAATCCCGCGAACACGTGATCGCTTTACCAAACGGTTGTCAACCACATGGTTTGTCAAATTTTGTAAACCCGATCCGCACCCGAAACAGCCACAACGCGGTGGAAATATCGATCCGGTTTCGCTATAGTCACACTTTGGATCCGTTGCAGGATCCGTTCAACTCCATCCGGAAAAAAATACCGATGAAATCCGTTCAAGAACAGCTGGCCATCCTGCGCCGGGGCACGGTACAGATCCTCTCCGAAGAGGCGCTGGCGCTCAAACTCGATCGCTCGCTCAAAACCGGCACCCCGCTGAAGATCAAGGCCGGCTTCGATCCCACGGCACCGGATCTGCATTTGGGGCATACGGTCCTGTTGCAGAAAATGCGCCAGTTCCAGGAACTTGGTCACGAAGTGATCTTTCTGATCGGCGATTTCACCGGCCTGATCGGCGACCCCACCGGAAAAAGCGAAACCCGCAAACCGCTCTCACCCGAAGCGATCGCTGCCAATGCCGAAACCTACAAGGCCCAGGTGTTCCGCATCCTCGATCCGTCCACCACTCGCGTGGTCTTCAACAGCGCCTGGATGGGGAGCATGACCGCTGCGCAGATGATTCAGCTGGCCGCCAAACAGACCGTGGCGCGCATGCTCGAACGGGACGATTTCACCAAGCGCTACAAGGCCGAGCGTCCGATTGCCCTCCATGAGTTCCTCTATCCGCTGGTGCAGGGGTATGATTCCGTGGCCCTGCATGCGGATGTGGAGTTGGGCGGCACGGATCAGACCTTCAATCTGCTGATGGGCCGCGAACTGCAAAAAGAGTATGGCCAGGAGCCGCAGTGCGTCATCACCCTGCCCATTCTCGAAGGGTTGGACGGCGTGCAGAAGATGTCCAAATCCTTGAACAATTATATCGCCATCCAGGATCCGCCCGACGAGATTTTCGGCAAGGTGATGTCGATCTCGGATATCATCATGTGGCGCTATTTCGATCTGCTGTCGGATCGTTCGCTCGACGAGATCCGTTATCTGGAACATGAGGTGCGCGCCGATCGTTTTCACCCCATGGAGGCCAAAAAGCAGCTCGCCGCCGAGTTGACCACCCGGTTTCACGGCATTGAAGAGGCACGACATGCGCGCGAGCGGTTCGAGGCCCGTTTCTCCCACAGGGAGACCCCAGAGGATCTGCCGGAATTCACGCTGCAAAACAGTGGCAACCCCTTGGGACTGGCTGATGCCATGCGACTGGCCGGACTGGTGGCCTCCAACTCCGAGGGGATCCGTCTGGTGCGCCAGCAGGCGGTGAGCATCGACGGGGAGAAGGCGTCCGATCCGCGCATGGTGTTGGCGCCGGGGAGTTATCGGTTGAAGGTCGGAAAGTTGCGTCATGTAAAAATTGATATTGCATGAATACAAGGTATCCATGTAATCTATTTACGCCTCTTTTTGTTGCTCATCAAAAGCAACTTCTCGCCACCTTTTGCGATTCAAACCGCACCCGGCTTGGAATGTGTAGTTTTTACTGTTAAAAAAAAGAGCGGGTCTGGGAGATTCCTCTCCCAGGGTTTTGCTTTTGACTTTAGCGCGCTCTTCAAAAGAAGCATTTTTCGCGATTTTTGCGAAAAATGCGCCGCGCGCAGCCAAGGCTGCGGGATTGTTTTGCGCCTTTTGCAAAACAATCCCGTGAACATGGCCCAAGAACAAAGCCGCGTGACAGAGATTTAACTATAGTGACTGGCATACCAGTTCGTCGCAACCAATCAATTCAGCTTTGCTGACCCAGGAGTTCCAGGATGCAAAATTTCCCGGGGTCGGACCACGGTAACGACCGATGAGCATGGATCCACCCTTTCTGCGTCACGCGCTGTTGTTGCTGATCCTCTATGCACTGTTCGCAGTGCTCATCGATCTGTTCCTGAATTACGACATCATCCGTTTCACCTGGCTGGTATTGGGGCCGGCACTCTTTCTGGTCATGCGTCACGGGATGCGCATGGTCGTGGTGTGCATGCTGGGTGTGGTTGTCGGGAATTTGCTGCAAGGGCAGATCAACCCGGAGGAGATTTTTTGGTTAACCATCCGCCACGGCATGGTGGTGGCCATCGGAGCACTGATCTATCGTCGTTCCGGAGGGATGTCACTGACTTTCGAGTACGTAAGCGATTATATGCGACTGTATGGTGTCGCTCTGTTGCTCGGTTGTTTATCGGCGCTGATTGGCAAACTGCAGCAGGATTTTGGTTGGATTCGTCCAGATCCCTACGGAATGTTGCATTGGGTGGGCGGAACCTCATTCGGGTTCATATCGGGCATGTTGTTCCTGCTGATCTGGCAACAGCGCTCGCATTACGACACCTCGCCCAAAACCTGGCGCGAAGGGATCGTGATCATCGGCCTTTCCGTCATTGTCGGACAGGTGGTATTCCTCAGCTGGTGGCACGATTCGTTGGGCCAACTCGCCCGCGGTTACTGGATGTTTCTGTTCGTCACCCTGGCCGCCTTGCGTCTTGGACCCAAGGGAACGGGTATCGTGGTCATGATCACCACCATACAGGGGATCGTGGGTGCCTATCTGCACTTGGGTTTCTTTGCCAATGACATCGAAAAGACCGGTCTGACCAACTATTTCTTCTACATGTTGAGCCTTTCGTCCGATGGTACGCTCGTGGCGATGCTCTTCATGAAGGGGTTGCACGATCGACACGACCTGGCCCTGGCCCTGGAGCGTGCCAGTGAGGCCAGCAAAAGTAAAAGTATTTTTCTGGCCAATATGAGTCATGAAATCCGCACCCCGATGAATGCCATTCTGGGGATGGCCGAATTGTTGGAAGAGTCGGAGTTGAATGCCGACCAGCGCAAATTTGTGAACGTGTTTCGTTCCGCCGGCGAGAATCTGCTGGGGGTGATCAATGACGTCCTGGACATTTCCAAGATCGAGTCCGGCCAAATGACGTTGGAGAGTACCGGGTTTGATCTGGCTGAAGAGATGGATATCACTTGTGAGATCATGGCATTGCGTGCCCATTCCAAGGGATTGGAACTGGTGCGGCATCTGCATGCGAATACCCCGGAAAGATTGCAGGGCGATCCGGTTCGCCTGCGGCAGATTTTTCTCAATCTGCTCAGCAATGCGATCAAGTTTACCGAAAGCGGCGTCATCCGTTTTGAAGCCAGGCAGGTTACGCCACCTGTGGAGGCAGAGGAGACCGATCGGGTTTGGGTGACCTTCACCGTCGCCGATTCAGGCATCGGCATTGCTCCGGATCGGATCGATACCATTTTTGAGAGCTTTGTCCAGGCCGACAGTTCCATTACGCGTCGGTTTGGTGGTACGGGTTTGGGATTGGCCATTGTCAAGAAGCTGGTGGATCAGATGGGTGGGACCATTCAGGTCGAGAGCCAGCCTGATGCGGGGACCAGTTTTCGATTCACCTTGTCATTTGCTCCGGGGGTGGACGTTACGACGCCTGTACTGCCCGATCTGCGCAACGTAAGGATCCTGGCGGTGGATGATACCCCGATCAATCTGATGGTGTTGCGTGAATTTCTGCGACCCACCGGTGCGGATCTGGAAGAGGCCATGGATGGCGCCACGGCTTTGGTGATGATGGAACGGTCCGTGGCACAGGGTCGACCCTATCAATTGTTGCTGTTGGATTTGCGCATGCCCGGCATGGATGGCCTGAGTCTGTTGGAGTGCTGGAGGGCGGCACATCATTCTGGACTGCCGATTCTGATGCTCACGTCCGATCATCGCGAGTCGTATCTTCAACGCTGCCAGGAGTTGGACGTCAGTTACCATCTCACCAAGCCGGTACGTCGCATGGAACTGATGCAACTCATTGAGCAGGCCTTGCAGTTGCAAACCGGAGATGCCTCTTCAAATGGCGCACGGGACTCTTCAAAAGCGTTCCAGTTATCTCCCTGGCGGATTCTGCTGGTGGATGACTCCAGTGAGAATCGCATTCTGGTCGAGATGTATTTCAAAGAGACGCCGTGTGAACTGCAAACCGCCAACCATGGTGCCATAGCGTTGGAGATGTTGGAAAAGGACTCCTTTGATCTGGTGCTGATGGATGTGCAGATGCCGGTGATGGACGGCTACAGTGCCACTCGGGCCTGGCGTCGACGGGAACAAGAGCGCGGCACGACACGTCTGCCCATCCTGGCCTTGAGTGCCAATGCCCTGACCCATGACCTGACTCGCAGCCTGGAGGCGGGTTGTGACGATCATCTATCCAAACCGATCAAGAAGCGCACGCTGTTCGAGGCGATCCGGCGCCATGCCAGGCCGTTGTAGGAGGTCAACAGAACTGATTCAACAGCTTGGAAGTTTCGCTTTACTGTTAAAAAAAAAGAGAGGGTCTGGGAGATTCCTCTCCCAGGGTTTTGACTTTGACTTGAGCGCGCTTTTTGACAAGAAGCATTTTTCGCGCCTTTTCTAGAAAAATGCGCCGCGCGCCGCCAAGGCTTGCGGGATTGTTTTGCGCCTTTTGCAAAACAATCCCGCGAACATGGCCCAAGAACAAAGCCGCGTGACTAAAGGCTTTAAGGGTTGGTGACTGGCGTGCCAGACCATCGCAATCAGTCAAGGCAAAGTCAAAACCCTGGGAGATGAATCTCCCAGACCCTCTCTTTTTTTTTTACCAATAAAACGAAACTTCCAAGCTCTCAAATCAGTTCTGTTGACCTGCTACGCCTCCCATTACCGAATGGGCCGCATACCCCTTAAAAAATAAATCGCGGCCAACCCCAGCGGTGGCCCGTACCACCAGACCGACAGACCCGCCGAAACCATGATCGCACCGCCGATAAAGAGGGTGCCGCCGGTGATCGAGGCCGATTGCCGGTGGAATCCCAAGCCAATACGCCGCTCCAGACGGGCGAGCGAGGCCGAATGGATGTGCAAACGGACCCGATCGGTGGCCAGCCGTTCCAAGCCGTTGTACAACAACTCCGGTACCATGGCCACAGCATCGTTGGTCTTCTTGACCCGCTCCTTCACCTCGCGCAGCTTGCCCACCGGCCCCAGATGCTCGATCATCCAGTCGGTGATCAACGGCTCGGCCAGAAGCCACATGTTGAGTTCCGGATTGATCTCCCGTCCCACCCCTTCGAGGGTGAACATGGTCTTCTGCAACAGCAGCAGCTGCGGCTGCACCGGCATGTCGAACTGCTCGGTCACCTTGAAAAGCTGCGCAAGCAGCTTGGCAATCGAAATCTCCTTCAACGGCTGACCAAAAATCGGTTCGCCGATCTGCCGGCAGGCATCCTCGAACTCATCCAGATTGGTATCGCGCGGCACCAGACCGCCCTCTAAATGGACCTCGGCCACCTTGCGGTAGTTACGATCCAGAAAGCCGCGCATCAGCTCAGCCAGAAGGATCCGATCCTGCATCGACACCCGACCGATGATGCCGAAATCAAGGATGGTCAAGGTGCCGTCAGCACGCACGAAAATGTTGCCGGGGTGCTGGTCGGCGTGAAAAAAACCATCGCGGAACACCTGTTTAAAGAAACTGGTGATGATGTTGCGCGAAATTTTGGTCGCATCGTGATTGAGCTCCGGATGGAGCAACAACTCGTCGATCGGGATGCCGTCGCACCACTCCAGGGTGAGAACCCGGCGGGTGGTGAGCGGCCAGAGCACCTCCAACGCATGCATCTCCGGATCGTTTTTGAAGTGATCGCGGAACTTTTGGGCCCGTCCGCCCTCGACCAAAAAATTCATCTCATTGCGGATGGTGGCCGCAAACTCATCCACCACCCGACGGCTCTGAAACCGTTGCAGCTCTGGAATGTGGGTTTCGATGAGATTGGCCAGCGTGGTGAGCATCTGAATATCCTGCTCGACCAGGGATTGGACATCCGGGCGCATCACCTTGACCGCCACCTCCCGGCCATCGAGGGTGACGGCGTGATGCACCTGGGCCATCGAGGCCGATGCCACCGGCGTGGGATCGAAACGGGAGAAAAACTGTTCAACTGGACCCTCGAGATCCTCATGAATCATGCGGCGCACGGTCTCAAAGGGAAAGGGTGGAACATCATCCTGTAATTTCTTCAGCTCCAGGCCGATCCCCTCGGGCAGGGCATCCATGCGGGTGGAGAGGGCCTGGCCAAACTTGATGAAGGTGGGTCCGAGATCCTCCAGAATGCGCCGCAGACGCGCCTCCGGGGTAAGGCTGTGACGCAGACGACGCACACCGGGCCAAAACCCGACCAGCCAGGCGAGCAAACGGAGCGGCAGGAAGCGCTTCGCCAGTGGTTCGGCATCATAAATGGCCAGAATGCTTAAAATTCCAAGCATCCGGCGCACGGTGCGGACATTGGTTAAAAGCAGCATCGTGGTTCTATTCTGCCGGATGGGTCGGGGTGGCAGCGTGGGCGCTGACGAGCGCGAAACGTTTGGAGGCACGCACGATGCGCCCTTCGAGCCGATCCAGCTCTTTGGCCATGGCCTCGGATTGGTTTTTGAGCGCCTGGAGTTGACCCGCTCGCGGCGGATCCTGACGGTTGATCCAGGCTTCCAGATGGGCTTCGGCGCGTATCTTGTTCTGATCAAAACTCTGTTGCGCCTGACGGGAAAGCTCCATGAGCACCTTGGCACCCGAAGAGCCGAACAGTACGGCCAGCTCCTTCTCCCAGTCGATTTCGACATTATCGAGAATATTCTTGAACCGCAGGCCGGTATCGGTTTCGCCGGAGAGTTGCAGCTGACGCGAGAAAAAGAGTGAATCCGGATCCGTGGTGGAAAAGAGCAGGGAGAGGAATGCCGCACCCTTGCCGGACATCACCACATGGGGCAAAGAGTCGGAGTAGGTGTGAATGAGTACCTCCCCGGCCTCGGTGACCTCCATGAAAAAGGATTGGGACAGGTCTTCGACGTGGAATTCAAAAATCTTGCCGGCCAGCTCGGTGAGTCGCTCTTTAAGCTCCGGATAGCGCTTGAAGAACAAATTCAACACAATGCCGAGGGTGACGGCGGTCACCGGTTTCGGGATCACCTGAAACGGCAGGGCGAACAAAGAAGCGAACATGGCAATCACACCTTGTGGCCGATGTGCACGGCGGCAATGCCGCCGGTCAGATTGTGATAACGAACCTGGAAAAGACCAGCCTCTTGCATCAGGGCCGCAAACCGTGCCTGATCCGGGAACCGTCGGATCGATTCGACTAGGTATTGATAGGCATCTCGATCCTTGGCCACCCAGTGGCCGATCTCCGGCAGTACGCGGAAGGAGTAGGTTTCGTAGAACGGTTTCAACAGGGGCAAAGCAACGTGCGAAAATTCCAGGCACAAAAACTGTCCGCCCGGACGGAGCACGCGGGTCATCTCGGCCAGGGCCGCCTCGATCTGGGTGACATTGCGGATGCCAAAGCCGATGGTGACCGCGTGAAAGGTGTTGTCCGGAAAAGGGAGCTGTTCGGCATTGCCCTGCACCCAGCGGATGCCGGCCACACAGCCGTGATCGGCCAGCCGTCCGCGCCCCTGTTCAAGCATGGCGGCATTGATATCGAAGATGGTAATATCCCCCTGGCCGCGGATTTTTTCGTGCATGAGTTTGGCCAGATCTCCGGTTCCGCCGGCCACATCGAGCAGACGATCACCCGGCTTGATGCGCAGCCGGCGAATGGCGTACCGTTTCCAGAGGCGGTGGATCCCCATGGACATCAGATCGTTCATCAGGTCGTAACTCTGGGCGACCGAATCAAACACCTGGCGGACCTTGTGGACCTTCTCGCTCAAGGGGATTTCGCTGAAACCGAAATGGGTGGTGGACGTTTCGCTCATGAAAGCGGGAACTCCTATTCAATACGCTTCTTTAGTCGATGATGGAATCGGGTTGACAGGCAATTCTAACGTTGTTGCAACCGATTGGGAACCGTTTCTGGACAAATTTTCGATAATTGTTGAGAATGGTTTTGGATTTTAACGGTTGCCAAGGATGCAGGGGGGTGATCATCGCTCCCGTACCACGGTACATGGATACTCGATATTGGCCATGATCACTGCTTCTCCCACCCCCCCTCCCAACGCCCGCCGCCTGGCCACCGAAGCGGTTCAACGGGTCTGCCGCGACGGCCTGGCCCTGCAATTCAACAGCCGACAACTTGAACCGCTCGATCTCCGCGACCGCCACTTCGCCCTGGAGATCGCTGCCGGCACCCTGCGCCAATTGAGTCTGCTCGATGCGCTCCTCAACGCCTGCCTGGATCGTCCGCTGGCCCATAACAAACACTTCACCCGTGCGGTGTTGCGCACCGCGCTCTATCAGGCCCGTTTTCTGCGCGTACCCGCACGCGCTGCCATCCACGAGGCCGTGGAGTTGATCAAACACTCTCCGGATCGTGCTTTGGCCGGATTCGTCAACGCTGTGCTGCGTGCCGCTCTGCGCATTGAGCCGGAAACGGTGCTGGCCACGATTGCCGATCCCGTCACCCGGCTGGCCGTGCGTTACGCCCATCCCGCCTGGTTGACCGCACGTTGGTACACGTACTTGGGCGAGGCAGCCACCGAGGCGCGTCTGGCGGCCAATCAACAGCCCGGCCCTTTGGTGCTGCGCGCCCATACGCTGACCACCGATCGGGAACGGTTGCTCGCTGCCCTGGATGGACGCGGAACACCCCATCCGCATGCCCCGGATGGCATCGTTCTACGCGAGGCCGATGCCATCGAGGCGCTGCCCGGTTATGGGCAAGGGTGGTTCGCGGTGCAGGATGGGGCCGCGCAGTGGCCGGCACGGCTGCTCGATCCCAGACCAGGGGAGACGATCCTCGACGCCTGCGCTGCACCGGGTGGCAAGAGCGCCCATCTGGCCGCACTGACCGGGGATCAGGCACGCATCGTGGCGCTGGACAACCATGCTGGACGATTGAAAACCCTGCAGGAGAATCTGGAACGACTGAACATTCATGGCGTGGAGGTGGTCGAAGGGGATGCCGCCAATGCAACACAATTGAACGGGCGCCTGTTCGACAAGATCCTGGCCGATCTGCCCTGCAGCGGTACCGGGGTGATCCGGCGCCACCCGGAGATCAAATGGCGACGCCGGCCCGAGGATCCGGCAGGTATGGCCGAGGTACAAAAAGCGATTCTGGAAAACCTTGCCGAGCGACTGCGTCCGGGTGGCCTGCTGGTTTATGCCGTCTGCTCGCTGGAGCCGGAAGAGGGGATTGAACAGATCCTCGCGTTTCTGGCCGATCATCCGGAGTGGCAGCGTGAGCCGATTTTAGCGACAACGCCTCATCTGCCCGCCTCGGCCCTCACCGAGGAGGGAGATCTGCGCTTTGAGCCCGCGCTGCACGACATGGACGGCTTCTTCATTGCGCGGTTGCGAAAAAA
>JAMOBI010000013.1:0-31432 GCA_039908105.1 Magnetococcus sp. YQC-9
TGCTATCCATTGGAAACATTGGGCTTTTTTGAAACGAAAAAACCGCCCTGGGGTGGAGCGGTTGTTTCGAGAAAACCTTTTAATGACTTTATGGTGGAGGTGGCGGGAGTTGAACCCGCGTCCGAAACCGCTACTCAGATCTAAGGAATTACGACCATCTGCCGGTCATGATGACCCTTGGCCGTTACAGACCGGCCAGCCTTGGGACCTCCGTTGCCTCGGAGAACTGGGCGCCCCTGGATTTAAACCGGCTTGCGCAATTCCGGGGTGATCCACCTAAACGGTTTTCTGTTGCCGGGTCCGGATCCAGACCCCGCCCACGCGCGGGTTAAGCCGCGGCGAGAGCTGGAGCGTAATGCTCGTCGTTGGCGTCTAAACGCTGTGGCCCATTACGGCGGAACCATTCCGAGTCGCCTCTCGATCCTTTCATTGCCCCGTCGAAGCCGTTTCACCCCCACGAAATTTCGACGCGACCTCATTAGAACATCCCTGCACCAAAAAGTAAAAAGAAATCGTCGCTCAACCCCGTCGCGTCTCCTGATAGGCGCGCAGCACCTGACCGAACTGGCGCATCTCCTCTTCGGGCGCGATCGTCAACCGCAGCGTGTGGCGAATCGCCGGGGCCACCATCGGACGCACCAGGATGCCGTTGGCCTTCATATAGGCCACCAGACCATCGCGATCCTCGGGTTCCACAAGCATGAAATTGGCCGCACCCGGATGAAACGGTATGCCCAACTCCTTGAGCAGCGCCTCGGTGAACGGCTTGCCGTGGCGCATCACCGCCTCGACGTAGGCCCCGGCATGCGGCAGACCCAGCTGGGCATCAGCCACGGCCAGCGCGCAGACATTCACATCAAACGGGCCACGCACCTTGTAGAGTTCCCGAATCAATCCCGCATGCGCGACTACATAGCCCAAACGCAGGCCGGCCATCGCATACGCCTTGGAAAAAGTGCGCACCACGATCAGATTGGGGAACTCCGACAGCCACTCCAGACAGCTCACCCCGGTGAACTCATAATAGGCCTCATCCACAATCACCGGCAGCTGCGGATAACGACCCAGCACCTCCCGAATCACCCCGTCGGGCACGGTCGAGCCGGTCGGATTGTTCGGATTGATCAACACGATCAACCGCGTCCGCGCATCGATCATCTCCAGAAAACGCGCCTCCGGAAAACGCATCCCGGCCTCAAACGGCACCCCCTGCACCGTGGCACCGATCACCTGGGCCACATGCGAAAAGATCGGAAACTCCGGTTGCGCCACCACCATCCCATCACCCGGATTCAAAAAGGCCCGCAACAGCACCTCAATTCCCTGATCCGAGCCATTGGTGATGATCAGATTCTCCTCGGCCACCCCGACATGCGCAGCCAGCTTCGGCAAAAAGGCCTGATACTCCGGATAGCGCGACACCGCCCCGCTCTCCCAGAGCCGATCCAAGGCCGGACGAACCTCCAACGGCAAGGCGCGGGTGTTTTCATTGAGATCCAGGCGCAAATAGCGCGTCCGATCCAGACCGGTCCAGGGCGGCGCATAAGCCGTCATGGCGCGAATGTTGGGGCGTACCTCAGGAACATTCATGCTTTTCTCTAACGATGGTGCATCATTCAGTCAACGCCAGGAACCCTGGGGAGAAATGGACGCTTACGTAATATCCAGACGGCATGTGCTGCTCGATCCTTAGGAGCCGTTAAGAAATTACATGGACTTTTCATTGTTAACGTTTGCCAGAATAGCGCATGTGGCTGGCACAGAGAAGTCCAAGTTATTTTCTTACGGCTCCTTACCACCTCCAGCACAGTCACTACCTTGCGGTAAACCTCCGTCAGGGCTCCCAGTTCCTCTTCCAGGTACGGGAATAAATTTCCTTGAATGTTCTGCCAATAGTAGGATAATTGGTTCAGAAGATGCTTCATCTTCCAGTCCTTTCCGGTTGAAATGGTTGGTCGTGATAACCCCATTATATCGGAAAGGACTCTCTATTGCTCCCCTTCGCGGTCAGAAATGACCGAAAATCTGGTCGTTCACCGAGTTTTGCAACTACCTAAAACGTCAAGCATTAAACCGCACCCAACTCGGAATGTGTAGTTTTTACTGGTAAAAAAAGAGAGGGTCTGGGAGATTCATCTCCCAGGGTTTTGCCTTTGCCTTTAACGCGCTCTTCAAAAGAAGCATTTTTCGCGCCTTTTGCGAAAAATGCGCCGCGCGCCGCCTTCGCGGGAGTCGTTTCCGCCTTTTGGAAACGACTCCCGCATTTTGCACGCCGCCTTGCGAAAAACTACTGGGCAGAAGCGGAGATGCGTGACCCAATCGATCGCTGAGGCGGCCAGCACTCTGGCAGACCAGGAAAATCGTGGGGGTCACGAACTTTCACTTTCCACCACTACGCATCCCAAAATGGGTGCGGTTTGGATCTTAGGATATCCATATAACATATTGATTTCATTGGAGCCGACGAGGGGAATCGAACCCCTAACCTACGGATTACAAATCCGTTGCTCTGCCAATTGAGCTACGTCGGCACACTTGGTAAATAGAATCCATTAACTATATCAAAGGATGCATCTGGCAGCAAGTTTATGATTGCTCGCCCGGTACATACGGCCTCCTTGAAAAGGATAACCTATTGAAACCGTACATAAGATCGAATTTATGACGTATTCGGATGTATGGTTTTTAGCCTTATGGCCAAAATAGGGTTGCACCCAACCCATGATCCGAAATCCCGACAAAAAGCAGCTCAAACTGCCCGGTTTTGAGAGTCCAATCGAGAGAAACCTTGAACCTGGTAGTGGTGGAAAGTGGAAGTTCATGACACCCACGATTTTCCTGGTCTGCCAGAGTGCTGACCGCCTCAGCGATGGATTGGGTCACGCATCTCCGCTTCCGCCCACCAGATCCGGCAGTTGCGGGCGATCACCTGTGACAACCTCTTGATCCATCTGGCAAATCGGAAGAAAGCCTCATTACCGATAAGGCAATTTCGGTTTCTTATAATTCACCATATGAACCAATATGTTAGCACATGCAATCACCCGCAACTGTCGGATCCAGATTGAAGCATGCGAACAAGGTTGGCGTAACAGGCGCCAAGCTGATCTCCGTCAATCAATGCACGGATTTGCAGCAAAATATCCGGTTGAAATTACTCTCCAAACAATTCACGAAAGCGCTCCAGAAAACGCGACTTGGCATCCGACGGTGACCAGCCGACGATCTCAACATCCGGAAACGGCTCGGGTAGACCACTCCACGGCGCCGGATGCGGTGCCATGAGCGCCGCTTTCTCATTGGCCAGGATACGCCAGTCGACCTCCTTCACCGCGCCGGATGGCAGGCCCGTCAACCCGAAACGCTCTGCGATCACCGCCAGCAACCGCTCCTCCCAAACGTGAAACTCCGGCAACACCGCCTTGATCGGCTTGGGCAAATCGGAAAGATAGGCCTCGGCAGCATCGTGCAACAATCCCCATCGGGCATCCTCGGCACCGACCAGACGCGACACCCACACCGCATGCTCGGCCACCGAATAGAACTTGAGACAGTGCCCATTGAAACGACACAGCATGGCCAAGGCATGCGCGATATCCTCGATCTCGACCTCTTCGGGCCTGGCATCCAACGGCCAGAACTGCCGTCCCGTATAGGTCTGGATCCAGGTTCCGCCACGCGCAGCGCTCATCCCCTCCTCCGGATCCGGATTCGGCGCCTCAACGCGCTCGACATCCCGATTCACCACCTTAACGCTCCTGATCCAGGATCAGATTCGGATTGGCCGGATCCAGAATCTCCTCGTCCAACGGTCGGCCCGCCAGCATGCGCGTCAAGGAGACGCTCACGGGACGCTTCAAACCCGCAGGCAAGAGATCCCCCACCTCTTTTTCGCCGGGACGCTCCCCTTCCTCCTGCTCGCCAATTGCCTTTATCTGCGTTTGCGTCATAATCACTCCCCATCAAGCTGGCTGGTTCCAAAAACCACGACTGACAGCGTACCACAACGCATCCGGTTGCAGCATGGCGGAAATCGTCCTGACCACCTTCAACGCCCGTTTTTCCCACCCTTCGCTGGGATTGCGTTATCTTGTGACCAATTTGGGCGCGCTGCGCGCGTGTACCCGGCTGGTGGAATTCGACCTGGAAAAACGTCCCGAAGAGGCGATCGAGATCATTCTGGACCACGATCCGCGCATCGTCGGCTGCGCGGTCCACGTCTGGAACCATACACTCACCTTAAAGATGATCACCCTGCTCAAGACCGTCCGTCCAGAAACAATCATCATACTCGGCGGGCCGGAGGCAAGCCATCTCCCGAAGGATCATCCGCTCATCGAAACAGCCGATTATCTCATCCAGGGCGAAGGAGAACTGCTCTTTCCCGCGCTCTGCCAGTCACTGCTCTCCGGTGAGCGCCCGGTGACCCGCATCCTTGCTGCACCGCTGACCGATCCATCGACGATCGCACTCCCCTACGACGCCTACGATGCGCTCGACCTGGCCCACCGGCACCTCTACGTCGAGTCCTCGCGCGGCTGCCCCTACCGCTGTAGCTTCTGCCTGTCGGCACTCGACACACGGGTACGCCGCTTCCCGCTCGAACCGTTCCTCGATCAGCTGAAAAAACTGATCGCGCGTGGCGGTCGCCGGTTCAAATTCGTCGATCGCACCTTCAACCTGGGCGAACAACACGCCGGAGCGATCCTCGATCTCTTTTTGCAACAGCTCAAGACCATGCCGGACCTCTTCGTGCACTTCGAGATGATGCCGGATCGGCTCTCCGAGGGGATCCGCCAGCGCCTGACCGCCTTTCCCGCCGGCACCCTGCAACTGGAGATCGGCGTGCAGTCGTTCGAGCCGGCAGTACTCTCCGCTATTCAACGCCATCAGGAGAACGAACACGTCGAAGAGAATCTCAGGTGGCTCATCACCCACACCCAGGCCCATCTGCATACCGATCTGATCGTCGGCCTGCCGGGCGAAACCCCGGAGCGCTTCGCCGCCGGTTTTGACCGGTTGATCGCTCTCAACCCGCACGAAATCCAGGTCGGAATCCTCAAACGCCTGCCCGGCACGCCACTGGCCAACCATACACCAGCGGATTACCGCTTCGATCCCGAACCACCCTACGAGCTGTTGGCCAACGGTCACTTCGACTTTTTGACCCTGCGGCGATTCAAACGGTTTGCCCGCTATTGGGATCTGATCGGCAACTCCGGACGATTCCCCGCGACTTTAAGGCTCGCGTTTGACAACCGCTCCCCATTTCACACCTTCATGGCCCTCTCCGACTGGCTGCACGCCTCCACCAATCAGACCCATCGGATCGCGCTGCCACGTTTGATCCAACTGGTCGGAGAGGGACTATCCTCGGTCACGGATATCGATCCACAAAAACTGGCAACCGCGCTCACGCTCGATCAACATCCTCACGCCAGACGATCGGAGCATACCACCCATCAACCCCCTCCCCGACAGATGCGTCATCTGCCAGCCCAATCCACACAATCAGAATCCCAACAAAGAAAGGAGCGTCATGACCATGAGTGAACCCGCCAAAGAGAACGTACTGTCCGCCACCAACATCGCCAAGGAGTTGGGTGTTTCGGATGCCAAGGTCAAAAAGGCCATCAAGGATCTCGGCATCGAGCCGGCGGCCAAACGCGGCGTCTGCTGCTTCTACGCCCGTGATGAGATCGGCAAGATCAAAGAGAAGATCGGCTGATCGCAAGATCAAGCCGCAAGTCCGGTGTGCGCTCACCCACACCGGACTCACATTCCCCCAATTCACCCGCCCGCTCTCATCGCACCTCAAAACGACGTGCCATGAAAATCCAGAGCAGGAGACCGGGCAGCGCGGCAAGGGTTGTGAGAAAAAAGAAACCCGACCAGGAGATCTGCTCCGCGATCCAACCGCCGCTCGATGCCAGCAACGTGCGACCAAAGGCCATGAACGAGGAGAGCAGTGCGTATTGCGTCGCCGTGTAGGCAATATGACAGAGCCTTGAGAGATAGGCCACGAAGACCGAGGTTCCCATGCCACCGGTGATATTCTCAACCGCGATGGTCACGATCAGCATCGGGATGGAGTAGCCTACCTCGGCGAGCAGCATGAACATCAGGTTGGAGAGCATTTGCAGGATTCCACAGAGAATCAATGCCTTATTGATACCCAGCCGTTCCGTCAAAATTCCGCCGACCACCCCGCCGATCAACACCGCCGCCAGTCCGAACAGCTTGGTGACGTTGGCGATCTCGATCTTGGAAAAGCCCATCTCCAGATAAAAAGGGCCACTCATCACCCCGGCCAGGGCGTCGCCGAATTTGTAGAGCAGGATGAACAGCAACGTCAATAGCCAGCCGCTCCGTCCCATGAACTCGGCAAACGGCGCGATCACCGCCCCCTTCAACCACGCAACCACGCGCGCCAGACGCCCGGCAACGCCCGGTGTTGCAGACTCGCTCACGCCAGGACGAACCGGTTCGGGATTCAGCAGCATCACCACCACCCCGATCCCCATCAATCCAGCCATCACCGCATACGCGACAAACCACCCCCAAAAGGTTGCCAGATACAACCCACCCGCCCCAGAGGTGACCATGCCGAGCCGATAGCCGAGCACGCTCATCGCCGCTCCGGCACCGTATTGCCGCTCCTCCAGGATTTCAACCCGATAGGCGTCGATGACGATATCCTGGGTCGCAGACCAAAAGGCGACAAACAGCGCGAACCAGGCGGTCCAGAACGGATCATGTGCCGGATCGGTCGCCCCGAGACCGAGAATGCCCGCAATCAGCGCCAGTTGAGTCAACACCGCCCAGCCGCGCCGCTGCCCCAACCGATTGGTCAGACCCGGAATCGGCAGACGATCGACCAAAGGCGACCAGAGAAACTTGAAGGTATAGGGGGTTCCGGCAAGGGCGAACAGGGCAATCGAACTCTTGCTCACCCCGGCCTCGGCCAGCCATAATGAAAGGGTGCTCAAGGTCAGAGCCAGAGGCAGACCGCTGAAAAAACCCAACAGCAGGATCACCATCACCTTGGGTTCCAGATAAATGGCGATCGAGGAAGAAAAACGCCGCAGAGTGCCCGATGAGGGTGATGACATGCCCGACTCCCGGTTGGATGTGCATCGTGCCGGTCAACCACGATGCTTGGATCGCGCATGATGATAACAGCCGGCACGGTTTCGACAAGGCTTTGATCAACGGGGAGGATCGATGAGTCACGAACAGGTGGCGCGCATTCTGTCACGGCTCGACCGACGCACGACCGACCGGATTCTGGCTCATCTGGAAGAGCAGGAGTCCACCCTCGCCCACCGGATTCGCGACAACATGGTGCTGTTCGAGGATCTGGGCAAGCTCGACAAACGCGGCCTGCAAACGTTGCTGCAAGAGGTGACGGATGAGACGCTGGCTGTCGCCTTGCGTGGCGAGTTACCGGAACTGGTGGCACGTTTCAAGGGGAATCTGTCACATCGGCGGGCCGAAGAACTGCATGAGGCCTTGATGCTGGCACCGCCCCAACCGCGTCCGCGGGTGGAACAGGCCCGGAGAGAAATCTTGGAGACCGCGCGCCAGTTGCAGGCGCGCGGTCTTTTGATACTGCCCTCGCGATCCGAGCCGATGATCGACTAGTGGTGGAAAGTGGAAGTTCGTGACCCCCACGATTTTCCTGGTCTGCGAGGGTGCTGGCCGCCTCAGCGATCGATTGGGTCACGCATCTCCGCTTCCGCCCACTACACATTCCAAGCCAGGTGCGATTCAGGGATCGCGGACACCTCAATGGGCGTGCGCAGCCTTGGGCAACGGCATCGGATCGCTGTCCAACCCGCCGTGCGGACTATCCTGAGCCCCTTCGAGGATCCCACCAACTCGCGGACTGCAACCGCTGTAGAGCGAGGGATCCAATCCAACGGCCCGGACCCGCTCCTTGATCACCAGCGCCACACCATGTCCGGTCAACGGTTGCCCGGAGATGCGTCCGTGACGATTGATCCCCTGAAACACCGCGCCACTCACGATCCCCGACGCGACCAGCCACGCCTTGAGCGCGGTTACCGGACAGCTCGTCGAATCGACGCCATGCGGAATCATCACCATGCGACCGGTGCTTAAACTCAGCTCCATGCCGCCGGTGCGCTCACGCAGATTCTCCACCGCCAGCGTGGTCAACTCCGAGCGACGCAGCCCGCCCGAGAAGCCGACCAGGATCAACGCCTTGTCACGCAGATCCTTCAGGCGATTGCCCATGACGTTCAACACCGCCGAGGTCTGATTGGAGGTCAGCGGCGCCACGCGACGCTGCTCACGACCATGCTTTTGTTTGATTCCCTTGAGCACCGCATTCACCAACTCGCTCTTGGTGGGATCCTCCAACCCTTGGGCCGAGTGGGCCTTGCCCAACGAAACCCGCCAGCGCGCCAGGGTGGCGAATTTGTGGCTGTTGGCATGCTCCACCAGATAGTTTGCCACCATCTTTTCATGCGCCGGGATAACGCCCCCCCAGTCGATGAAACGGCGCAGATCGCCCCAGTAAGCCGCACGAGTGGCGTCCGTCAGGGTGGCGGCCTGGGCAAACGCCTTGATCTGCGGATCAAGTGGAGACACCTCTTGAGTGGTGTGGGGAAAATCGCCCATCAGCAAAGACTCCTATGGATTCCGATAACGCATTAAGATCATGACTCATCCTTCGTCCCGGATCTGAAAGGTTGAACCGAGGAACCGCTTCCACTTCCATTCAAGAAGAAATTCCTTCGTAGCGCCTTGCTTGACAGGCTCCCCGGTTCAACCCCCGCCGGACACGATAGCATACGAGCAATTATCGGACCAATTCTTTGCAAGCGATCGAAATCGCTCCCACTCCTCTGGGAAGTCTACATCCCAATGTCCCGGAATCTCTGCCCAGGACCATCCAAGTTGTCGAAAAACCGCGCGCGTCGCCTCTGCCAACCGCTCGCCGCCCCACGGCATGGCCGCAAACAGAGCCGGATCCAAGCGTCGTAACCCCATCAATACATACCCGCCATCCTCTGCCGGCACCAGGATCGCATCATGGCTTGACAAAAGAGTTTCCGTATGATCCAGACTCTTTTCATCCAGAGAAACGGCATCCCCTCCCACCAACAGGACCACTTCCGCCTCTGCCAATCCTGCCTGGGCGATCCAGGCCAGGCGTGCGCCGAGATCCCCCTCAGGTTGCAACCGCAACTGATCGGGTTCGACCAAAGACGAAAGAAATGGCGTACGGGATTTTGTCGTGGTCCAGAGCCGGAACCGTCGCTCCGTGGCGCAAACATCACACCAGCGACGCATCGTGCAGGTGGTATGTGTCAAAAGTGCTGCATGGGCCTCTGTCGCCCCTTCGATCCCCAGGGCGGGGATCAACCGGGTTTTGCATTGACCCGGTTCCGGGTGACGACCCAAAAGATTGAGGGAGATGCGTGCCTTCCGTGGCGTCAAATGATTGGTCACACCTCGGATGTGCGATTCTTCATGAAATCACGCACGCTCTTCATGAACTCCGGCAGCTTGCGCACCGCGTTGATCTGGGCGAGATTCTCCCGATGCGGACCGCCCCACCAACCCGACCAGGTGGCCCCGGCGGGCACGTCCACGGCCACCCCGGTCGCAGCCCCGACCCGCGCACCGCGTCCCACCGTCACATGCGGCACCAACCCGGCCTGCCCGGCCAACACCACCCCATCCCCGATGCGACAGGAACCAGCGATACCCACCTGACTGACGATCACGCAGGCCCGCCCGATGTGTACGTTGTGGGCGATCTGCACCAGGTTGTCGATCCTGGTCCCCGCGCCGATCAAAGTCTCACCGAACCGGGCACGATCCACCGTGGTGTTGGCGCCCACCTCGACCTCATCCTCGATGCGCACGATTCCCAAATGGGGAATCCTGCGATGTGCGCCGTCGACATACTCGAATCCGAACCCCTCGCCACCGATCACCGCGTTGGCGTGAATCACGCAACGCGCGCCGATCACCGTGTGATCGTGAATCACGACGCCCGCGTGAATCACGCTCCCGGCGCCAATGGTCACCCCTGCGCCGATCACCGCCAAGGGGCCGACCACCACCCCCTCGCCCAGGCTGGCCGTGGCATCGATCACTGCCGACGGATGAACACCGCTCACCCGCAGTTCACGCCCCCCCAGCAGCAACCCGGCCCGCCCGGCATCCAACGCCGGGGCACGGCTGATCAACAACGGCAGACCCGGTGACAAAAGCGCCTCTTCGACCAGCTCCGGAGGCACCAGCAAGGCCGATGCACCCTTCACCTCGGCCAACCACTTGCCTGCCGTCACAAAGGTCAGATCGCCCACTCCGGCACTCTCCACCGGGGCCACCCCGGAGAGCTCCACCCCCTCCCCGCGCACCTCCAACGCCAAACGATCCGCCAGCTCCGTGAGTTTCATGATTGAATGACTCCAAATGGATCAATAATTCACCCGTGAGATCTCATAAACCGGCAAGCCGAGACGCACACCGGCCTTGAGCATCATTGTGTCAAAGGTGTAAATAGCCCGCACATTCCGATTGGCGGCAATTGCCAAATGCAAAGCATCCCCCGCGCGCAATCCCGTTTCATGGTTGCGCAAATAAGATTGAGCCTTCTCAAAATCTTCTCGCATTACAAAGAAAGGTGACGAATGATTCGACAATCACGCGAGAAAAAAACTCGTCAACGCGCAAAGCATCGCTGGATGACAGTCCACCCATGCGTACCTCTCGCGCCAACAAGGAAGAGAACTCCACGCCAGTCCAATGACTGACCGCCAACTCTCCATCCGACAACCCCAACACGAATCGCTCGACCTCCTCTGTCGTCGATTCATTCAAGAAAAGAGGTACAATTGCACTCGTATCAAAATAATACATCAGACATCCTGATCACGCATTTCACGTATCAGAGAGGCACTTGGCTTACGCCAGGCCGGCATCTTGTCACGAAACCCTCTCAATAAAGTAAGCGATTTGACAGACTCTTGCACTGCACAAGAGTGAGCCTCAAGATCTACCCGTCGTGCCCGAATCTCGGAAAGGATTGCATCCTGACTTAACAAAACCATCCCCTCCTCAATCGCCCGCTGACGACTCTCCCATAACGCCTTGCCAAACGCACTATTCTATTGGGGATGAACTCTTCAGGGATAGCTCCATCCTCGATCGATTCAAGCGTCAATCGTGCCGTACCCACCGGAAATTCCGGAGGCAGCTTCACCTGTAAAATCCGATCATCCGGAACAACCGTTTCCATCGACAGCTGCGACATTTCCCCACGCTCCCATGAAAAAGTGCGTCACACCGAACGCCCATGCTGGCGCGAATAGAGACTCACATGCGCCAAAAGTCCCATGGCGATCATCAGCGTGACCATCGAACTGCCGCCGTAGCTGATCAGCGGCAGGGGCACCCCCACCACCGGCAGAAGCCCGAGCACCATGCCGACATTCACCAGCACCTGGATGGCAAACAGCATGGTGGCGCCGACCACGGTCAACAGGCCGAAGCGATCGTTGGCCATCTCGGTGATCAACAAGGCACGCAGGATGATCAGCACATACATCACCAGCAATGTCACCCCGCCCACGAAACCCCACTCCTCGGCCAAGACCGAAAAAATGAAGTCGGTGTGGCGTTCCGGCAGAAAATCAAGCTGGCTCTGACTGCCGGCCATGAACCCCTTGCCGGTCACCCCTCCGGATCCGACCGCGATCTTCGACTGGATGATGTGATAGCCCGATCCGAGCGGATCCCGTTCCGGGGAAAACAGCGTGATGATCCGCTGTTTCTGATAGGCATGCAAGCCATTCCAGGCCAGAGGCATCGAGGCCCCGAACAACAGCACCAAGGTCAGCACCACCTTCCAGGAGATGCCCGCCACGATGATCATCGCGAAACCCACACCGGCCAGCAGCACGGCGGTGCCGAGATCCGGCTGCTTGATGATGAAGACCACTGGCAGGATGATCATCACAAACGGCACCCCCAGATCCCGCCATCCCAGCGAGCCGGTCTTGGCACGATCCTGGAAATAACGCGCCAGGGCCAGGATCAGGGCAACTTTCATCAATTCGGAGGTTTGCAGACGAAAAAAACCCACCTCCAACCAGCGCCGAGCCCCCATGCCGACGCTGCCGGCCACCATGGTGACCGCCAAAAGCAGCAGGCTGCCGCTGTAAAACAGATAGGCAAAGCGTCGATAAAACCGCTCACCGGCGATCATGGACACCGAAAGCAATATGGAAATTCCCACTCCGGATTGAATCACCTGACGCCAGAAGAGCCACTGATTTTGCTCACCGCCAACTGCGGAATACAGCACCCCAAATCCAATACAGATGGTCATCATCAGCAACAAAAGCAGGCTCCACGGAAAACGACGCAGCCGTTCCGACCACCCCAATGAAACGATACCACCACCTGAATTCAACAACGACTGACCATGCTCGTTCATGTCGCGCCCCCGTGTTTGGCGAAAAACCGCTCCAACACCCGCTTGGCCACCGGGGCTGCTGCCGAACCGCCGTGTCCGCCATGCTCGACGATCACTGCCACGACGATGCGCGGACGATCCACCGGCGCCAAACAGACGAACAGCGCATGATCCTGTAACTTTTCATTCGTGGATTTGATGATCTGGCCACTCTTCTCGCGCCTGTGACGCGCCACCTGCGAGGTACCGGTCTTGCCGCCGACCCGCACCCCCTCCAGCCGCGACTTGTAGGCCGTGCCATTGGGATCGTGCACCACCGCTTCCAGGCACTGACGCATGATCTCCATGTGATGGACCGAAAAATAGTTGCGCGTAACCGCGTCGGGCTCCTGACCCGGCGGGATCTTCAACAGCGAGGGGCGATAGACCGTGCCGCCATTGGCCATGCAGGAGACCATCACCGCCAGTTGCAACGGCGTGGTCAGCACATATCCCTGACCGATGCCGGTGATGTAGGTTTCGCCCGGAAACCAGGAGGCTTTGAACAACTTGCGCTTCCAGGCACGCGACGGGATCAAACCCGGACGTTCGCCATCCAGCTCGATGCCGGTCAACCCACCCAGGCCCATCTTGCGTGCCTGCCGCTCGATGGCATCGATGCCGAGCCGTTCGGCCAACTTGTAGAAATAAACATCGCACGACTGGGTGAAAGCCTGTTGCAGGGCCACACTGCCATGTCCCTGCCTGCGCCAACAGTAAAAACGTTGTTCCTCCTTGACGATATATCCGCCACAACTGACCGTCTCGCGCGGATCGAGCTTGCCGGAGACCAATCCCGCCATGGCCGTGACAATCTTGAAGGTCGATCCGGGTGGATAGTGTCCCTGCAACGCCTTGTTGGTCAGCGGACGATCCGGATTGTTCACCACCTCCTGCCACTGCTCGCGGGTGAATCCACGGATAAACTGGTTGGGATCAAAAGTCGGCGCACTCACCATAGCCAGAATCTCGCCGTTGTTCGGGTCCATGGCCACAATCGCACCCGTCTCCGATCCAAGGGCATCCTGCGCCTCGCGTTGCAGATCCATGTCGAGCGCCAATTGCAGATCCTCGCCCGGCTCCGGAGGATTGCGATGCAATTCGCGCACATGCCGGCCCACAGCGTTGACCTCCATCTCCAACACCCCCTCGCGCCCGCGCAAGGTCTCCTCAAAACGCTGCTCCACCCCGCTCTTGCCCACCAGATCCCCGGAGCGATAATTGATACGCGAGAACCGTTTGCGATCGTTCTCACTCGGCTCGCCCAAATAGCCCAGGATGTGGCAGGCCAGGGCATCGAAAGGATAATAACGAACCGACTGGCTCTGCAGATCAACACCGGGAAACTCGTGGATACGCACCTCGATGCTGCCCACCTCTTCCCATGTCAGATGGGATTTGACCCTGAGCGGCAAAAAGGAGCGCTGCTTGCGCGCCATCTGCAACAGGTGCCTGATCTCCTCCTCGGAGAGGTCGATGTAGCGTCCCAGTCGTCTGAGCAGCTTGCGCAACGAACCGGAGAGCTCCGGGATCACCACAACCTCGTAATCGGGACTGTTTTCGACCAAAAGCCGGTCTTCACGATCGAAAATCCGTCCGCGTTGCGCGGTGATCGGCTTCAAGCTGATGCGATTCTCCTCAGCCAGGGTGCGATACTCGCCGCCGCGCATCACCTGAAGATGGAACAGCCGACCACCCAGCAGAAAAAATCCCGCTCCCAGACCGGCACCGACCAACAGCAGGCGTCGACGCGCATCGCCGCGGAACTGTTCGCGGTCATCGTCGAGCATGCGCTTCCTCCAGCCAGGTTTGATGGATCATCACCAGCAGATGAATCACCAGGGGCGCGAGCAGCATGGTAGCCACCGGACGCCCGATCAATAGCGGCCAGCGGATCGCCATACCCCATTTAAGGTAAACGATTCCCAATTGGATCGTTTCGGCAACCATGACGAGAACCGGCATCACGATGAGCAGGTAGACGAAATCAATGGTGCGGATCAACCGTCCCAGGCGTCCAATGATCAGGATCAAGAGGATGTTGGAGATCGCATTCAACCCCAGGGGGGCACCGGAGATCACATCGACCAGCAACCCGGCGAGGAGGGCGAGAATCGGACCACAACGATCCGACCGGTAAAGTCGCCAGTAGAACAAACAAATCAACACCAGATCGGGACGTAACGCCGACCAGGCATGGAACGGCAAGGCCATCTCCTGGAGTACCGCAGCCATGAAGATCGTCATGGCCGGAAGCCCCGAGATAATCAGAGAGACCATCATGGTATTGGGATGGAACTCATCAGGGAAGCGGTTTCATGTCAGACGATTTAACGATGCGCGGCAGCAACAGATGGGTCTCCTCGATACGATCGAAGTCAACCGTGGGGTGTACCATCGCTTCACGGAACAGCCCCTCCTCGCCCGGCTCGAGCGAAACCACCTTGCCAACGACCAACCCTTTCGGAAAAATTCCGCCAGTGCCCGAGGTGACCACGACATCACCGACCACCACATCGGCATCCTTGGGAAGGTATTCGAGGGTCATCTGGTTATCATTCTGACCCGCGCAGACCGCCTTGACACGTGAACGTTGGATCAGAACCGGAACGCGCGAATTCAAATCCAGCAAAGAGAGTACCAGCGAGGCATTGGCCGAGGCGCGCACCACCCGTCCGACCAGACCGGCGGGTACGGTGACCGGGGCGTTGACGATCACCCCATCCTGACGACCGGCATTCACGATGAAGGAGCGGGCGAAAGCCGAGGAGGAGTCCCCCACCACGCGCACAGCCAGTGCCTGAAAATCGGGATCCGGGCGCATTTGCAAGAGGGATTTCAGACGATGATTCTCTTTTTCCAACTCCTCGAGGCGCACGCCCAGGGGACGCAACCGCTCCAGTTCGGCCTTGTACTGACGGTTCTCCCGATCCAGTCGGGAGAGCTCAGACAGACGCGCCTGAAACCCCTCGATGGTGGAAACCGGACGGGTGATCAGCGCCTGGGCGGTCCCGGCAACCTGGAGGAGCGCTTCGCGTATTCCGTGGCGATCACCAACCGTGCCTCCTGCCATGAGCAGCAGGAAGAAGGCGACCACCAGGGTGAAAAACACCGAAAGGGCCTGTCGATATTCGCGAAAAACAGCCAACAGTGCCGTCATGCCACAACCTTAAATCAAGAAAAAGAGCTTTCTTTTCAGCGATCCATCAGAATGTCGGACATGCTGTCGAGCTCCTCCAACGCCCTGCCGGATCCCATCACCACGCACGAGAGCGGATCATCGGCCACAAATACCGGCAATCCGGTCTCTTCGGCCAACAGCTGATCCAAGCCGCGCAGCAGCGCGCCGCCACCGGTCAGGACAATGCCCCGATCCACGATATCCCCGGCCAATTCGGGCGGAGTCCGTTCCAGGGCGATGCGCACGCCATCGACGATGGCATTGATCGGCTCGGCCAGAGCCTCGAGAATCTCCGGATCGGAGATCACCTGATGTCGCGGCACACCGTGAATCAGATCCCGTCCTTTTACCTCAACCTCCAACCGTTTTTCCAGGGGAAAAGCGGAACCGACTTGAATTTTGATAATCTCGGCAGTCCCCTCGCCGATCAAAAGGGAATATTTGCGTCGCACATGGGCGATGATCGCCTCATCCATCTTGTCGCCACCCACGCGGATCGAACGAGAATAGACGATGCCTCCCAGCGAGATGATCGCCACCTCGGTGGTCCCCCCTCCCACATCGATCACCATCGAACCGCTCGCCTCGGTCACCGGCAGTCCGGCGCCGATGGCGGCGGCCATCGGTTCGTTGATCAGGTAGACATCCCGTGCCCCGGCGCTCTCGGCGGATTCACGAATCGCGCGCCGCTCCACCGGTGTGGCCCCGATCGGCACGCAAACAATGATGCGCGGCGAGTAAAAGAGCCGGCGCTTGTGCACCTTGCGGATGAAATGCTTCAACATCGCCTCGGTGACGGTGAAGTCGGCGATCACCCCGTCGCGCATCGGTCGGATGGCCACGATGCTATCCGGCGTACGCCCCAGCATGCGCTTGGCCTCGTTGCCCACGGCCAGCACCTTGCGCACCCCGCGCGAGCTTTCATGAATCGCCACCACCGAAGGCTCGGAGAGCACCACCCCGCGTCCGCGCACATAAACCAAGGTATTGGCCGTGCCCAGATCAATGGCCATATCGGTGGAAAACAGTCCTTTCAGTTTACCAAACATGGAACCTACCCATAAAAAAAAACATTGCCCCGCACCATGCGGACCCGATATCACCATCAGCCATTGACCGGGCGTTGCAAGCAACACATCCTAACGGTGCAACCCGGTGATTGTCACCCCAGAAAGGCAGCTTTGAAAGAATATGACGCCGCACTTTGAAAAAGAGCAGATCTTAGACCTCGTCGAACTGGATCGACAACTGCATGCCATCCACGATGGCTTAAGCCCCATAACCGACGAACAACGCACCCAAATCCTGCCGCTGCTGCGCAACGCCATGAAGTCGGGACGCGAACAGCTGCATCAGCATCATCTGGCGGGTGCCACCGGACAGTTCATCGTCCTGGGGCACACCCACCTGACCGATGCCATCCTGCAACGCATCCATGCCATAGTCGTGGCGGGCAACGCAACGCCCGAGCCATTTTGTCTGGCGGCCACCGGGGGGTACGGTCGCCGTGATCTGGCCCCCTTCTCCGACATCGACCTGTTGTTCATCGTCCCGGATGAGCATGAGGCACAACGGCCACTCGTCGAAAAAATGTTATACCTGCTCTGGGATATCGGCATGGATGTCGGCCACGCGGTCCGGACTGTGGAGGAGTGTCTGCAACAGGCGCGCCAAGAGTTGCAGATTCTTACCTCGATGCTCGAATCACGTTTTCTGTCGGGAAATCATCAACTTTTCACCCACTACCGCACCACGCTCCTCAACAACGCCCTGCTTAACGATCCGTTGAGTTTCCTGCGTGCCAAGCTTTTGGAACAGAGCAAGCGTCACGAACGGTTCGGGGCATCGCTCTACTATCTCGAACCCAACATCAAAGAAAATCCCGGCGGCTTGCGCGATCTGCACACCTTTGCCTGGATCTCCAAATACCGTTATCAGGTGTCGCGCATCCAGGAGTTGATCCCCATGGGGATCATCACCGAAGAGGAGTTTGAGAATTTCAAGCGTTGCCGCGCCTTCCTGCGCCGCGTGCGCAACGCCCTGCACTACCGGGCCGGTCGGCGCGACGACCGCCTCACCTTTTCCCATCAAGTGGCCATCGCCCAGGAGTTCGGCTATCAGGACCAACCGGGGATGCTGGCCGTGGAACGGTTCATGCGCCGCTATTATCGCATCGCGCGCCGCGTCGGTCACCTCTCGTGGATCTTTTTGCGCAAGTATCAAGACGAACATCGCGAGGTTGCCGTCTGGGATCGACGCCACTTGGAGGATGCCTTCGAGGTGGTGGGCGGCAAATTGAGCATCAGCGCACCGGATGCCTTCCAGGAAAAACCGATCCGCATCATGCGACTCTTCGAGGTGGCCCAACGCAACCTGCTCTCCATCCACCCTGACACCCTGCGATTGATCACCCAGAATCTCAACCTGATCAACCGGAATTTCCGTGCGGATCCAAAAATCACCGCGATCTTTCTGTCGATGCTCAACGGCAAACGGGCGGTCGCCTGGGTGTTGCGGCGCATGAACGACGCCGGCGTGCTGGGACGTTACATCCCGGAGTTCGGGCGCATCATCGGTCAGACACAACACGACATGTATCACATCTACACCGTCGATGAACACACGATTCTTGCGGTCGAGGCGTTGCGGCACATCAGTTCGGGCAAATTCTCCCAGGAACTGCCGATCTCCACACAGCTGATGCAGAAACTCAACAATCCGGCCCTGTTGTATCTGGCGGTGATGTTCCACGACATTGCCAAGGGACTGGGGCCCAACCATCACATCCGCGGCGCCGAAATCGCCCGCAAGATCTGCGAACGCATGGAACTCCCGCCCAACGACACCGAAATGATCGCCTGGCTGGTGGAGAATCATCTCATCTTCTCGCGAACCGCTTTCCGCCGCGATCTCAACGATCCGGAAACCCTTGCCTCATTCGCCAAGCAGATCGGTACGGTGAGAAAACTGAATCTCCTGGTGCTGCTGACCGTGGCCGACATTCGTGCCGTCGGTCCCGGCGTCTGGAATCAGTGGAAGGGCAATCTGCTGCGTCAACTCTACGAGCGCAGCCTCGACACCCTCGACAAGGGGATCATCTTCACCCCCGAGGAGATCGCGCAACGCGCCGAATCCCTCAAGATCGCCACCTTTGAAATTCTGGCCAGGGATCACGATCCGGAGTTGGTCAGACGCCATCTCGACCGTTTCTATCCGGATTATTTCACCCATTACGCCCCGGAACGACTGGCCGAACACTTCGTGGCCTTGAAGGAGATCCACGATCAACCCCTGGTGATCGTCTTCCAGCAGGCCCCAAAGATCAATGCCACCCGCATGCTGGTCTACACCCCGGACCATCCGGGTCTGATGGCACGCATCTCCGGGAGTCTGTCGGCAGCCGGAGCCAACATTCTCTCTGCCGATATCACCACCACCAAGGATGGCATGGCGCTCGACACCTTCGTCATCCAAACCCAGAACGGCGAGCCGATCGAAACCAAAGAGCGCCAGGGGCGGATCCGCACCACCCTGACCCAGGTGCTCGAAGGCAAGCTGCGCTTGAGCGTCTTGCTGGCCAACCCGCCGCCAGGCTTCCGGCGTCAGCCGTTCGACATCTCCTTTTCTATGGAGGTGGACGATTCGCTCGACACCTTCACGGTGGTCGAAATCACCTCGCTCGACCGACCGGGTCTGTTGTTTGCGATCACGCGCGTGCTGCAGAACCAGGGTGTTCAGATCCGCGCTGCCAAGATCGCCACCTACGGCGAACGGGTGGTGGATGTCTTTTACCTGCGCGACATGTTCGGCTTGAAGCTCGATCCGCGCAAGCTGGCCACGGTCGGCAAACTGTTGCAGCAGGCCGTGGACAAATTGGAGTAACGAGGTGTCGAACCGAAGAAAGAATCAGTCCCCCGAAAACAGCTCGAAGTGACTGTTCGGTGATTCCCGCCATGCCGCACCAAACACGCTTGAACCGCTGGACCAAACAGCCAGAATCAATCAAATGGTGATCTCGATCAACGCCACATCATCCTCGAAAATCTCGCGTTTCCCATGGGTTCGCAGCTGCGATAGAATTGTCGCCAACTCCCCTCCCTGCCCCACCTGGTCGATCAAGAACGCCAGCAGTCGTTCGCCACCGAACGGCTCTCCCTGCGGGGAGACAGCCTCAACGATCCCGTCCGTATACAGATAAATACAATCCCCGGCCTCCAACGCGAAAGCTGCTGCCGACAAGGGCGCGGCGCTCATCGCGGTCACCCCGAGAGGGGTGAAGCTCGATTCAATGCGGTGCAGGAGACGCCCCCCACGCAGCACCAAACACTCGGGCATCGCGGCATTGAGAATCACCGCACGGCACTGGGCTGCATCCACCTCGACCAGTGTTGCGGCAAAGAAGGTTCCCACCGGCAGACGCACATGCAGTTGATTGTTGATCTCCCTGAACAGGGCCTCGCCACGCTCGCCTCGGGCGATCAGGGACTGGAAGATATAAGAAACCAGAGGCCCACCGATGGCAGCCGGCAATCCGTGACCGGTGAAATCGCCCATCAGGACGATGCGGCGACCATCCGGCGCCACCCCGGAGAGCAGCAGATCGCCAGCGGTCTGCTCCACCGGATGATAGAGATGGCGGATCCCCTCGGTGACGAAGTGGTCTGCTTGGCGCATGCGCAAGACAATGCTTTCGATCATCTCGCGCTCCTCTTTCAAATGGGCGTTCTGCGCCTCGATGGTGAGCGCGGCATCGCGCAGGGCCAGCTGTGTCTTGATGCGCGCCCGCACGATCGCCGGACGCACCGGCTTGGTGATGTAGTCGACCGCGCCCAACTCCAGTCCCTGCAACTCATCGGCATCGTCGCTCAATCCGGTGACGAAGATCACCGGGATGTCATGGGTACGCGGATCTTCCCGCAACTGCCGACACACCTCGTAACCATTCAGATCCGGCATCAGCACGTCGAGCAGGATCAGATCCGGCATCGGCTCGACCAGGGCTGCCCGCAGGGCTGCCCGTCCATTGATTGCCGGACGAATGCGATAGAGATCGTTCAAAACCCCCTTCAAGATCGTGATGTTCTCCGGGGCATCATCGACGATCAACAAGGTTTTGGTCTGCTGCTCCTGATCCACTTCCATGGCCATCACTCCATTCTCACCGAGGGGTGTGAGGGGGTTCTCCCCCCCATCATGCCAAGTTCACGCCCGCATCTCTGGCCCACTGATCCAGCAGCTCCAGGGATCGATCATAATCATACCCTTCCAGATGGGCCTTCACGGCATGCAAACGGTCGCGCTCTTGATCATTGCGCAGCAGTCCGTGCAACTCGGCGATCACGCCGTCCACCTCGGAGTCGAAATTGTACAACAGCTTCCGTGCCCGACAAAACAACGGCGTGACCGCTGCCAGATCCATGCTCTCCCCGGAGGGTTCGAGGCTCTCCGTCACCTCGGGTGCCGGAGGGGTCAGGGAAAAGGCCTTGGAGATCGTCGCCACCACCTCGGCCAACTCCGCTCCACTCCGCTCCACCAGAGGTCGCAGCGTCTCCAACTCCGCGCCGGAGCGGGCGGCCTTTTCCACCTTAAAGGCGGCATCCCGGAGTGCCATGGCCCCGATGCTGGCTGCCACCCCCTTCAGGGTGTGCGCCGTGCGCTCCAGCGAGGCCGGATCGTTTTCCGCCAGATGTTGGCGCATGCTGCTGGCCGCATCGCCTTGATTGCGCACGAAACGGATGAGAATGTTGCGATACAGCTCCACATTCCCACCCATGGTATTCAAGCCCGCCCGCAGATTCAAACCCGGCAGCGCCGGCAAGCCGGGAATCTCCCCTTCGACATCCATTGTCTTGGCAGACTCCGGCCCGTTCACCGCTGGTTCCAGGGTGATCGCCGGCTGCGACACGGCTGCCGTCAACGCCGGATCCAGGGTGACCGGTGATGACGACTCCTCTGTCACAGGCAGCACGATGCGACGTCCCCGCGTCTCCTCGGGCAGCCATTTGAGCAGCGCGGCATAGAGCAGACGCGGTTCGATCGGCTTGGAGACGTAATCGTTCATACCCGCTGCCAGACACACCTCACGATCGCCTGTCATGGCGTTGGCGGTCATGGCGATAATCGGCAGATCGGCCCACTGTCCGTCTGCGCGGATGCGCCGGGTGGCCTCGTATCCGTCCATCACCGGCATCTGCATATCCATCAGCACCAGATCGAATCCGCCGGATTGCACCTTTTCAATCGCCTCGACGCCGTTGTTGGCCACTTCGACCTGGCAACCCACCAGCCCGAGGATCCCCTTGGCCACCTCCTGATTGAGTTCATTGTCGTCCACCAACAGGATGGAACCGCCGATCATCGGTTTTTCGTCGCTCACCACCTCCTTCTTGGGTGTCTCCCGACCACCCAGTGCCTGGGCAATGATCTCCAGGAGCGCTGTAGCACCGAACGGTTTCATCAACAACCAGGGAACCTCTTCACGACTGGCGGCATTGACCACCTCGTCGCGGCCATAGGCGGTGACCAGGATCATCGGCGGGGCCTGATCATTCAGCGATTCGCGCACGCGCCGCATCGCCTCCAAGCCATCCATACCCGGCATGCGCCAGTCGATGAGCACCAGATCGAATGGATCACCCGACGAGGCAGCCCTCAAGATGCGATCCACGGCCTGGAGTCCGTTCTCCGCCTCATCAATGCGGCACGGATAAGGGGAGAACATGTCGCGACAGACCCGGCGGGCCATTGGATGGTCATCGACCAACAGCACACGTGAGGTGGCCAGTCGAATCGGACACTCGGTCAGATCCGGCAGCAGGTCGTGCTCGCCAGCGCGTGGAAAGCTCAAGCGGAAGGCGAATTGACTCCCTTTGTCCGGCTCGCTGCTCATCTGGATCTGCCCGCCCATCCGTTCCACCAGATGCCGGCAGATCGCCAGCCCCAGGCCGGTGCCGCCGAACTTCCGGGTGGTCGAGGCGTCGGCCTGGGTGAAGGCGGTGAACAGACGCCCCATCTGCTCTCTTGTCATGCCGATGCCGGTATCACGCACCCGAAAATCGAGCGTGACGGTATTTTCGGTCGTTTCGGCCAGGAGAATTTCCAGACACACCTCACCCTGCTCGGTGAATTTGACCGCATTGCTCACCAGATTGAGCAGGATCTGCCCCAGACGCACCGGATCCCCCATCAACACCGGTGGGATGTGGTGATCCACGAAAACGATCAGCTCCATCGCCTTGTCCTGCGCTTTGGGTGCGACCATGATGGCCATGCGGTCAGCCACCTTCTCGATGGAGAAGGGAATGGTCTCCAGCGTCAGCTTGCCGGCTTCGATCTTGGAGAAATCCAGAATATCGTTGATGATATGCAGCAGGGTACGTCCGGCGTCATCGACGCGGGTCAGGTAATGCCGCTGCTGGTTGGTGAGCGAGGTCTGCAAGGCCAGGTGGATCATGCCGAGAATCGCATTGATCGGCGTGCGGATCTCGTGACTCATGTTGGCCAAAAAAAACGATTTGGTTTGACTGGCGTTCTCGGCCATCTTGCGTGCGGCATGCAGCACCGTGGTTTCGCGATGCAGGATCAGATAATAGGAGAGCATCAGCAGGCTGACAAGAAGCGCGATCAGGATGCCGAGCATCCGGTTGACGCGCGTGGTCCTCTCGGATTTGACCAGCAGCACCGACCACCCTTCCCCATCGACGGCCACACGTCCCACCAGATGCGGCGCCCGTTCCAGAACGATCGAGGCGCCATCGCGCAGTTCACGCTTGAAAAGCGGCTCGTTCTCTCCCAAAGGACCAAACTGTTTGCTCTCTTCCAGGCGCTTCAAGGTTTTGGCTTCGAGCGCCCACAACGGTTGCGGTTTGAACGACTCGTGACCGGAAAGCAGGGCCACGCCATCCGGATTGAGCAGGAAGGCGTTCTCGAACAGGGTGAAACCCATCTCTTTGGGGATCAGGGTCTTTTTGATCACCGCCACGGCGATGACCTCATCGTTTCCCTTGGCGTCGCCCCCCTTGGCACGGATCGGGGCCCCGGCATAATAGCCCGGCTCGCCCGAGGTGACCCCATAGGCATAATAGTGGCCGATGCGCCCCTCCATGGCTTCGAGAAAATAGGGTCGGAAGCGATAGTTCTTGCCCACGAAACTGCCCGGCGTGTTGCGATTGGAGGCGGCCAGCACCTTGCCATCCGGCCCCATCAGATAGGCCACCCCCTTGACCGAGGTGGCCAGTTGATCCAACGTGCCATCGATTTCAGCCAGATGGGCGGGATCCGGCGCATGTCCCTGAAACAAGGGTTGCAGGATGCCGGCCAGGGCGATCGCGCTGCCGTCGATGGCAAAGGTCTCGCGTCCGAGTCGGTTGACCAGGCCATCCAGGTCGTTGCGCAAGGCGTTGGATTGATCGGCCTGGTAGAGTTTGCCCAAATGATCGGTCAACCACCAGCCGGCACCCAGCAGCATGAGAAAACTGCCAATGAAGATGGCGAAATAGCGTTTCTTGTCATGAAATAAAGGGTTTGCATCGGCAGAGGCGGTGGTGGCCAATCCCCAGACGGCAATGGTCATCAGCAGGGCGGAAGCGGCGCGTACCAACTGGATCGGTATTCCCACCGCTGCCAAATAACTTTGAGAGTTGAGGAGATTCGCTGGCCAGAAATCGCTCGCCGACACCACCAGACCACTGGAGCAGCCATAGCTGATCAGGGCCAGACTGCCCACGCTCAACCAGAAGTGGCGGTTGGGTGAGGGATCGACATCCCGGGCACGCCACAAAAGCCAGGCGCCGAGCATGCAGGCGGGAAAGGCCAGACCATAACGGATCAGCATCGGGAAACGCTCGATCCCCTGGCTCCAGGCGGTCACACCGGTGATCGAGAGCAACAGCAGGGAAATGCCCAACAGTTTCGGCAGACCGAGCCGGGCCAGCAGTCCGGTCAACGCGAATTCGGCCAGAAAAAGAAACGAAACCGCATGAATCAAAAAGCGCAGCGCGTGGAACTCCGGCGCATCACCGGCGAAGATCTCGATCAGTTCCAACCATTCGACCAGACCGTGGATCAAGCCGAATCCGGCCAGAAGTCTCCAGGAGAGTCCGGATGGATCCTCGCGGGGCAGGAACAGACAGACCACCCCCAGGATGAGGAAGCTCAATCCGTAGACAAAATAGATGTAATCCATCTGGTTAACAAACCAGTCGGCCATGCGCGACCCCTGTGAGCGAGGGTTGACAGTATTTGCATTTATTGCTAATTTTGCGAACGCATGTCAAGACATGATCGCTCAAAAGAAAAGCCCAATGCACTCATGAATCCACACCCGCGTCCCCGCATCCTCATCGTCGACGACAAGCCGGCCAATCTCACGGCCTTGCGCGCTTTGCTGGCGCGCGTGCCCGCCGAAATCTTCCCGGCCATCTCCGGCAACGATGCGTTGGCTTTGTTGGTGAATCACGAATTCGCCCTGATGCTGCTGGATGTCGACATGCCGGGCATGGACGGCTTCGAGGTGGCCCGTACCGCCTTCAAACTGGAGCAGACCCGCAACCTGCCGATCCTGTTTCTGACCGCTGCCTACAAGGACGATTTCCATCGTCTCCAGGGTTACAAGTGCGGCGCGGTGGATTATATCGAAAAACCGATCGATGATGTCATTTTGATCTCAAAGGTGACGCTATTTTTGAATCTATATAACGCCCGGGCCGAATCGGAGCGGTTGCGTCTGGAGCTGCATCTCTCCGAGGAGCGTTTCAAGTATGCCCTCGAAGGGAATACCGACGGGTTGTGGGACTGGAACATCGCCACCGGCGCGGTCTATTTCAGCCCGCGCTGGTGCACCATGCTGGGGTACGAACCGGGCGAGATCGAACCGCACGTCGGAGCCTGGGCGCGTCTGCTCCACCCGGATGACAAGGTGGATGTCATGGCCCGCCTCGACGATCATCTGGCCGGACGGATCCCTCTGTATCAGACCGAGCACCGTTTGCGCACCAAAAGCGGAGAGTGGCTCTGGATTCTGGACCGGGGCAAGGTGGTGGCGCGCGGCAGAAACAGCACCCCGTTGCGCGCGGTCGGCACCCACCAGGACATCTCGCCGCGCAAGATGATGGAAGAGGAGCTGCGTCGCAGCCGGGAGAACTACGAAAAATTGACCGCGCGCATTCCGGTCGGGGTCTACAAATTCCGCTGCAATACGCAAAACGAAATCTCCTTTGATTACGTCAGCGAGCGATTTTGTTCTCTCTTCGGCCTGGATCGCGAAGCGCTCTCCCACGATGTGATGCAGATTTTTCGGGTTGCTCATCCGGAGGAGCAAGAGGAGTTTTTGCGCCTGACGCTGGAGATCGCCAAAAGACGGGAACCTTTTCTGTGGATCGGGCGCTTCGTGGTTGGCGGGGAGATTCGCTGGTTGCAGATCCAATCCGCGCCGAATGTCGAGTTGATCGGCGATACCACCTGGGATGGGGTGGTGATCGACATCACCGAACGCAAGGGGTTGGAGGAGGCCCTGATCGGGGCCAGGCAGGAGGCCGAGGCCGCCAACCAGGCCAAAAGCTGGTTTCTGGCCACGATGAGCCATGAGATCCGCACGCCGATGAACACCATTCTCGGCATGGGTGAGATGCTGCGCGAATCCCCGCGCTTGTCCCCCCGGGAACGGCAGCTGGTGCAGCTGGCCAATCGCGCCGGGGAGTCGCTGCTGGTGCTGGTGCACGACATTCTGGATCTCTCCAAGATCGAAGCCGGACAGATGCAGCTGGAGGAGATCCCCTTTTTGTTGGAAATCGAGCTCAACCAGACCATGGCGATCATCCGGGAGGCTGCTTTGGCCAAAGGGCTCGAAGCGGTGATCACCCTGGATGCGAAACTGCCACGCCAGGTGCGGGGCGATCCTCAACGGTTGCGGCAGATCCTGTTGAATCTTTTGAGCAATGCGGTCAAGTTCACCAGTCAGGGAGGTATTGCGCTCAAGGTGCATCTTGTGGATGGGGGTATGGTCCAGTTTCAGGTCCAGGATACCGGCATCGGCATTCCCAAGGAACGGTTGGAGGCGATCTTTCAGCCCTTCACGCAAGGAGAACCCTCGACCACGCGCCGATATGGCGGCACGGGTCTCGGGCTCAACATCTGCCAGAAGCTCGTCTCGTTGATGAACGGACGAATCTGGGTGGAGAGTCGTCCCGCTTCCGGGAGTCTCTTTTATGTGCAGATTCCGCTGATTGCCGAAGAGGAAGAGGATCTGCTCGCGCCACGGGCCCTGCCCCCTCCGGAGGCGAAGGTCGTGGATGAAGTGGCCCAACCGGGCCTGTTGATCGTCGATGATACCGACGACAACCGCATGGTGATCCTGGCCTTTCTCGAGGGGGGCAACTACCAGGTCGTCGAGGCGGTCAGCGGTGCCGAGGCGCTGGAGAAATTCACCGCCCAGGCGTTCGATCTGGTTTTTATGGACATCATGATGCCCGGCATGGACGGCCTGGAGGCCACGCGCCGCATCCGCGCCATCGAGTCGGAACAGAAACGCAAGCGTACCCCGGTGATCGCCGTAACCGCCAATGCCATGAAGGAGGATATGGAACGCTCCCTGGCCGCTGGTTGCGATCTGCATCTCTCCAAGCCGTTGCGGCGCGGCGAGATCCTGGCGGTACTCGATCGTTATCTGGCGCGCGGCCATTTGCCCCAGGAGCCAACCCGCGCCCCGTCGCTCAATCCCCAGGTCATCGATCCCGAACTGCTCGCGCAACTCAAAAGCGAAACCGGCAGCGGATTTGGTCGCATCCTGGAGATCTTCTTGAAGAACTTTCCCACCCGTCTCGATGCCTTGCGCGCCGCCTGGGAGACCCACGACTCCGAGGGGCTGCGCCAGGTGGCCCACAAGCTCAAAGGAACCTCGAGCACCTTCGGAGCCACCCGTTTCGCCAACGCCTGCGCCGAACTCGAACAACTCTCCGTGCGTCAGGCCGCATTGACTCACCTCCAGGAGGCACTCGACAAGGTGTTGAAAGAGGCCGGCAAGATGCAAAAGCGCCTGGAAGCCTTGCTGGCCGATGCCAAACTCGGCTGAATTTCACCTCAACGTCATTCCTGATAAACGGTTTTTTATCACTAATACTTATAATTATCATTCACAATAAAAATCAGTGCGCTCGATTGCATTCTATGACATTATAAAGAGTCTTTTGGCTGATCTGTAAAAACTCTTTAGAAAACGATAGGATAGAACTCAATGCACCCGAATTCCGGCGCCAGCGATTCCCTATTGCTCGGGATGTTCCAGACCCGATTCTTAAGATTCAGCTTCTTCTTGAGCGTACTGTTGGTGATCCTGATCCCGCTGCACGCCTGGCTGATCGGCAATCCGTCGTTTCGCGATCTACTCATCCGCTTCACCGAAGGACACGCCGTCCGATTGGCCGATCATCTGGTCGACGACATTCCCTTTGATCCGAACACCCATCAATTGATCATCACCAACACCTTTCGCGCCGAACTGGTCAAGGTGGCAAGTGGATTCCATCTCTACAAATACCGCGTTTTTGATGCCAAGGGTCGAATTGTCCACTCCTCCTCCCCGGAGGAGATCGGCAAGGTCAATGACCACGCCTATTTTCACGACATCGTGGCCAAGGGGAACATTCACAGCCAGATCGTGCAAAAGAACGCCAAAAACCGTGAAAATGAGGTCATCCTGCTCGACGTGGTCGAAACCTATGTGCCGATCATGCAGGCCAACACCTTTCGCGGCGCCTTTGAGATCTACTCCGACATCACTGAATGGCGCGTCCGGATTGAAAACAATGTCACGCAGAGCTCTCTGGTTCTCGGGGTGATGGCCCTGATCCTTTTGAGCGTGATTCTGGTCTCGCGTCTTGGCATCATGCGCCGCATCCGCGCCTTCATGCAGGCGATCGCCAGCACCTCCAAAGGTGAGTTCGGTCAGGAGTTGTCACTGGAAGGCCGGGATGAACTGACCGACATGGCGGATAACTTCAATCTCATGAGCCGTCAACTGCACAAGCTCCACGAGGGGTTGCAGAACGAGAAGAACAAATTGACCACCATCATTTTGAGTGCCCGCGAGGGGATCGTGGTGACGGATGATGAGGGGAACGTGGTGCTGGTCAATCCGGCGGCTGAACGGTTGCTGGGTAAATCTTCGGACCAGATCCAGAAAGAGGGGTTCAAAAGGGTGGTGGATGATCCCGAGTTCGTGGAGCGGTTTGTCGCCGATGAAGGGGTGGACATGCCTGAAACCCTGGTTTACAACCAACACGTCTTGCAATTCTACGCCTCGACGATCCACGACCGGAACGGCCACACCATGGGATCCGCCGCCCTGTTGCGCGATATCACCGAAGAGAAGAAACTGGAAGAAAAACTGCGCAATCAGTCGATCACCGATCAGATGACCGGGCTTTTCAACCGGCGCCACGCCGAAGAGACCATGCAGGCCGAAATGCAGCGCTATCAGCGCACCGGACACGGTTTCGCACTGGCGCTGCTCGACGTGGATCACTTCAAGCGCTTCAACGACGAATACGGCCACGACCAGGGCGATCGGGTGTTGCAGGCCGTGGCCAAGAATCTCCATCTGCACTACCGGCAGATCGATGTCTGCTGCCGTTTCGGAGGCGAGGAGTTCTGCATCATCATGCCGGGCACTTCGCTCTCCGGCGCGCTTTTGGCTGCGCAACGCCTGCGCCAGGGGGTCGAGGAGATGCGTGTGGATGGACTCCAGGTGACGATCAGCATCGGCATTGCCATCTCCGACCGCACGATCCGCACCCTCGATGAACTGGTCAAGCGGGCCGATCAGGCCCTCTATGCGGCCAAGCATCAGGGACGCAACCGGGTGATCGAGTGGCGTGAAACATTGAGCGGCAAGCGATGATCCCAGATCCGGCAGTTGCGGGTGATTGCCTGTGCTAAACCGCACCCATTTTGGGATGCGTAGTTTTTCGCAAGGCTGCGTGCAAAATGCACAAAGTCGTTTCCAAAAAGCAAAAAACGACTCCCGCGAAGGCGGCGCGCGTTGCATTTTTTCGCAAAAGGCGCGAAAAAATGCTTCTTTTGAAAAGCGCGCTAAAGTCAAAGGCAAAACCCTGGGAGAGGAATCTCCCAGACCCTCTCTTTTTTTTTACCAGTAAAGGCGCATCATGCGGGCTGTCAAGTCAGTTCTGTTGACCCGCCAGGATGATTGATCCGATGCGTTGGCCCGGTCTGCTGCCCGGTCGGATCGTGCGGTCAGTGTGCGATCAAGAGCACGATCCCAGGCACTGGACTTGTGAGTCCGGGGGCAATGAGATGCCCCCGGCTGTAATCAACGTCTGAAGAGACCATTGGGTGGAACCCGGATCAGAATCAAGCCGCCGGTGGCGGACCTTCGACCATCCCCATGATGCGGGCGACATAGCGCCGGGTTTCACCGGGCATGGCGGATGCCGGTTGCCGTTCCAGATTGCCCATACCCCAGTTGTAGGCGGCCAGCGCAGAACGCACGTTGCCATCGTAACGATCCAGCAGACGGCTCAAATAGAGCGTACCCCCCATGATGTTCTCTTCGGCATTGAAGGGATCCTTCACCCCGAGTTCAGCGGCGGTGCCCGGCATGAGCTGCATCATTCCCTGTGCGCCGGCATGGGAGACCGCCTTGGGATTAAAATCACTCTCCACCTTGATGACCGATCGGATCAAATCGGCATCGACCCCATACCGCTCCGAAGCGCGTTGGATGATCTGTTCGTAGTTGCCGCCCTCGAGCTTGGGTGGAATTCTTTCCGTCGGATCCACCGGAGCGCGGGTCTTGGCGTGACGGATCACACCGGATTGATACCCTTGTGGCAGAGATGTCGGCATGCCGCAGCTCATCGAAAGCGCTTCATCCCCGCTGGAAAGACCGCCAATGGCCGACAGGCCGGTCGGCAAACCGCCGATCGAATCCTTGGCCTGACGCAGCGAGGTCATGACCGCTTCAACAAGGGCATTGACCGAGGCGGTGGAGAGCTTGTTGTTGCCGCCGGAGCCCGAGCGCTCCTCGACGGCCTGCATGAGCAGTTCATTGAACGTGCCATTGGTTGAACCGGCGCGGAAGCGATTCTCCCGCGACCCGGTGGCCTGCAAAGGCAGATCGGGCATGATGATGGGCGTGGTAGTCATCGTCGTCACCTGACAGAAGATGGTTGGGATGAACGATGATTTGCAATTATTGCGCCATGCAAGATTATTGATCATCGGCGCAAGAACGAATTCCCAGACAGGATCAGGCAGGGAGCCGGCGCCCCCCTGCGTTGCCCGGGGGCCTCGCAGAGCAATAAAGGCAGCTGGCAAGTTCTTTTACCGTGAAACTGGTGCTTTTGGCGTTCCACGGTCGGGGGGTGAGGGTGGACGCCTCCATCATGCAAGTTTACCATACCGCAACCATCTTGAGATAAGTAATTCTTGCCAAGCCGTGTGCCAGATGTGAGCTTCGTTTCCAAAAAGCGGAAACGAAGCTCACGAAGGCGGTGCGCGGCGCATTTTTCGCAAAAAACACGAAAAATGCTTCTTTTGAAGGGCGCGCTAAAGTCAAAATCAAAGTCAAAACCCTGGGAGAGGAATCTCCCAGACCCTCTCTTTTTTTTCACCCGTAGAAACTAAACCGCAACCATCACGGGATGCGTAGTTCCATTAATAGGGGTCCAGGGGGATTATCCCCCTGGTGGGATCCAAGGGCGAAGCCCTTGGGACTTTGTTTTTGACTTTAGCGCGCT
>JAMOBI010000014.1:0-94910 GCA_039908105.1 Magnetococcus sp. YQC-9
CCGCTCCGCTCCTTATTTGATGGTTGATATCAGCTCCATCTTGGCACATTTCGATGCCGTGGCACACTGCTGCCGTTTGGAGCGGGGCGGACCATACCATTAGACCCTCTCTTTTTTTTACCAGTAAAAACGACACATTTCAAGCTGGGTGCGGTTTGGAAATGTGATTGAAAGCTAAAGCGATTGAAGTGCGTCCCATACCCTGATGGGGCGCTAATCGCAACCAGGCCCCCGTAATAAAGAGGGGATGAACCATGACCGTTACGAGATCCTTTTGAAAAGAACGGCTCGCAAAAGACAAAAAAACGCGGAGGTGTGAGCCTCCGCGCCTGATTATCTCAAAACACCATCCCGACTTTTGAGTTGCGGATCTCTCATCCTCTCCCCCTCCCGGACCTCCGGATGATCCGCTCCGCAACCCCTCGTTCGGGAAGGTCAGCCACCCCAGTTGGAATACTTCTCGCACACGGCATTGATGTTTCTGCCCTGTGGCGTTTCGGCGAACTTGGCCAGATTGCCGCGGAAATCATCGGAGGTCTCGTTCCACATGCACTCGCAGTACGCCGCCACCTTGGTCTGACCAGGAATCGGGCTCGCCTCGTTGCCGCCGGTATAATTCTTGTTCGCATACGCGATGCAGGACTGGAACTGCGGATCACTGCTGGGCACGTCGTTGTACTCCCCGGCAGCATAAGCAGCCGAAACAACTCCGAGCAGAACAGCCGAAACCATTGAAACTACAATTTTTTTCATATTGCACCTTCGTTTGAAGTGGAGAGGGATTCGGATTTGACATGGTTTTGCCAAATTGAGTAAGGAAGCTTTTACAGGATTGATTCCTTGGTGTCAATGTACCTATAGACAACGCCCGTCGCATCTTGTCGTATGCATGGTACCAATCCGGGGCGCTACCACCCACCACAGACGTGTCAACAGGACACCCAATTCACACCAACAACTTCAAAGCAACCCGGAAATCTCGCCGGATAAAAAACAATTCAGTTAAACCGCAACCATCACGGGATGCGTAGTTCCATTAATAGGGGTCCAGGGGGATTATCCCCCTGGTGGGATCCAAGGGCGAAGCCCTTGGGACTTTGTTTTTGACTTTAGCGCGCTCTGCACGCAGCCTTGCAAAAAACTACGCATCCCAAAGCAGGTGCGGTTTAAACCGCAACCATCACGGGATACGTAGTTCCATTAATAGGGGTCCAGGGCGATTATCCCCCTGGTGGGATTCAAGGGCGAAGCCCTTGGGACTTTGTTTTTGACTTTAGCGCGCTCTTTTCAAGAAGCATTTTTCGCGTTTTTTGCGAAAAATGCGCCGCGCGCGGCCTTCGTGAGCGTCGTTTCCGCTTGCAAGAAACTACGCATCCCAAAGCAGGTGCGGTTTGTTTGATTGCTGGAATAAAAAAAGGGGCTAGGCTGTTTCTGCCTAACCCCTTGATTTGATTGGTCGGGGTGGCGAGATTCGAACTCACGACCCCAGCGACCCGAACGCTGTGCTCTACCAGACTGAGCCACACCCCGATACGCCGACCAATCCGAACACTTTAGCAGAGTTGCGCGAAAAGGTCAATAGCTGCGCGCAACGGAAAAATCGGCGAGCATGGACATCGCTTCGCGTTCCGGGGTGTCGGGCAGGAGTCCCAGGCACCCCTTGGCCTCCACGGCAAAGGCCTGAGCGCGCTGCATGGCATAATCGAGTGAACCGCGCTCCCGAATCAGTTGAATGGCGCGTTGCAAGGCCCCATCCGGGAAATTTTTGTGTTCCAGGCAGTTGCTCCAGAACTGGCGCTCCTCGGGGGAGCCGTGGCGATGGGCGTGAATCACCGGCAGGGTGATCTTGCCCTCCTGGAAATCGTCGCCGACATTCTTGCCCAACGCTTCGTTGGTGGCCGAGTAGTCCAGGGCGTCGTCGACCAACTGGTAGGCGGTGCCCAACAGGATGCCGTAACGGGCCAGCGCCTCTTCTTCCGCGCGGGAGCGGTGATTGAGCACAGCGCCGATCTGTGCCGCAGCCGCAAACAGGGTGGCGGTTTTGCGGCGCACCACTTCCAGGTAGTGCTCCTCGCTGGTGGCCAGATCGTTGGTGGCAACCAGCTGCATCACCTCGCCTTCGGAGATCACCGCGCAGGCATCGGCAATGATGCGCAAAACGCTCAGATCGGCATGGGCAACGAGAATTTGAAACGAACGGGAAAAAAGATAATCGCCCACCAGGATCGGAGCCTTGCTGCCCCAAACCGAATTGGCGGTGGCGCGACCGCGTCGCGTGTCGGAGCGGTCCACCACGTCGTCATGCAGCAAAGTGGCGGTGTGAATGAACTCAACCACAGCAGCGAGCAGGGCGTCGTCATTCCCGGTATAGCCGAAGAGTTTGGCAGAGAGAAGCGTCAGAACCGGTCGCAGTCGTTTGCCACCACTTTCGATGATGTGCGCCCCCAGCTTTGGGATCAACTCCACCTGTGAGTTCAACTGCTCCAGGATGATGGCGTTGGTCCGTTCCAGATCCGGTCCGATCAGTTCGCCCAGGCGCTCGAGAACCGGCGGCAGATTGGCTGGGGTGGATGATTTCATGGTAGACTTTATTCGTGTAACGCGCAAAATGGTACCGGGTCGGTTCGCGCACAACCGGCCTGGGGATGGATGAAAAAACAGTTGCACACAATAGGGTCTCGCAGGCAAAATCGTCAAGTGTTCTTGACTCTTGGGGGTTGAATTTTGGCAAGAAATCTTGAAAATGGAGCAAATATAACTTCTCCTTCCGTCTTGTGGAGACCATCCGGTCTGCGTTTGCGTCTGGCTTCGGCATCCGAACGACGTTTGACGTTGCTTAAGCAGGTGGGACTGGCGCCCGAAGTGCACCCCGCCTGCGTCGATGAGTCGCGTCTGGATGGAGAAGATGCCGAGACCTATGTGCGGCGCATGGCACTGGTCAAAGCGCGTGCGGGCGTGGCCGACGGGATTGATCTGGTGCTGGGCGCTGATACCGCCGTGGTGCTCGACGAGGAGATTATGGGCAAGCCGTGCGATGAACAGGATGCGGTGGACATGCTCTCCCGACTCTCCGGGCGCCAGCATCGGGTGTTGACCGGGGTTGCGGTCTGTGCACCGGACCTGCCGCAAGGGCGGGCTGTGGTGGTCGAGAGCGCTGTACACTTCAAACAGCTGACCGAGTTCGAGATCCGCGCCTATGTCCTAAGCGGCGAGCCGTTCGACAAGGCGGGTGCCTACGGGATCCAGGGGCTTGGCGCCATGCTGGTGCAACAGCTCTCCGGCTCCTATTCCGGGGTGGTCGGATTGCCACTGTTTGAGACCGTCGCTTTGTTGCGCGATTTCGGGTTGACATTTTCAGCTCTGGAGTGATAATAAAGAGTTTCCGATCATGTTGAAGGATCGGAAGCCAGGAGAGATCCGGCTTTCAGACGGCACAAAAAAAGAGACAATGTTCAAGGAGTGGTTGACATGTATGCAGTGGTCCGCACGGGCGGAAAACAATATAAAGTGGCGGTCAATGATGTCGTGCGCGTCGAGAAACTGCCCGGGGAAGCGGGAGATGCGGTTCAGATCGGCGAAGTTCTGCTGCTCTCCTCCGACGGTCAGATCAAAACCGGCGCCGAGGCGGCCAACAGTCAGGTGACTGGCACCATCCTGCGTCAGTTCAAGGACAAGAAAGTCCTGGTCTTCAAGAAAAAACGCCGCAAGAACTATCGCCGTTTCCACGGCCATCGGCAGGAGCAGACCGAACTGCGCATCACCGGGATTTCGGCGTAACGGTTTTTTTGGGTTTTCCGTGGAACTCCCGCGAGAGAGCGTCACGGACAAGGGGTGAGGGGGTTCTCTCCCCCATCATGCTTTGGTTTATCGGACCGCTCCGCCAACCAGACGGGACGGTCGATTTTTATCGGACCGCTCCTGGATCCAAACATTGGCAGGACGGTCGATTCTGACACGGTCGGGAGACGACTCATGGCACATAAAAAAGCGGGCGGTAGCACCCGCAACGGACGCGACTCCATCGGACGCCGACTGGGCGTCAAACGCTACGGCGGCCAGAAGGTCGTGCCGGGCAACATCCTCATCCGTCAGCGCGGTTCCGAGGTCTTTCCGGGTAATGGCGTTGGCATGGGCCGCGATTTCACCCTCTTCGCCCTGGTGGAGGGGATCGTGACCTTCGGCGAACGCAACAATCGCCGCTACGTCCACGTTGTGGCGGCTGCCTGATCCTGAATGCTTTGATCGCATTCGGGACGCGCTGCCAAAGCCTCCCGCGTATTCTTGACCGTGGAACGACCGAAGGGAGGTCTGCGGTCGGGAGGTGAGGGGGTTCTCCCCCCATCCTGCAACTCTCCTTTGGATGCCCCTGGTTGATCGATTGCGTTCGACCAGGGGCGTCTTCTTTTCGTGTCAGTCGAGTAGCCATCATGCGTTTTTTGGATGAGGTCAAGATCTTTGTCCGCTCCGGCGACGGCGGCAACGGTTCCGCCTCGTTCCGTCGCGAAAAATTCATTCCGCTCGGCGGCCCGGATGGCGGTGACGGCGGACGCGGCGGCGATGTGATCCTCGTGGCCGATCCCCACCTCAATACCCTGATCGATTTCCGTTACCAGCAACACTTCAAGGCCAAGCGCGGCATCGGCGGCATGGGCAAGTGTCGCACCGGCGCCTCCGCGCCCCATCTGGAGATCCGCGTGCCGGTCGGCACCATTGCCCGCGATGACGCCGATGGTTCGGTGATCTGCGATCTGTGGCAGGTGGGCCAACGGTACGTCATCGCACCCGGCGGACGCGGCGGATTGGGGAATCTCCACTTCAAAAGTTCGGTCAATCGCTCCCCTCGACAGTGCCTGCCGGGCGAGCCAGGGGTGGAACGTTGGGTGTGGCTGGAGTTGAAGTTGCTCGCCGATGTGGGTCTCGTCGGCATGCCCAATGCGGGGAAATCCACCCTGCTCTCCAAAATCTCGGCAGCACGTCCCAAAATCGCCGATTACCCCTTCACCACGCTGGTGCCCAATCTCGGGGTGGTGCGTGCCGGCGAGGAGAACAGCTTCGTCGTGGCCGATATTCCCGGCCTGGTCGAGGGTGCCGAGGCGGGCAAAGGGTTGGGACGGGCCTTTTTGAAGCACATCGAACGCTGCCCGATTCTGGTCCATCTGGTGGACGGCTCGCCCATGGACGAGAGCGATCCTGTGTCCCGTTATCGGCTGATCGAGCAGGAGTTGGCCGCCTATTCGCCCGCCTTGGCCGCCAAACCGCGCTGGGCGGTGTTGAGCAAGTGCGATCTGTTGGACGAGAAGGCGCGCGAGAAGGTTTTCAAGAAATTCCGCAAGGGGCTTAAAGGCGAGGTCGAGGAGCTGCTTTGGATCTCGGCGGTCACGGGCGAAGGGATCGAGGAGTTGATCAAGGGGCTTTACAAACGGGTACGCGCCGCACGGCGCGAGCAGGAACCGGAGAGCTATCATGCGCCTTTGGGGGATGCGCCCACCAAGGCGGGTCGCGGCGGTGAGCGTGACGCTTCCGGGGAGGAAGACGACTGGGACGAAGATGGAGACGAAGATGGCGTCGAGTGCGTCTGGGTGCGCTGAGAGCCGGGAGCGTTTGAGCCGCGAGTGGCAGGCCGTGGTCAACGCCCGGCGTGTGGTGGTCAAGATCGGCTCCAATCTTCTGACCGGTGGCGGTGAGGGGATTCGTCCGGAGTGGATCAAGGCGCGTGCCTTGGAGATCGTCCGCATCATGGCCGACGGACGGCGCGTGGTGGTGGTCACCTCCGGAGCGGTGGCGGCAGGTCGCCCGCTCTTGAAACTCAACCGACCGCTCGCTTCGGTGCAGGAGAAGCAGGCTGCGGCGGCAGCCGGCCAGGGGGTGTTGATGCGCCATTACGAGGAGGCGTTCGAGCGCCTCGGGGTGAACGTGGCGCAGGCGCTTTTGACGCGGGATGATGTGGAGAACCGGCAGCGTTACCTCAACGCGCGCGACACCTTGAAGACCCTTTTGGAGTTGGGTCTGGTGCCGATCGTCAACGAGAACGACACGGTGATGACCGATGAGTTGAAATTCGGCGACAATGACACCTTGTCGGCCAATGTGGCCGATCTGGTGGATGCCGATCTGTTGATCCTGCTCTCCGACATCGATGGTCTGTATGACAAAAACCCGCGAAACAATCCGGAAGCCTGTTTTATTCCCCTGGTCGAGCGGGTGACCCCGGAGATCGAGGCCATGGCCGGCGGGGTGGGATCGCTGGTCGGCAAGGGGGGGATGGCGACCAAGATCAAGGCCGCACGTATGGCAGCGCGCAGCGGGTGTCGGATGATTCTGACCAACGGTTTCCGCGAGAATCCGATCTCCGAGGTGTTTTCCCCCATTCCGGTGGGTACCCTTTTTCTGGGTATGGAGAATCCCTTGCCGGCGCGCAAGCGGTGGATCGTCAATGCGCGTGTCGGGCGGGGGGAGATTATGCTCGATGCCGGGGCGTCGGCGGCGCTGATTCAGGGGCGGAGTCTGTTGGCCAAGGGGATCACGGCGGTGTTGGGTGAGTTCGCCCGTGGTGCGGTGGTCCATTGTCAGGCGCCGGACGGTCAGGAGTTGGCCAAGGGGATTGTCAACTACAACAGCAGCGATCTGGCCTGCATTGCCGGGCGGCACAGTCGGCAGTTCGAGGGGCTGTTGGGGTATCTGGGTACCGAAGAGGTGATTCATCGGGATAATCTGGTGTTGACGCGGGAGTTGCGCGGTGAGGGGTAGAGAGTAAACTGGTACAGGGGATCTCCGGTCCCCGGACCCTTTGTACCAGTAGAGTCCTGAATCGTTACGGGAGTTTTCACATGACCGACATCCATGCAATGATCGAACGGATCGGACAAAAGGCCCGCGCCGCTGCGCGTGTGCTCTCGGCTGCCGACGGCACGGCCAAAAACCGCGCCCTGGAGTTCATGGCCCAACGACTGTGGGAGGATCGCGTGGCACTCCAGGAGGCCAACGCGCTCGATCTGGCCCAGGCCGAGGCCAATGGCCTGACCCCGGCGATGATCGACCGGCTGCGCCTGACCGACAAGGTGATCCAATCGATGGCCGATGGGGTGCGTGAGGTGATGGCCCTGCCGGATCCGGTGGGCGAGATCACCGAGATGCGTCCGCGACCCAACGGCATGCTGGTGGGCCGCATGCGCGTGCCGCTCGGCGTGATCGGCATCATCTACGAATCGCGTCCGAATGTGACCGCCGATGCGGCGGCCCTCTGCGTCAAATCGGGCAACGCGGTGATTTTGCGCGGCGGCTCCGAGGCGTGGCACTCCAACCGGGCGATTGCCGAACGGCTCGCTTTGGGACTGCGGGCCGCCAATCTGCCGGCAGATGCGGTGCAGTTCATCGATACCACGGATCGCGCCGCCGTCGGTGCGCTGCTCAAGAGCGACCGTCATGTGGATGTGATCATCCCGCGTGGTGGCAAGGGGTTGATCCAACGGGTGATCGAGGAGTCGCACATCCCGGTGATCAAGCATCTGGACGGCATCTGCCACACCTACGTGGATCGTTATGCCGATCTGGCGATGGCCGAGGAGCTGACCTTCAACGGCAAGATGCAACGCACCGGTGTCTGCAACGCCACGGAGACACTGTTGGTCCACGAGGCGGTGGCCGGGGAGTTTTTGCCGGGGATGGCCGCACGACTGGTCGCGGCGGGCTGCGAACTGCGCGGTTGCGAACGTACCCGGGCGATCCTGGGCGCTGCGGTGCCGGTCACCCCGGTCTCGCTTCAGGACTACGACACCGAACATCTGGCCGCGATCCTGTCGGTGCGGGTGGTGGCCTCGCTCGATGAGGCGATCGCCCACATCGCCGATCACTCCTCGCAGCACACCGAGACCATCGTCACCCGCGACCATCCGCGCGCCATGCGTTTCCTGCGTGAGGTGGACTCCTCGGCAGTGATGGTCAATGCCTCGACCCGCTTCAATGACGGCTTCCAGTTCGGTTTGGGCGCGGAGATGGGGATCTCCACCGACAAGCTGCACGTACGCGGCCCGGTGGGACTCGAAGGGTTGACCTGTTTGAAATACATTGTGCTGGGGGATGGGCAGTTGCGCCAATGAGCCGCAAGACCGGCCTTCTGGGTGGGGCGTTCAATCCACCCCATGATGGCCATCTGCGATTGGCACAAGCAGCACGGTCGGCTTTGGGATTGTCGCGGGTGGTTTTCATTCCGAGCGGGGTTCACCCCTTCAAGGGGCCGGATCGGCTCGCCCCGGTGGCCCATCGCGTGGCGATGCTGCGGTTGTTGTTAAACGATGAACCGGGATTTGATCTCTGGGAGATCGAGGCGCACGCCCAGCAGGTCAGCTATACGGTCGAAACCCTCGCGGCCTGGCATGCGCGGTTTCCCGATGAAGAGCCGGTGTTGCTGATCGGCGGGGATATCGTCTATGAGCTGCACTTGTGGCGCGCGTGGCAGGAGATCATCGGGTTGGCCCATGTCTGTCTGATGGAGCGTTCAGGTTTTGCGGCCCAGCCCAGTGCGGTGTGTCCGGCGCTGGCCTGGCTGGAAGAGTTTGCAGTCGAGCATCCCGAGGAGCTGGACCGGGAGCGTCTCGGGCGGTACGGTTTTTTTTGGCTGACGGTGCCACCGGTCGATATCGCCTCCACCGGGTTGCGGCAGCGTTTGCAAACGGGTGAGAGTCTGGAGGGGTTGACCCCGGACGCGGTGATCGAGTACGCCCTGGCCCATGGATTGTATCGAACCCGGTGAGTATCTTTTTGTTAAATCACACCCAACTTGGAATGTGTGGTTCTTACTGGTGAAAAAAAAGAGCGGGTCTGGGAGATTCCTCTCCCAGGGTTTTGTTTTTGACTTTATTTTTGACTTTAGCGCGCTCTTATCAAGAAGCATTTTTCGCGTCTTTTGCGAAAAATGCGCCGCGCGCCGCCTTCGCGAGCGTCGTTTCTGTTTTTTAGAAACGACGCTCGCATTTTGTACGCTGCCTTGAGGAAAACGACGCATCCCGAAATAGGTGCGGTTTGGAAACGACTCCCGCATCTTGCACTCAAGCCTTGCGAAAAACGACGCATCCCAACATAGGCGCGGTTTACCATCAACCTATACCTGAGAGAAAACGATCCTGATGAGCAATCCCGAAAGTGCGGCTCTGGCCGTTGAGTTGGCAAAACGGCTGGATGACAAGAAGGGCAAAGAAATTGTCGAGGTGGATCTGGCGGGACGATCGGGCTTTGCGGATTTTTTCGTGATCGTCACCGGCACCTCGCCGACCCATGTTTCGACCCTTGCCAACGAAGTGCTGCTGGTGGCGCACGAGCACAAGATCGCGGTGCGCGGCACCGAAGGGTTGCCGGATAGCGCCTGGGTGCTGGTGGATCTGGGCGATGTGCTGGTGCATGTGTTTCGCCAGGAGGCGCGGGAGTTTTATAATCTGGAAAAATTGTGGAGTCCCAAGGCCGCAGCGGCGCGTGAGGGCAAGGTCAAGACCAAGAAGGATGCGGCCAAAAGCGAGGATTTGACCCTGGCATGAAGATGACGCTCCTGGCCGTGGGCCGGGGGGTGCCACCGGCCATCCAGGAGTTGGTGGAGGAGTATCGTGCGCGGTTGCATCACTTCGTGCCAACGCGCATCGAGAGTGTTGCCGAAGAGAAACGGGATCGGGGGGTGAGCGAACGGCAGGCCATGGAACGGGAGGCGGTGCGGCTGCGTGCCCGTCTGACCCCCGGCGCCTGGATTGTGGCACTCGACGGCGCGGGGCGAATGCTCTCCTCGGTCGAGTGGTCACGCACCCTGGGCAGCTGGTTGGACGCTTCACCCGCAGAAATCATCTTTATGATCGGCGGACCGGACGGTCTGGATCCCGCGCTTAAAGCCGCCGCCCATTTCACCCTCTCTTTGGGTCCGATGACCTATCCCCACATGCTCGCCCGGGTGTTGATTTTGGAGCAGCTCTACCGCGCCATGACCCTGCTGCGCGGGGTGCCGTATCATCGGTAATTGGCAACCAGTTGATCAACCAGGCTGAATGGACCGGGCGAGGCCCTTTGGTTGCACCCGGATCCGGCAGCGGACGGGGATTGCCAAAACATCGCGCGTTCGACCGTAATCGCCATCACAATCTTGCAAGACGTGACCATTTTCGTATATCCTTTGGTAGGGGGAATTTCTGGTTGTCTTCGGGGTAAAACGCCATGTCCCGCCTGCTGATCCGTCATTTTCTGCTGCCGATGGTGCTGACCATTCTGTCCCTCTCGGCTCAGGCTGAAGAGACCTACTCCTTCGGAGTCTTGCCACAACGCAGCCCTTTGTTGACCGCGCAGTACTGGAATCCCATCCTGGACTGGGTATCCCATCGTTCCGGGGTGAATCTGGATATCAAGATTGCTCAATCGGGTGGTCAGTCCGGGGATGCGGTCAGACGGGGGGAGTATGACTTCGTCTACAGCAACCATCAGTTCAAACCCACTGCAGCCGCCCAAGGCTATACCGTCATACTGCGCCGGAACGCACCCGATATCATGGGGGCACTCGTGGTGTTGGACTCTTCGCCCATCCAGTCGGCCCGCGATCTGGAAGGGAAAACCGTTGCCTTTGCCAATCCCCACGGGTTCACCGGCTTTACGGTCCAGATGGATTATCTGGCTCAGCAGGGCATCCAGGTGACCCAATCCTTTGGGGGCAACCAGGAAGGGGCCTTGAAGCAGATGATCATTGGCAGCGCGGCAGCTGCCGGGGTCAACTCCTCCATTCTCGCCGGGTATGAAACACGGGAAAAGGTCCGGTTCCGCGTTGTTTGGCAATCAAAACCCTACCGTGACCTTGCCATTTCCGCGCACTCCAGGGTTCCCAACAGCGTGGTGGAGGCCGTCCGTTTGGCGTTTTTGGAATTGAATGAGGATGCAGAAGGGGTGAAGATACTGGAGGCCAGTGAAAGACTGGTCGGCGAATCGACCTCCATTCGCTTTCTGAGAGCCTCGCAACAGGATTGTCAGGACTATTTGGAGTTCTATCGGCACAACGTGTTCCACGATGCGGATTGAGGCTCATGGACATCAACCGGATCTGGAAAAGAGCTCGCCTGACCTGGCGAGTGACCCTCTCGGCATTGGCCATCCTCACGGCAGTGGGGGTGATGCTGTTCGTCGTCACCGCCAGGGAGATTTCCGACAACGTCCGCAGCGAACTGGCCATCCGGTTGAATTCACGCGCGACCTCCTTGATGTTGATCTGCCGGAATGCCGCAGTCGTTGGTGATCTGGCCAGCATCGAGGAGGCCCTGATTGCCCAGGCCCAACTCAAGGATACCGCATCTGCCACCTTTGTCGATAAAAGCCGAAATGTCATCCGGAAAGAGGGCTCGATCCCTGAACTCGTCGCACCATCCTGGTTTGTGGAGTGGCTGAACGTCAGCCTTTTTACGGGCAGCCGTCCCCTGGAGGTGGGCGGACACCGCTACGGCCACGTTGAAATCGCGCTGGCCGCAAACCGGGCGATTAATGACGCCTGGAAAGACATCACCATGCTTGGGGGTATTGCCTTCCTGGCGTTGTCCGCCATCTCCATCACCCTTGCGTTGATCTTAAGGATCAGTCATCGCCCGCTCGAAAGGCTGGCTGAGGCGGCTCGGGCTTTTTCAAACGGCAAGCTTGACACGCGTGTTTCCGAGGATGGAAGCCCGGAAATCGTCGAAGTGATCCATGCCTTCAACAAGATGGCGGCCTCGCTTGAGGCCACCTTGCTCGACTTGCAAAGCACGACCAAACAAGCGCTTGAAGCCAGAAGTTCCGCCGAGGCCAGCAATCGTGCCCTTCAGGAGAGCGAAACCAATTTCCGCTTGATGTTCGATGATGCGCCAGACGCCTACCTGATCATGGATTTGAATGGTGGGTGCATCCTGGCGTGCAATCATGCCGCCGAACGGGTGCTGCGCGGCAGCTGCAAGCAGATTGTCGGTTTGGACCCGACGGTACTCTCCCCGGCCATGCAACCAGACGGACGCATGACGGATGAATTCGTTGAGTCCAATATTCAGACTGTCCTGAGGGTGGGGCATCATCGCTTTGAACATTACCACCGACGCCTTGATGGCGAAGAGTTCTGGGCCGAAGTGAGCATTTCACTCGGAACTTATAAGGGTCAGAAGGTGATGTTCGTCGCATGGCGTGAAATTGGCGACATCATCGCGGCCAAACAGGCGGCAGAAGCGGCCAACGTCGCCAAGAGTCTCTTTCTGGCCAACATGAGCCACGAGATCCGTACCCCCATGAATGCCATTCTGGGCATGGCCGACCTGTTATGGGAGAGTCCGTTGACCCATGAACAGCGCAGGTTCGTGCAGGTTTGCCGATCGGCGGGTGAGAATCTGCTCGGGATCATCAACGATGTGCTGGATTTGTCCAAGATCGAGGCGGGTCAACTCACCCTGGAATACATTCCCTTTGATATCGTTTCAGAGATCCATGTGGTGTGCGATATCATGGACGTGAAGGTGAATGCCAAGGGATTGCAGTTGGTCCAACACACCCATCCCGATATTCCGGAAACCCTGATCGGAGATCCCGCCCGATTGCGGCAGATCTTATTGAATCTGTTGAGCAATGCGGTCAAATTCACCGAGCATGGAACCATTCGGATCTCGGCGGAATGTACCGCTTCACCGGTTGCGGCCAAAGGCAGCCTGGTGGAGATCGCTTTGCGGGTGGAGGATACCGGAATCGGTATTGCAGAGGGACATCTATCCAGGATTTTTGAAAATTTTGTCCAAGCGGACGCTTCCATCACGCGTCAGTTTGGGGGGACGGGTCTGGGACTGACCATCGTCAAGAAGCTGGTGGAAAAAATGGGCGGACGCATCCAGGTGGAAAGCCTCCTTGGCCATGGCACAGCCTTTACCCTGACGATTCCTTTCCTGGTCTCTGAAAAACAGGCAACCATGCCTGTGCCCGATTTGCATGGGCTGCGCGTGTTGGTGGTGGACGACGAGGAGCACAATCGCTTGGTGTTCCGGAAATACCTGGAATTGATGCATGCCCAGGTGGATGAGGCGATCGATGGCATCGAGGGATTGAGATTGATGGAGGCAGCGGCGGCGAGTCAGGATCCTTATCGCCTGATCCTTCTGGATGTCCGGATGCCGGGATTGCACGGCATGCAGTTGGTCGAGCTTTGGCGCGCGGTTGGTAATCCCGCGCATGCGATCATGGTGCTGACCTCAGAGCATCAGGAGCGGGATCTGCAACGCTGCAAGGAGCTGGGGGTGTTGCATTACCTGATCAAACCGATCCGGCATGCTGAATTGATCCGGGCGATTCTTGGTACTCTGAACATTTCGGTTGAGCAGCAGGCGATGTCCGTCTCCAGGTTGGCCGAGATCGAGCAGGGTACACGTCCCAGGCGTGTTTTATTGGTGGAGGATTCGGAAGAGAATCGGGTTCTCATCGAGGCCTATCTCAATGGGGCCGCCGTAGAGCTGGAAATCGCCTACAATGGCTCGATCGCGATCGACAAGATGAGTCAATCCAGGTACGACCTGGTGCTCATGGATATGCGCATGCCGGAGATGGACGGATATACCGCCACGCGGACCTGGCGTCGCATGGAGCAGCAACAGGGGCTTGATTGTTTGCCGATCATTGCGTTGACCGCCAACGCCTTTCAGGAGGATATCTCCCAGTGCCTGGAGGCTGGCTGTGATGCCCATCTCGCCAAGCCGATCAGCCGGAAGGTTCTACTGAAGGCGATCAGAGAGCATGCAAGGCCGCAGCCTGGACGTCATGCAACCAATTGACCAAGCTGAAAACCAATAAATTTGGTAACTATTGGGCGGAAGCGGAGATGCGTGACCCAATCCATCGCTGAGGCGGCCAGCACCCTCGCAGACCAAGAAAATCGTGGGGGTCACGAACTTCCACTTTCCAGCACTACTGGATCAACCAAGCTGATTTGACAGGTTGTGACGGGCTGGCACGCCAGTCACCAAACCTTAAAGCCTCTGTCACGCGGCTTTGTTCTTGGGCCATGTTCGCGGGATTGTTTTGCAAAAGTGCCAGGCTGTCAAATCAGCTCTGTCGACCCACTACCCGAAATGGACCGCCAGCGGATCGTCCGGGGTGACGATGCGGCCCAGGCCGATCACGCCGGACCCTTCGATGGGGCGTTCGTCGCGATGCACGAAGATCTGTTGGCCGTCGGCGGTGAGGATGTAGGTGCCGTTGGTGCTTTGATCAACCAGATAGATCTGGCCACGGCGGTATTCGATGCGCGAGTGGGCGCGCGAGGACATGCTGTCCGGCACCACGAAGGTGTTGGTGGAGCCGCGCCCGAAACTGACCACGGCGTGGGTTTCGCTTAAAATAATCCGCTGCTCGCCGAACGAGACGGTCATGGCAGGGGCGGATAAGGTCGGCATGGCAATCGAGGGGCCACCCATGACGGTCAGTTCCTCCTCTTCGCCCCAGGTCAGCTCGACGATCTGAATCGGTTTGGATTTGCCCTTGACCGTGGTGGTGGTCAGGGTGCGGCTGTTGACCTTGAGGTGGTAACTCATGCACTCCAGGGTTTCGCCGGTGGTGATGATCTGATCCCCCTTGGCCTGGCTGGCCATGCGCGCGGCCAGATTGACCGCATCCCCGAAGACATCGTTGTTCTCTTTGATCACCTCACCGAAATGAAACCCCACGCGGATTTTCAGATGCGTACCCCAACGCAGACCGTTGGCCGCGACCTCCTCCTGCATCTCCACCGAGGCTTCGGCAGCGTCGTCGGCAGACGGGAAGGTGCACATCACCTCATCACCAATGGTCTTGACCACCCGACCGGCATGGGAGTCGGTGATCTTTTTCATCAGTTCGATGCAGCGGGAGGTGATCTCGCGCGCCTTGGTATCGCCGATGGTTTCGTAGAGTTTGGTGCTGCCCGCGATATCGGCGAACATGATGGCCAATTGAACGGTTTCTCTCATGCGTCCCTCGTGGAATGCGAAATTCTTCTCGATTGTCAGGCGTTACAAGACAAAGCCAAGCATGACGGTGATGTTATCCTTGCCACCCGCCCGCAAGGCCAGCTCGATCAACTGTTGACACGACTCCTCCAGATTCTCCGCGCTCGTCTTGCGCAGCACAGCGGCGATCCGCTCGGTGCGCACCATGCTGCTCAACCCGTCCGAGCAGAGCAGCAGGATTTCGCCTGAGGCGATATCCTGGAAGGTGACGTCCGGGGAGACGACGTTGGAAGGCCCCATGGCCTGGAGCAGGATGTTCTGCGCCGGCGCCTGACCGCGCGAGCCGAAGTTGACCCACTGCTGGTACATCGAGTGATCCTGGGTGCGCAGCCGCAACTCGCCCTGCGTGAACAGATAGAGTCGGCTGTCTCCTACATGGAAGATCACCGGGCGCGGTGTGTACTCCGGCAGCCACAGGCCGACGAGCGTGGAGCCCATGCCCATCCCTTCCGGGTAGCCGCGTGCGACGTTGTGGGTATTCACCGCGACGTTGGCGCGATTGATGGCCGCATGGATCATGCTCAAAACCGGATTGGGCGCATCGTCGACCGTGGGTTCGTCGCCAGGCGTCATGGACCCGGTTGGCCCGGGATGGGAAATGGGACGGTTCGGGTCGGGTTCGGCGTCGGGAAAGGCGCGCAGCGCGGCACGCATCGTCTCCACCACCAGGTTGCTGGCCACCTCGCCGGCATCATGGCCCCCCATGCCGTCGGCGATCGTCAAGAGTCCCAATCCCTCGTCAATGAGAAACGCATCCTCGTTCAAGGTGCGGACACGTCCCACATCCGAACAGGCGGTTACCAGCAGACGATTTCCAATACGATGCACCATGCGTGATGGTTCCCAAGTCGCGCGCGATCGTTAATAAGGAGCGATGCACGCGCATGCGTTCAAATAATGATCAATTTGCATGATGGCGTGGAGAACCCCTTAACCCCCCACCCGTTCCTTTTAAGCATGGACGAGGATCCAAGAGGCGTGCCTTGCGATCCGAGGCCCAACCACCGCATAATGGTGACTTGGTCTTGATTCACCAGATGACGGCTTTATTTCGACTCTTTTGCCCCAGGAGAGGCTGTTTCCCATGGCCACCGAAGCTTTGATTCAACGTCCCAGGCGACTGCGGCGCACGCCGGCGATCCGGCGCATGCTGCGCGAGACCCGTCTGTTGCCCGAGGATCTGGTATTGCCGCTGTTCATCGTGCCGGGAGTCGGGATCCGCAAACCGGTGGTTTCGATGCCGGGGGTGGAACAGCTCTCGATCGATCAGGCCATCTCCCTGGCCAGGGGGGCCATGGAGATGGGATTGGGAGGAATTATCCTGTTCGGTATCCCAAAAAGCAAGGATTCCATCGGTTCGGATGCCGTGGATCCGGGTGGAATCGTGCAGAGTGCGATTCGGGCCATCAAGGCCGAGTTGCCGGATTTGTGGGTGATCGCCGACACCTGCCTTTGCGAATACACCGATCATGCCCATTGCGGTCTGCTGCAAGGCGACGAGGTCGACAACGACGCCACGCTCGAAATCCTCGGACGGGCTGCGGTCTCCTATGCCGATGCCGGGGTCGACATGGTGGCGCCCTCCGGCATGATGGATGGCATGGTGGCCGCAATCCGGCGTGCTTTGGATCATGCCGGATATGCGCAGATCCCGATTCTCTCCTACGCGGTGAAATACGCCTCGGCCTACTACGGCCCGTTTCGCGATGCTGCCGAGAACACCCCGACCTTTGGCGACCGGCGCGCCTACCAGATGGATCCGGCCAACCGGCGCGAGGCGCTGCGCGAGGCCCGGCTCGATGTCGAACAGGGGGCCGACTGGCTGATGGTCAAGCCGGGTCTGGCCTACATGGACATCCTGCGGGATCTGCGGAATCAGTTCGATCACCCGTTGGCGGTCTACAATGTCAGCGGGGAGTACGCCATGATCAAGGCCGCAGCGGCCAATGGCTGGATTGACGAACAGCGGGTGGTCATGGAGACTTTGACCGGCTTCAAGCGGGCCGGCGCGGATCTGATCTTGACCTATCACGCCCTCGATGCCGCCCGCTGGATGCAGCAGGGTTGAGCGTACCGAATCCGGATGCCGCAGGCAGACAAGCGAATTCATCAAAAAAGCAGCCAAGCATGAACGTACCCGTCGAACCAACCGTAGCACCCGAAATTGATCCCCACCCGCGTCCTCGACCGCTGCGCGCCCTGGGACTGCTCTCGGGCGGCCTGGACAGCACGTTGGCCGCCCGTCTGCTGATGGAGCAGGGGATCGAGGTCGAGTGCGTCAATTTTCACACCGGCTTTTGCATCCAGTCGCATACCGGCGCGTTGCGCAATCCCAAGCCGGGTGCCCCACCTCCGCGTCACGACGCCTTGCATGCTGCCGGCAATCTCGGCATCCGGCTCCATCTGGTCGATATCGCCGAGGATTACGTGCGCATCGTCACCGATCCCAAGCACGGCTACGGCAAGAATCTCAACCCCTGCCTGGACTGCAAGATCTTCATGGTGCAAAAAGCCTGCGAGATGATGCGCTCCATGGGGTTTCATTTCATTTTCACCGGGGAGGTGCTCGGCCAGCGACCGATGAGCCAACGGCGCGACACCTTCCCGGTGATCGATCGCGAATCCGGGGCTGCGGGTTGGCTGTTGCGTCCCTTGACCGCGCTCCGCATGCCGCTCACCGAACCGGAAAAACGCGGCTGGGTGGATCGTTCGCGTTTGATGGGTTTTTCCGGACGCAACCGCAAGCCGCAGATGGCGTTGGCCAAACAGATGAACATCGAGGATTACCCGTCCCCCGCCGGTGGCTGCTGCTTTTTGACCGATGAGAACTACGCCCGCAAGTTGCGTGATCTGTGGGAGTATCGCGGCGAGCGCGCCTATGCGATGGAGGATGTCCTGCTGTTGAAAGCCGGGCGTCATCTCAGGCCCGCGCCGCACTATAAACTGGTGATCGGACGCGATGAGTCGGAGAACCATTTTCTTTCCGGTTTTGTCGAAGGGCGGATTCTGATCAAGGCGCGCGACATTCCCGGTCCGGTGACGTTGGTCGAGGGGACGCCTGCGCCCGAGGATCTGATTCTGGCCTGCCGTCTGGCCGCCCGTTTCGGCAAGGCGCGCGAGTTGCCGGAGGTGGCCATGGTGGTCGATCGGCAGGGGCAGCGCGAGGAGCACGTCGTCGCCCCTTTGCCCGCGCATGAGATTGATGAGGCGTGGTATGTGTGATGTGTCATGGGTGATGATTGGGTATCTTGTTAAACCGCACCCAGCTTGGAATGTGTAGTTTTAATTAGTGAAAAAAAGAGATGGTCTGGGAGATTCATCTCCCAGGGTTTTGCCTTTGCCTTTAGCGCGCTCTTTTCAAGAAGCATTTTTCGCGCCTTTTCTAGAAAAATGCGCCGCGCGCCGCCTTCGCGGGAGTCGTTTCCGCCTTTTGGAAACGACTCCCGCATTTTGCACGCAGTCTTGCGAAAAACGACGCATCCCAAAGTGGGTGCGGTTTAAAGTGCGCTCTTCAAAAAAAACAACGCATCCCAAAGTGGGTGCGGTTTAGGGGCCCCATTTTTCTATAAGGATTCTTGCCTGCCATGAGCGGAATCGATGAAACGCGAGATCAGACGATTCGGGATTTTAGTGAAAAATGGACCAATTTCACCACCAACGAGGGGTATCATGCCTCGGTCGACTGGTCCCAAGAGAAGTTGGGTCCATTGTTTCGTCTGCGCGAGGAGTTGCCGGGCAAACGGGTGGCGGAAATCGGTTGTGGCAGTGGGCGTTTCATCCGGCAACTGTGCGAATGCGATGCCGAGCATGTCGTGGCGCTCGAACCCTCCCAAGGCGGATTCCATGCGCTGCGTCTCAATACCCGGGAGTGTGCGGATCGGATCAGCTATTTGAATATCCGTGGTGACCAATTGCCCGCCGAATCCGATCTGGATGTGATTTTTTCCCTGGGCGTGCTGCACCATATCCCTGATCCCAAACCCGTGGTGGATGCCGCCTATCGTGCTCTGCGACCGGGGGGGCGTATGATCGTCTGGCTTTATGGGCATGAAGGGAACCGTTTTTACCTGGCCTTGACCCTGCCATTGCGCTTTTTGACCGTACGTCTGCCTCATGCCTGGTTGGAAACTTTGTCACGCTGGTTGGTGACGGTGACCGATGTGTACACCTTTTTCTGTCGGTTTCTGCCTCTGCCTTTGAGACACTATTTTCTGGAGACTTTCAGCCGATTCACACGTGAACGGCGTATGGTGGCGATTTACGATCAACTGGACCCGGCTTACGCGAAATATTATCGGCGGGCGGAGGCGGAAGCGCTGTTGAGCGGGTCGGGATTCCGCGATGTGCAGCTTTTTCATTACAAGGGGTACAGTTGGTCCGTGAGTGGGATAAAGTAGTTATTGCTTCTTCGTGTTTTTCTGATTTTGATCCTTTGTCTCTGGTGCAAACCGGTCTGCTCAACAGGTCAATAATCCTTCTTCCACTGCACGCCGACATCACCGTTGGATTTGGCATCCACGCCGGTTTTGAGATAGATCTGCGGGGTCATTTCGATCTCCACATTGACCCGCCCGGAGTCGGCCTTCAACCCCTTCTCCACCTCCAGATAGATGTCGTCGGTCAGATATTTGCCAGCACTCACCGTACCGCTTTCGATCGAATTGCCGCCGACATCCAGCCGGTCGATCCCTAAACCCCGCTGCACCCTGCCCAACAGACCCGGACCACCTCCCTGGAGCGATTTGACCGCCAACGCCAGCCGAACCGCCTGCGCGGGCGAGATGCTGTCGGAGGCCCGATCGAACAACAGATGCGAGATGATCTCCTCCTCGGAGAGCACCGGTTCACTGCTCAACTTCACCCGGGGTCGTCGCACCGCCCCCTCCAGCGCGACGTGGGTGATGAGTTCGCCACGCTTCACTGTGGCCTCCATCTCGATCCACGGCAACGGTGGCCATGAATTATCAAAGGTCAAAATGCCGCCGGTCAACTGCATCCGTCGCTCCAAAAGATCCAGTGAACCGCGTTTGATCTGCATCTGTCCGGCAATTCTCGGTTCGGCAAGCGACCCGCCAACATGCAGATCCCCCATCCACTCCGAATCAAGCCCAAGACCGCGCACAAAGGCGTGTGCCGGAATCAACAGCGTGATATCCAGCCGCCCATTCCCGGAAGGCGTGCTGGCCTGCTCGTGCCGTCCGTGTGCCTCGTTTCCGGGTTGCGGCTCCTCCAGCTCCACCACCTGGATGGCTTCATCGGTCATGCTTCCGGGATGAAACTCGGCGCGTTTGATCGTTAATTCGCCTCCCAGACGCCAGGAGGAGAGATCCCCGCGCAGCCGCAGGGGACCGTTTGCCGTGGCGTTCAGCTCCTCGCGTCGCATCACCACGGTATCGATCATCTCCAGATCAAGCTCCAAGGGGAAATGGCGCTCCGGATCGAGCCACAGTCGACCGTGCGCCTGCCAAAGCCCTTTGTCGCCATCCGTGGCGCGCAGCTTGTCAATCGATAGCACATCGCCGTCGGCGGAAAGGCGCAGTTCGAGATTGTGGATGATCGTGCCCGATTCAGCCAGCTCCAGATGCCCCCGTTTCACCTCTGCGCTCCCGCGGATTACCGGATGGGTCACCGTGCCTCCGGCCACCAGATCAACATCCAGAACCCCCTCAACCCGCTCCCATCGCTCTGGATCGATTTTCTTTACCAGTTCGTTCAAGGATATACCAGCTCGCACCCCACCGGCCAGCTGACCTCCGGGTGTGAGCTCCCACCAGGGATGACGTGCAAAGATCCGCATCGGGATGAGCAGTTCTCCTTTGGCATCTTCGGTACTCACGTTTCGTGCGCTCCAGCTGATCCGCAGATCCTTGCCCTCGTTGACCGCAGCGCTCAAGTTCATGTCAAAAGAGGAAAGATCTTTCAAGGAGGTGGTCAGCGAACGTCCCTGGGTGACGTTTGCCCAGGCCGTCACCGTCGGGAGCTCCTCGCTGCCGGTCACCCGGATATGCATCCGGGTCGATCCGCGCAGCGGCGCCAGATGCAGGCGATGCAACAAGGCCAGATCACCGGCAAGCTCCAACCCCCCTTCGACCCGGCGGCCATCCTGGCGCCAGGCCCCTTTGAGCAAACCATCGCCAATGCCGATCTCGGCGGGCGTCACCTCCAGACCACGGGGCAGAGGACGAATGGTCACCGGCTTGACCAGGCGCAACGCCTCCTTTTCGATCCGACCGGTCAGCTCTTTGATCTCCCAGCGCCACCCGGCATCCCTCTGTTCTTTTTCCAGATTGCCACGGCTTTTGAACTCAAACGGCCACTGGAGCCTCCCTTTGCCCTCGCCTGTGAAGGCCAAACGGGTCGGCGAGCCGGTGGCGTGTGCCTTGAGCCCAGCCACGCGCAATGGATCGTGCTGCCAGCGATCGATCTCCAGATCCAGCTCCACATTGTCGCCCTTGCCGCGCGTCACGCCGAACCGTCCGGCCAGCTTCAGACTCTCCATGCGACCGAAGATGCCGTTCAGACCCGTCACCCGGGCTTGCAGCCGCCCGGACGGTACACCCGGTCGTTCATCGATCAGATCCAGATCGAGCACCACGCGACCGGCAAGCCGCTGCCCATGCCAGGGTTTGAGCGCGGACAGCTCTTCGATCTCCCCTTTGAGCTTGCCGGAGAGTTTCAGGGCGCGCCCGTCGATTTGCAGATTGCCGCTCAAGCGGCTTTTCGGTGCGGAAAAGTTCAAGGCCGTCAGCTCGATTTTGCCCGCTCCCGGCAGCCGGTAGCGACCCGAGAGCTGCAAATGGCCGCCTGACTGGCGACTGGAGAGTTCCAGCGCACCCGAAGGGGCATGCCAGGGATCGGTGAGATCCCCTTTGAAGGCGAGGTGATCGAATTTCAGCTCCGCGACTCGGAGTGATGGGGACTCCCCCTCGAATCGGGCCTGCAAACGCGACCACGGCCCCTGCAACCGGCCACGCAGGGTGCCGGCCCCGGAGAGTTGCAGGCCGGATTGACCGGCAATCAGGCCGAGATCGGGCAGATCGACGCGCATTTGGGCATCGAGGTGCCAGTCGTGCCAGGCCAGGGTGCCGGCACCGGTCAGATCGATGCGGGCACCGTGCAGCTTGAAGGCTTCGGCCTCGATGCGTTCGCCTGGCCGGATCGTACCCTTGATCTCCATCTCGGGCGCTTCGCCCAGCAGGGGGGCGTATTCAGCCGGCACCCCTTTGAGCCGGGCGCCTTTCAATTGTCCCTGCACATCGATCCGACGCGCATCGGGTTCGATGGCAACCGTGATCGTTGCGTCGGCCTGGCCCTGCAACGGCCAGGGCAGCAGGGGGGTGAAGGGGGCCAGCTCCGGCAGTCGCGCTTGCAGATCCAGGGTGGCGGCGCGTGCCTGCGGGTCGATGATGCCGGTTCCGGCAATCTCGCCGGTGGGTGGATTGTCGATTTTGAGATGCTCTACCACCAGCCGGCTATGTTCATCAAGGGTTCCGGAGAGCGCCCAGTGCGGTTGCAGGGTTGGCCACGGCGCCAGGGGATCCGGTTTGTCCGACCGGATGCCCGAAAGGTGCAGTGCACTGCAGCTCCCTTGCATCGAGATGCGCACCCCGTGCGGCCAGGGAGGGGCAGAGAGGCCGGAATTCAAGGCTGAAGGCTCGATCGTCACCGTGGTGTCGAGATCGTGCAGCCGATGCTCCTGAATTTCCATCATCGCCGAGCGGAAATTGACCACGGTGGCGGGATGGGTCAGCGGACCTTGCAACCCGACCGTCACCGCACCGGCCCCATTCATGGGGAGCTGCAACCAGCGGCTCAAGGTAAGGCCTGCTTGCGGCAGCTCGGCTTGAAACGCTCCTTGCAGTTGTTCGGCATTCAGATCGATCTTGAGGGTTCCGGAGAGCGTCAGATCGGGTGTTTTGGCCTGCAAGGTGCGGATTTCGACCATCAGCGCGAAGAGATCAATGGCCACGTTCCCTTCGACAGGCAAAAAGGAGAGCAGCGGTCGCAGCTCTTTGGGCAGGGCGGCGAGCAACGCATCGCCCAGATGCAGGGCTTGGACCTGGGCCCGGGGCAGGTCGATTTGCAGCGGAATCGGCAGCGACCAGCCGGCGACGAGATCCACGGTTGAGCTGACCGGTCGAGAGGTGGTCCGGTCGATTTGCGGGGGGCGGAGTGCCTGGACCCTGGCGGCCCGGACCTCTTCAAAATGGATCACCCCGCGCGCCAGATCGCGCCAGATGGGCCGCCCCCGGGCCTCTTCGACCACCAGCCATGGACCGGCGGAGTCGTGAATCTCCAGCCGTTGCAGGCGCACCTCCTCCAGGAAATCTCCGTCGATGCCGGCCAGATGCAGCACGCCGATCTCCGGCAGGGATTGAATCCAGGTCAGAATGTTTTTCTGGAATCCGGGGTGGTGGATGAACAGCAGCACTGAGCCGGTCAAACCGGTGATCAGCGCCAGCAGAAGCGCGGCCACAAAAGTCACCAGATGTCGCCAGAGGGCGCGGCGCCGGGTTTTTTTTGTTCCAGCCTGTGGATGCGTTTCGGATGTCGGGGATTCCGGGGAATCGGGCGTGCTCATGGGATGCTCAAAAAGCCTGTCCAATGCTCAAATAGATCTGCCAGCTGGCATCCATGGCGCCTCGGCGTCGCAGCGGCACCCCGACATCCAACCGCAACGGTCCGATGGGGGTGAGATAGCGCGCGCCCGCTCCGGCGCCATACAGCAACTCCTGCCGGAAATCGGGCACAGTCGAGGTGTAGGCCCGTCCGGCATCGAAAAACACCACCCCGCCGATCTCGTCGGTCAACCGGTAGCGCGCCTCGCCACCGAAGGCTAGCAACGAGCGTCCACCCACCGGGCGGCCCGAATCATCCAAAGGCCCTGCCATCTGTTGGCCATAGCCGCGCACCGAGGAGCCGCCCCCGGCATAGAGACGGTTGTCCACCGGGATCTCATCCTGTTCGGCGCCCAAGGTCAGATCCAGTTCGGCGCGACCGGCCAAGACCAGACGCGGCTCATTCTCAAAGGTGTGATAGCGGCTGGTTTTGTTGTTGAAACGCAAGAATTGGACACTCTGTCCGGTGATCGCCCAGTACGGGGCGATCTCGGTTGCCAACCGCCACCCTGTCGTGGCATCGAGCGGATCGTTGGAGCGATCCAGGTTGACGGCGAGTGGCAGGCTCATGAGACCATGGGTGGTTTTGTCCTCCTTGCTCAAGTCGTTGACCTCGGAGAGGCGGTAATGGAGCGTGAGCGAACCTTCTCCACCGGGCGCAAAGACCTTGCGCACCAGTCCGGCGCCCAACTCCAGCGCCAGGTTCTCATAGGCCTCTTCGATGGCACGATCGAGTTTGCCGGAGAATTTCAGATTCTGCCCGCGCAAGCCGTAGTCGGGAATATCGAGGGAGTTGGCGAGCGTGAGCGTACCCACGCCGAGTTTGAGGTCGGTTTTGAATTTTTCGCCGGCGCCCAGAAAATTGCGATGCTCCCAGCCGCCATTGAGTTCTGCGCCACGATCGGTGCTGAAACCGGCTCCTGCGCGCCAGGTGCGCTGTTTGCGCTCTTTAAGCTCCACTTCGACTGGCCACAGGCCCCGATCATCGGGTTGATCAGCCAGTTTGACCCGCACCACGCCGAACAGTCCGGTGCCGGTGAAAGCCTTGCGCGTCTCCTCCAGTCGTTGCGGGTGATAGACCACGCCGCGATTCCAGGGGACGCGCCGTTTTAAAAAAAAGATATCCACCCCCTCGATCGGGGTCATGATCACCTCCCCGAGACGTGCTCGGGGGCCGGTCGACAGATGAAAATTGACTTGAATGGTGTGGCTTTCCGGATCGCGGCTCACCCGTTGTCGCACCAGTCTGGCCTGGGGGAATCCCTGTTCGCGTGCGGCGACCACCAGGGCCTCACCGGCGCGCAGGATGGGTGCGCTTTCGGCGGGATGGCCCTCGGTCAGGCCGAGTTTTTCCCAGGAAGGGGGCTGGAAACGGGCCTCGGGCGGGTCGATCACCTGTGCCGGACGGCGCAGGTGATAACGCTCCCGAAGGTTGACGTTGAAGATCGCTTCTGGCAGCGCAGGTGTTTCGTCGAGATCGGCTGTCACCTCGGCATCGAAATAGCCTTTGGATTTGAGCAGATCCAACAGCTTTTTGCGATCCTGTGCCAGGCGCCTGATCAGCAGTGTCCGGGTTGCGGGCGGCTCCTCCTGGTGCCGGAAGGTGAGCAGCAGTCGACGTGCCGCAGCGTCGATCTCCGGTTGCGCTTCCAGGCCGATCAGGCGTGCAAGGTACTCGGTCTTCTCATCGGGTAGCTTTTCCGAGTGCTCAGCTTTTTCTGCGGGCAACTCTGTCGAGTACTCGGCTTTTGTTTCAGACGATTTTTCCGAGTACTCGGCGAATAGCGGATTGATATTAATTATTGAAAGTATGCACAACAGGATCCTCATCCATTGCAGCGCGCACCTGGGTTGCGGCGCGGCCCAGGTTTGGATCATGCCGCCCGCTGGGCCTGTTCCAGCTCGTTTTGCAATTTGTCGCGATCGATCCACCATTCGTCGCCGACCATGATTTCGAGTCCCTTCAGGATCGAGGGGATGTAGGAGTCCGGGTCATCGAGCCCTTTGGCCTGGACCCAGATCTGAAACGGCTCTTCGCCGATGATGTTATAGGCGTCGCACACCAGCGAGAACATCTGCTGCGATTGACCGATGGCCAGATCGTGATCGGCATGATCCGGGGTGCGATGTTTGGCGAGCAGATGGGCCAGGGCACAGATCGACGGAGCCAGATCGTGGCGCGGACCCAGGGTGTTCAACAGATGGAACAACGACTGGACCACTTCGATGGCCGGGGCATCGGTTTTGAGTCCCACCCAGACGCGTTGCGCCAGGGCTTTGTAGATCTCCTTGTTTTTGTGCTTGGTGGAGAGGCGGCGCAGGATGGCCAGCACGTCAACCCAGTTGCCTTCGCGGCTGAGCTGATCCAGGGCGATGCGGTCTTCGTTCCACTCCTCGGCGGGCGAGCGGGCGGGTGGCTCCTCGGTCTGCTGAGGTTGGGAGGGTTGAATCGGAATGATACGCGGCATGGTGGGGTTCATGGGATCACCTGTCATAAGGAACGGTTGGGGGCTGTTCGGCAAGAGCCGATCAGCCAACGCGGGCCAGGAGTGGTTCGCCATACTGGCGCGGCTGTCCGGGAATACGGGTCGCATTCCTTTGCGTGGAGCGTGTTGGGTGATCCTAAGGGTTGGAAGCGCCAAACACTCTCTTCAAAAATATCAAGCTTACGGCGATGCGTCCCGGAGGGCAAGTCATGACGGTTTTCTCAACTGGCAAAATGTCTCCAGCGGCTTTCATGCAGGGGATCAAAGGTTTGATTTTTACGGCGTAGCGGGTCACTGTCCGGGGGTGAACCGAGACTCTCCCGCCTCCATGTAGAGCTGATCCAACAGCACGAACATTGCGTCCTTGATCTGGTTGAAGCGGTTCATTCCTTCGATGGCCCCGTGATTCTCCCCCTGTTGGACCAGACCCACCACCTCGCGGGCGGTTTCGTGGACGGTCAGATGGACCTGTCCCAACTCCTGGAAAACCGGCAGCCTCCCGAATCGCTCACTCCCTTCGCTGTAGTACCACTTGCCGAAGTCACACTCCCGTCCCGAGGCGACCTGCTCCGGGGCGAGCACCGTGCGACCGCGAATGACGTTTTCCAGGCGTCCGAGCCATTTGAGATGCGCGCCCTTGATGTTTTCCACCGAAAACGGCTCCTCTCCAACCCTCAGGGCGCTAACCGAGCGGACCAGATGCTGTCCGGGTATGGCCGAGGTGTCGATCAGGGTGGCGGTGTGATGGATCCCGCCATCGATGTAGGTGAACTGCCGCAGCAGGGACTTGATGCGATCATCGGAGACCACCACCTGCATGACCGCCTGTTCCGACTCCTCGGAGTGCTTGCGGATCGCCACGGTCCGTTCCGCCAGATGACCCGCCGCGTTGGCCGCCTCGGCGGCCAGCTGTGAGATCGAGTCCACGGCATTGGCCGCGCTGGCCACCGCGTTGGCCACCGAGCGGGTGGTATCGGAGAGTTCGCTCATGTTGCGGTTGACAGTCTGTCCCGCATCGGCAACCAGTTCCATCGAGTGGCTGATCGCAGCGATGCCGCGCGACTGAGCCTCGACGCTGGCGGCGATCTCCCCGATGGCCTCATCGATCTCCTGGATCACCCGGGTGCTCGCCAGCGTGGCTTGCGTGGCCTCGTTGCTCTTCTCCTGGATGTTGCCGATGTGCTCGGAGATCATCCGCGTGGCCTCGCTGGTCTGCCGCGCCAGATCCTTCACCTCGTTGGCCACCACGGCAAACCCTTTGCCGGCATCGCCCGCGCCGGCAGCCTCGATCGTGGCGTTGATCGCCAGCAGATTGGTCTGTTCGGCGATGTTGTTGATCAGGTCCACCACCTGACCGATCTGTTCGGCCAGCGTCGCCAGTTCACTCATCACCCGTGCAGCCTCTGTGGCATGATTGGTGGCCTGCGAGGATTGTTGAACCGCCACGGTGCATCGTTCGCGCACTTCGGTTAAGGCGTTCTCCAACAGGTCCACGGAGGAGGAGACCTGCCCGACCGAAGCGTTGACCGCCTCCAGACTGAGTTGCACCGAATCGGTATTGGCGCTGATCTGTTCAGTGGCCGAGGCGACCGACGAGACATTGTTCGAGGCCCCGTCCGCACCGCTGGCGATGTGGGCGAGATTGTTGGAGAGCTGTTGCGAGGTGTCGGCGGCGATGCCGATCTCCCAGGCCACCAGGGTGGTCGCGGTGCGGATCGCGGCCAGATTGTGTGCTACCTGGTCCATTTCGGTTTGGACCCCCTCGGCTTGATCGCGACTCTCCTGCGCATCCCGGTGCAGGTTGGTTTTGGCCTCTTGCAACTCCTTGGCGCAGATCGCCATGGAGTGGGATTGCAGCAGCACTTCGCGAACGGTGCGCTGCAATTGACCGACCATGCTTCCGACCGCCGAGTAGACACTGCCCACCTTGGCGTGTGCGCTGTTGAAGAGCACGGTGAGATCCCCTTGGGCAACGCGATTGACGATCCGGGTGAGTTCACCAGGTTCGCTGCCGAGTTGATTGAGGATGGTGCGGCTGAACAGCAGGCCGAGGCCGATGGATGAGAGGATGGTGCAAACGATGATCGCCAGATAGACGATGTAGGCGCGATCGGCATCGTGGTGCAACCGGGCGGTACGCTCGATGAGATCGGTGGAGAGCCGGTCTTCCACCTCCTTGAGCAGATCGATCTTCTTGGTGATGGTCTTGAACCAGTGGTTTGGATCCACCCCGAAGCCCCCGGAGAGCCCCTTGGCAAAGGCGATATCGCGGATACGTTCGACCTCGGTGATTTCGGCGGCCCCCATTTTTTCTCGCAGAAAGGCTGTTTGCGCCGGTGTGGCCACGGTGGAGAACATCTGATTGAAGGTCTCCTGCTGGCTGATCAGCTGGGTGAAACGCCGAAACATCCCAGGGGCAAAGGCGTCAGCAGCCAGGGCGTTGGTCACCGTGGCCCGTTCCTGTCCGGCCCGCTCCTTGCTGTGCAACAGATTGACATAGGCGCTCACCTGAGCGGCCAGCTCGACGTTTGGCGCCAGATTGAAGAGGGTTTCGATCAGATTCAGAAAGGCGGTGATCGTTTCGGTATAATAGCGGATCACCTCCGGGGCCGGGATGTCGAGGTGATCGACGCGCGTGCGGATCTCGCCGATCTTGCCGAGCAGTTTGCGCCCTTTGTCGAGCTCCGCCTGAAAGGTGGAACCATACACATGGCTGTCCAGTCCAACGAGATGGTCATCGAGTGCGCGGATGCGGGTATCGGTTCCCCTGAGACGTTGGGCAGGCAGCTCTTCTTTGAATTTGTTCCCTTTGCTGCCGATGAAGCCGGCGGACATGCCGCGCTCCTTCTGGACTTCATGGATCAGTGCGCTGGCGCGTACTGCCAGCCCGGAGAGTTGTTCCATGCGGGTCATGTCACGTGAAAGAGCGAATTTTTCCCACACTCCGATCGCACCAAAAAAGATCAATCCTGTGAGCGGCAGGATGACCATGGCAAGAAAGCGGGTATTCAGTTTCAAGTTGGTGAATACATTCATGATTGATAGGCTCAGATCGGTATGGAATCGATTTTAATGATAGAGTGCTCAAAAAATCATCGTATTAACGATGTTGTTTTATTGTTGATGTCATTGATAAATTATCGTTTATTTTTGCATAAACAGTAATACATTTCAGAATAGTCTGATTTGTTCAAAAAATCAATCGGTGTTTTATTGATTAATTGTTTGATAATCAGATAGAAAGTTTTTTTGATTTAAATAAATAGTTATTTATTTTTGCGTGCCGTAAAACAAATCAGTGTTAATTTGTTTGTCGTCTTGCTGACTTGATCAGGATGGGCTGAATCGAGATGTTTTAAAGATATCGAAGGATGTATTCAGGAAATCGGGGGATCTGTGATGTCGAGCCTCTGGATTACACGCTGTGTGGTGACCCCACGGGCTTCCCCAGTTTCCTGCCCAGCCACGGCAACACTTCGGTAGTGAAATCCAACTCCTCCAGACAGCGGCTGCGTTTGCTCCCCTCGCAACCCGCCTTGCCGCACGGCACGCATGCCCAATCTTTCTGGATCACCAGATGGGGATCGCACGCCTGCATCCCGCGCAGTTCGGGATAGGGGGTCGCCTCGCCCGACCAGCCGTTCGGCCAGGGGCCCCAGTCGTAGACGCCGGTGGGACCGAACAGCGCGATCACCGGTGTGTTTTGACTGGCGGCCATGTGCATCGGCGCGGTATCCACCCCGAAATAGAGTACACAGCGCCGGCTGATAACCGCCAACTCCTTGAGGGTCAACTGTCCGCCCAGATCGAGGTACGGGTTTTGGCAATCGGCGAGTATGGCATCGAGCCTCTGCCGTTCGTCGGCTCCGGGACCGGAGGTGAACAGCGGCATGTGACCCGACTGGTAGATGAAATCCGCAGCCTGCGCCATGCCGGCGTTGTTCCAGCATTTAAAACTCCAGCGTGAGGTGGGATGGATCTGCACCAGCGGACGAACGCCGTCCCAGCCCGTGGCCGTGAGTTTCTCCAGGGCGGAGCGCTCCTCCGCAGGTGTTGCCACCAGACGCACCACCCGATCCTGCACGCCTGGACCGGCCAGATCGAGGTTGTGGATCACCATGTGCCGTTTGCCACCGGCAAAAGGGATCGGATCGGTCAGCAGATGCAACCGCCACGGTTTTTCACGGCGTTGGTTGACAAAGCCGACCCGTTTTCGCGCGCCGGAAAAAAAGGCGTTGAGAATGCCGCGATCCCCTTCGGTGGTGTTGATCGCCAGATCCCATGGCCCGCGTGACAGCTGCCACCACGCGGCCAGCTGGCGGAACAACAGCCCGATTTTTCCGTGGCCAGGAAATTTCTCCGGAAAGGTCAGCACCTCCTCCAAATCCGGATGACCGGTGAGCATCGGCGCGCACTCCTTTTTGATCAGTGCAGCGATGCGACTCGTCGGATGTCGCTGTTTCAACGTGGCGATCAGCGGGGCCATCAGCAGCACATCACCGATGTGGCGGGATTTGATCAACAGAATCCCACGCGGATCCTCAAGTGAATCGGATCGGGTTTTCATGCGCGCACACCCATCAAAGCATCAAAAGCTCTCAAAGCCTCGTCGACCGAAATCTCCTCCACCCGTTCGCTGGCCGGTTGCAGCAGTCGGTACGGCACGCCCCATGGATGCCACCGTTTGGCATCCGAGTTGCCGAAAAAACAGACGATCGGTTTTTCGAGTCCTGCCGCCAGATGCATCGCCCCGCCATCCGAGCAGATGATGGCCTGGCAGCGCGACAGTCCGGCGATCAGCTCCGGCAGTGCCCGGGTTGGTTGCGCGACGATATCAAGCCTGCCGACCGCATCCAGAATCTGCCGCGCCTTGTCATCATCCCCCGGATGCAAAGGATTGTCTTCGGCTCCCGGCGACCAGAAGAGCGCCAGTCGATAGCCGCGCGCCCCCAAAATTCGGATCAGTTCGGCAAAGCGCTCCCAGGGCCAGCGTTGAGGGATTTTCCGGGCACTGATGTGCAGGCCGATGAGCGGTTTGTCGTCGGGTGGCATTGGAGTGAGACGGGCCAGTTGCTCGGGATCCACGCCGATCCGGGTTGGCGGAGCGGGTGTCGGGTCGTCGATTCCTAAAGGTTGCAGCAGCCGCAGGACGCATTCGACCTCATGAAGGCCGGCAGGGGTTTCGGTACGCACGAGGATTCTCTTGGGATTGAGCACTCTGGCGGCCCGCAGGGCAGAAGGATGGGGGCCGCCTGGCAGAAGGATCAGGTCGAACCGTTCGCGCCGCAATTGCCAGAAGAGGTTGGCGCGGCGTAAATAGATCCCGAGCCAGCTTTCATGGGTGTGGCGGTGCTTGGCCTTCTGGTAGGAGTGGAGTGCGTTCAGAGCAGGATGGCCACTCAAAACCGGGATGTTGTAATCGGTCACCAGCGCAGCCAGATGGGCGTTGGGAAAGTGGGTGCGCAGGCGCGTGATCAGGGGTGTGGTGCAGACCAGATCGCCGATGTTGTCCTTGCGGATGATCAGGATGCGTTCGAGTGACATGGAATCGATCCGGGATGGAGATGGTGAGTTACACCGCACCTGTTTCGGGATGCGTCGTTTTTTAAAAGGCTGCGCCGCCTTCACGAGCATCGTTTCCAAAAAACGAAAACGATGCTCGTGAAGGCGGCGCGCGGCGCATTTTTCGCAAAAGGCGCGAAAAATGCTTCTCTTAAACCGCACCCAATTTTGGGATGCGTAATTTTTTGCAAGGCTGCGTGCAAGATGCGGGAGTCGTTTCCAAAAAACGGAAACGACTCCCGCGAAGGCGGCGCGCGGCGCATTTTTCGCAAAAGGCGCGAAAAATGCTTCTTTTGAAGAGCGCGCTAAAGGCCAAAGTCAAAAGCAAAACCCTGGGAGATGAATCTCCCAGACACTCTCTTTTTTTTTACCAGTAAAAGCGCATCATGTCAGGCTGTCAAATCAGCTCTGTCGGCCCACTACTCCCCCTTTTCACCCGCCAACGCCAGCAACGCCAACAACGTCTGCGCCCGCTGCGCATAGGTGTGCTGCTCCATCACCCGCACATGCGCGGCCTCGGCGATGCGTCGCGTACGCAAGAAATCCTCCAACAACTCCCGAATCAGTGCCACACACTCCTCCAACGTCTCAAAATCCAGCCAATCCCCCCCTGGCTCAAAATCGGTCTGGGCGTGTCGTCGCCGGTCGCTCAACAAAAATCCCCCACAGGCGGGAATCCCATAACAACGCTCCGGTAACCCCCAACTCATCTCTCCGCCATGATCGCAGGCCGCACCGAGATTGAGATTGATGACGCTCCGTTGCATGATTTCCACCTGCTCGGCAACGCTTAAATCCAGGCCATGAAAGAGGGTGAGTTCAATGCCGTGGCCGGCCAACATCCCCTGCAAGGCGCGCAAACGAGCCATCCGCTCCCGATGCTCCGGATAGCGGCGATCGTCGATGTTGCCAATGAAGGATACCGTATACCGGTAACGATTGATGTCGCAAAGATCTTCCAGTGAGGCGGTTCCAAGGTGATACCGGTTCACGTCTGCGCCATTGGGGAAATAGACCGCACGCCTGGCCATCGCCACCCGCTCTTGCAGGGAGTGGGAGAGATAGAAATCGAGCAGTTGCAATTTTCTTAACATCCAGATGCGTCGCTTGCGCACCCCTTTGTTCCACGGGGCATCGCGATTGATCGCCACGATCGGTTTTCCCAAAGCGCGCAACCGTCGGCTCAGACCGAAACAGCGGATCAGGTGACGCGCCGCCTCGGTGAAATCCAGAACCGCAGCATCCATCTCCTCCATGTCGCGGGGCAGTGGCGCGCCGGGTTGCCACGGCACGAGCACGGCACCCTGCTCGACAAGCGCCTCTTCCAATGCCACAAACGGTCGGCGGAATCCCATCAGGATCTTCATGCAATCTCCCGTGCCCCCGGATGACGTTCCAGCCACAACAGCAGCACCAAAAGGGTATAGGTCAAACGGCGAGCGCCCCCTTGACCGGTGGAACAGCGTCGCCACTGCGTGCGTGCCGCCTCGGCATTCAGAAAGGGCGCCAGATGTGGGCAGTCGGCAAAAGCGCGCTCCCCGAGTTCGCGCCAGGCCCCCTGGAACAGATCCCGCAATGGCACCGAAAAACCGTGCTTGGGGCGATTCCAGACCGATTCCGGCAGCACGCCGTGACACAACCCCTTCAAGACCGCTTTGCCGCCATTGGCCAGATGAATCGCTGCGGGAATCATCAAGGCGGCATTGACCACCGGATTGCCGAGCATCGGCACGCGTGCTTCCAGCCCATGCGCCATGCTGGCCCGATCGGTCTTGACCAGACAGTTTTCCGAAAGATAGCTCCACAGATCGGCACGCATCTGCGTCGCGGTGTCGAGTTCGCCACCCAATTCGTCAACCAGCCGGCTCCATTGCTGCATGGTGTGCTCGACATCACAAACAGACAGTGCCTCGGGGGTCAGATAATGGTTCATCCCCTTGCGACAGCGTGGCCAGGGGCCGAGTTCCACGCGCCGATAATAGAGCAACTCCCGACCATGCAGGGTACGCCGGGTGAGTGCGCCGGGCAACAGGCCGCGTTCCACCCCGAAGCGTGCCCAGCGTTGCCAGAACCGTTCCGGATGCGCGGCTTGCGGATCCGCGTAACGGGGATAGCCGGCAAACAGCTCATCCCCGCCATCGCCGCTCAAGGCCACGGTGACATGTGCGCGGGTGAGCCGGGATAATGCATGGGTCATGATGTAGGAGGGGTCGGCCAACGGCTGGTCCAGATCATCGATCGCAGCCAGAAAGGCGGTCTCGTCGATCGACGGGGCCGGCAGCTCGTGATGCTCGCAATCAAACAGCTCTGCTACCGCGCGGGCGTGGGCCGACTCGTCAAATCCTGCTTGCGGAAATTGGAGACTGAAACAACGCAGCTTTTGGGCCCCCGCCTCAGCCATGTAGCGTACGATCAGGCTTGAATCGATCCCTCCGGACAAGAATGCCCCCAACGGCACATCGGCCACCAGCTGCCGCTTGACGCTTTCACGCAAGGCGGCATCGGCCAGAACGATGCTCTCTGCAAGCGTGCGCGGACCGTCGTTTCCAGGGCGCGGAATCGACCAGTAGCGCTCGATTTTCAAGGTTTGGCTGCGACCATCGTAGTGCAACCGGTGGGCTGGCGGCAGTTGGCGACAGTCGGCCAGAAAGCAATCCGGTGCCAAAGGGGTCTGGAAGGCCAGATAGTCGCGCAGCGCACGGCCATTCAGGCGCGTCGGGAAGCCCGGCAGCTGGAAGAATGGCGCCAGGGTCGAAGCAAACACCAGACCGCTGACCGTCGAGTAGAAAAACGGTTTGATCCCCAGCCGGTCGCGGGCGGCAAAGAGGGTCTCTGCGTGTTGATCCCAGATGGCAAAGGCAAAAATACCGTCCAGGCGATTGAGCATGGCCTCGCCCCAGGCGGCGTAGGCGACCAGCAGCACCTCGCTGTCCGAACGGGTGGCAAAGCGGTGCCCCAGGGTCTCCAGTTCCTGGCGCAGATCGAGAAAATTGTAGATCTCGCCGTTGAAAACCAGCCAATAACGGCCATCCGCCGAAGCCATCGGTTGCACGCCACCGGTCAGATCGATCACCGCCAGGCGCGCATGTCCCAGCACCGCCTCCCCGCACGGCACGATGCGTCGCGCATCGGGCCCGCGTTTGGAGAGTGTGGCCAATGCACCCTCCAGATGCTCTCCCCAGCGGCTGCCGACAGCTCCCAAGATTCCGCACATGAACTATTTCCTTCCCTGTTCGGCGACAAGAGCCTCGATCGCCGCCAACGTGACCTCTGGAGAAAAACCGGTCAGATCGACCCGACCGGCGGCATCGGGCAGGGCCAGCATCCGTTCGATCCCGGCAACCAGGGCATCCACATCATTCATCGGCACCAGGGCCTCCGGCAGATCGGTGGCCAGCAACTCGCGCGGACCCGAGGGACAGTCGGTCGAAACCACCGGCGTCCCGCAGGCCAAGGCCTCGATCAACACGTTGGGCATCCCTTCGTGATCCGAACTCAAGATCAACAGTCGCGCCCCGGCGATCCACGGATAGGGGTTGGTCTGAAAGCCGGTGATGATCACCCGATCGGATAAATCACGCTCTTGGATCATCTGTTGCAACCCGGCATCCGGCTCGGTCAACAAGAGCAGCAATCGCGGTTCGCGCATCCTCTGCCAGGCGGAGAGCAGCAGATCGTGCCGTTTCTGTTTGGCAAACCGACCGACATGAATGGCGTAAGGCTCGGTGGGAAGCGTCGGCTGCGGCGCGCGTGCCCTCTCGGGAATGCCGCGAAGATCAAACGGATTGTGGATCACCCGCAAGGCTGCCGGGTTGATTTTGAGATTCTCCCGCAGATCTGCGGCAACACCCGAGGAGACCGCGATGACGTGTTGTCCGTCGTAAAGCGTTCGATAACGTTCAAGCCGGCGAGCGGCCTTGCCGGGATCGGTCGAGCGCAACGCCTCGATTTCCCTGGATAACGTATTGGCCACGCGCATCCAGTGGTGCGGCAAGCCTGCCTGCCGGCACACCTCATCGGCAAACGGCAGGGTGGAGAGGATCAGATCGAACGGTTTTTCGCCAGTCAGCGCTTTCAGCCGTTGTTTGAGTCGCCAGGCCAGCCACCGCTTCCCCAGCCAACCTTTGGAAACCGGTTCGCCTGGACGGCTCAAGCCGGTTACCGGCACCCCTCCCGGCACCTCATGCTGGCGCAGATCCTCCAAGAGGACGAGAGATACCTCGTGTCCGGCGCGATGCAGCAACGAGGCGTATTGAATGAACGCCTTTTCAGCGCCGCCGCCGCGCAGATTGGTGACGATCAGGGCCGCTTTCACGTTTTTCTTAAGTAAAAGCAGGCGGTATCGCCATCGAGCGTGGCATTCAATCGTTCGGTCAAGCGACGCATCGCCTGCACGGTTTCCGGCGGAAACGGATAGCGCGACCACTCCGGGTGAGAAATATTGCGCTGGTAGAATTCGCAGCCCAAAAGATTCTCCGGTCGGGCGTCGTGGTGACGGGCGAAGATGGCAAATCCGTGCTGTTCGGCCAACCGGTGCAGACTGGTGACGCTGTGCAGATAGAGATGACGCGGCGCATCCCAGGCAGCCCAGTGCACGCCGTAGCGTCGGTGCGCGTAAGTTTGCGCCACCGGGATGCGGATCAAGAGTCCGCCACCGGGATTGAGCCGTTCACGGAGACGCTCCAGGGTGGCGTGCTGATCCGGCATATGCTCCAAGGCGTGATGCAGCATGATCAGATCAAAGTGGCCATCGATCCGCTCCAACGGTGAGGCCAGGATGGTCACCCCACTTGGATGATGCAGGGTTTCCGGCAAAAAGGGATCGGCACCCAGCAGATTGGTGAACCCCTCGCGACGCAGTTTCAACAGCAATCCGCCGGTGCCGCAGCCCAAATCGAGGATCGAACTGGTCAAGGAGAGTTGAAACGGACGCAGCCAGATGAAATGGGTGGGTTGGCGTCCCAGTTTGGCCATGAGGGCACCCGCCCATGTGGACTCCCCCAAATGGTGCCGCGCACGCTCCCTTTTCAGGCAGGAGAGGGGCTGTGTCGAAAATTTTGCATGGGGAGCTTGCTGGGAGTAGTAGCCTTGACCATAATAGCGTCCCAGATCCTCCGGGATTCGTGCGATCCAGAGCATCCGGCACCCCCCGCAGCACCAATAGTCGATCGGTTCGCGCAAGCCGAACATCATCTCGCGAGGTGTGAAGCGGGTGTGTCCGCTGGCGTGGTGGCAGATCGGGCAGTTCATCGGGTGCCTGAAGGTTTTTGGTTTTGTTAATCATTCCTAGTGTAGCCCGGTTCCCGGTGGTTGGCAACCCGAGGCAATCACCGGATCGCAAACCTCATCGATCGACGAGGCTCAATCATGGCAACTTTCTCGGCGGCACGCTGGATGGTGTGTGGGGATTTCATCAACCTCACCCAACCCTTGGCTTGGCAGTGTGCCGCAGCGCTGGAACGGCTCGGCATGACCGTGTTGACCGTCAACACCGAGATCCGACAACCGCGCGTCAGTCAATTCGTCAAGAAGATGGGCAAATCGCTCGCCAAGCCGTTCGGACTCAAACAGGCCTTGAGCGAACGGTTCGTACAGCAGGAACGGGGAGCCATCGAGCGCTACCTGCATGCCCAGTTCGAGCGTTTCCGTCCGGAAGTGGTGTTGGTGATCCGCGGCAATCATGTGGAGAGTGCCACGCTGAACGCCTGGCGCAAGGCGGGAGCCGTGACGATTGGTTGGTGGATCAAGGATTTGAAGAATCTGGAGAATTTCTTTCGGGATCAATCCAGCTATGACTTGAATTACAGCATCCACGCCAACCTTCAGCGCTCGGGGATCGACTATCTCCCGGCGGTGGCGGTCGATCCTTCCCGTTACCGTCCGTTGCCGGACTGTCCGAAGCGCTTTGATGTGGTCTTTGTCGGGATTCATACGCCCAAGCGGCGTGAATACCTGCGTTCATTGACCCACTGGCGTCTGGGGATCGTCGGACCCGGCTGGCGGAGTCGCTTTGAATGGCGCGATCGGGCGCTGTTTGCGGCTGTTCAGGCCCGCACCCTGTATGGCGAGGAGCTCAATCGGTTTTACAACTCGGGTCGCATCGTCGTCAACATCAACCAGTGGGCCGCCAACGAGGGGAGTGGCGTGACGTTGCGTCTGGCCGACGTTCCGGCGAGCGGCGCCTGTCTGTTGAGCGAGTACTCCCGTGGCATCGAGGAGATGTTCGTACCAGGCCAGGAGATCGTCACCTTCTCGAATCCCGATGAGTTGCAACAACGGGTTGCACTGTATCTGGCAAACGAGCCAGCCCGTAGGCAGATCTCTCAGGCCGGTTATACCCGCGCCATGCAGCTTCCGACCCATATGGATCGGATGCGTGTGCTGCTTGACGCGATGCGTAACTTATAACCGGTATATGAATTTACGTTTTGATGCGCAAGAAAAAACAGGCGGTATCTCCATCCAGCGTCCGGTTCAATTCGACCACGAGGTCATCCACTGCCGAGCGGGTGGCCCGATCGAAAGGGGTCTCTTCCGGAGGTCGTCCGACAGGCCAGCCAACACGGGGGATATCTCTTAGAAAATATTCACTGCCGATGATGCCTTCGGATCCGGAATCACAATAAAGATGAAAGATCTCAAAGCCGTGCTGTGCGGCCAACAGATGCATGCTGTGCATGGTATGCAGATAGAGATGACGCGGAGGATCCCAGGAACTCCAATGGATGCCGTAGCGTCGATGCGCGTATGAGTTTGAAACCGGTATACGTATCAAGACCCCCCCATGTCGATTCAGGCGTGCTTTGATGGCCTCCATGGAGGCATGTTGATCCGGCATGTGTTCCAAGGAGTGATGCAGCATGATGAGATCAAAGGTTTGATCCAGCTGTTCCAAGGGTGTGGTAATGATGCGTAGGCCTTGGCCGTGATCAATCGGTGTGGGGAGAAACGGATCCACGCCGAGCAGATTCTCGAACCCTTCACGGCGCAGTTTCAGCAGCAGCCCACCGGATCCGCAACCGACGTCGACGATAGCGCTTGAGAGGGTGATCCCGAACGGCCGCAGCCAATCGAAATAACCGGCACGGCGGCTGAATCGCGCCAGTAATGCGCCGACCAGGGAGGTTTGGCCGAGGTGATGGCAGGACCGTTTATGGCGCAGCCAAGCCATCCAGGGGGCCAGGGTTTTATCCCGGGTTGGTTTGAAGGAGTAATAGCCATCTCCATAATAGCGACCCAGATCGTCTGGAATCCGCGCGATCTGCAATGCACCGCACTGACCACAGGCAAAATATTCAAAACTCTCGCGCCAGCCGAACATCATTTCACGCGGTTGGGCATGGGTGTGTCCGTGTGAGTGGTTGCAGATGCGGCAATTCATGGCTTGGTTCCTGTGGCAAAAGTGTCTGACAACAGGTTTTTGAGGAAATTTTTGGTGATGCGTCGTTTCTGGGAGAACGTGACGGCATTGCGCCACAACAAGGGATAGATCCCTTGTTGACGCAGATCGTCCCGACAGCGGCGCCGGAAGGCTTCGCTGGACATGCGTTCGATCTTGTGAAACATCGCCAAACCGTCATCCACCAGATACCAGCGCAGCAGATGTCCCAATTGTGGGTCATCGACTTCCTCAACCAATCGGGAGAGTTCTCGGGTATTGATTGAGTAACTCTTGAACGATTGATAATAGTGTGCGTCTGAACGATGCAGATCCCGCTTCCACTGGCGGTAGTAATATCCGGGTTCATCTGTAAAACCAATCCGCTCGGCAGCAAGCAGGAAACGGGTGGTCCATACGACATCCTCGTGACCGATTCCAAGGATGAATCGCAGTCCGAGACGTTCGATCAAGCTGCGGCGATAGATCTGCATGCAGACCATATGCAGCATGGAGCGCTGTTGCAGACGACTTTTCATCCAATCCCGCCCGGAGAGCACACCCTGAGGTAACGGCTGGCGGTAGAGGGGGTGATCGGCCTGGCGACCCTCGAAGTGGTAGGTGGCATTGCCGATGATCACGTCGGCATCGAGATTTTCTGCCAGCAGACGCATGCGGGTGTAATATCCCGGCTGTACGAAGTCGTCCGAATCGCAAAAGGCGACATACTGACCGCGCGCTTGATCGAGCGCGCTGTTGCGCGCCCCGGAGAGTCCCTGGTTGTGCTGATGGATCGCCCGGAAGCCGGGATGGTCGCGACAAAAGGCATCCAGCATGGCAGGGCTCTCGTCGGTCGAACCGTCGTCGACCAGCAGAATTTCGCTCTGTTGTGGATCCTCGCCGAGCAGTGACTCCAGGCAGGGCTTAAGAAAGCGTGCGGTATTGTAAACCGGTACGATGATGGTCAAGGCGGGATTCATAAGTATACCGGTTTATTTATATCAGGTCGCGGCGTTCTTTGTTATTGGTTTGAGGCGGTCATCGACGCCGGTGCGCTTGTGTTGGGTTGAGGGTCGGCATCGACGCACATTTGGATCACGTTAAATGCTGATCCATACCTACCCTTACACTGCGGTATCGAATCCCGTCAAGAGTTGCTGCCCAGGAGTGCCTGGATTTCCTGAAATGCCTGATTCACGCTGATCTCGCCGAGCGAACGGTTGGGCGCGCATAAGCCGTCACGGGGTTGCAGGGTGAGAAACCGACAGCGCGGATGATCAAGCGGTCCGGTCATCTCCGGACCGGAGAGGCAATGATAAAACAGCAACATCGGGATGTCGAAGGCGCTCATCAGATGGGTTGGTCCGGTATCCACGCCCATGTAGAGATCCAGGCAGGACATCAACGCACCGCTCTCCCTCAAACTCAAGGCACCGCTCAGGTCCAGGCAGGCGCCCTCCAGGCTGGCGGCCAACGGCTGGTTGAAGCGTTTGTCATCCGGTCCGCCGAAGATCAAGAATCGGGCGTTGGGCCAGAGGGTGCGAATCCGCACGCCAAGCTCGATGAAATGTCCCAAGGGCCAGTCGCGATAGGATTTGGTCGGGAAGCTGCGCGGCTGAATGCCGATCGTCGGAGTGCCGGCAGCCATCCTGGTCAATCGTTGTTGGGCGGCCTGTTTTTCTTCAGTCGTCAAAGTAAAGGCGATGCGGGGATTGGTGGTGTTCACCCCCAGCACTTCGGCATGGTGCGTCAACTGCCAGATGGCGTGTTCGCTTTGAAATGCCGGCGGTTCGATCAGATGGGTCAAACGGCGGTTGAGTGCTGGATCCTTTTGGCGAAAGGCAATGGTCTGGCTGGCGAGGCGCAGCCCGAGTTTCACCAGGGGGGCATCAAAACCGTATACCAGGGCATAATCGTAAACCGGTTTACTGAGAATACCGCGCATCCAGGCGGTGGATGGTGTCACGCGACCGATTCGCTGCACGAATGGCAGATGTTCAAACACTTCGGCCCGTTTTGGATGGGCGAGCAGATCGATGCGTGCGCCGGGGAAGTGGTTGGCTACAGCGCGCAGGGTTGGTGTGACAAAGAGCGAATCGCCGATGCGCGACACCTGAATGACCAGAATGGAGGGATTGCTCATCAATCGAGATTGTGGCGGTTACAGGCAACATCGCATGGATGACGAGTTGCGGTGGATGCGGGCCGGATCAATCGAGTCGACATCTCTCTTAAGCTTTAGGAACAGGTGTGTAACACAGTGCCATGGGTCGTTTTGGTTAGGATTATGAGGGTTCTGATTGATGATCACAACAAGCCATGATAATGCGTTGTCTTTAAAATGCAATGAAAAGCGGCTGATTCCCCGTGTTCAAAGGAGGCCTTCCTGACCATTGACCGATAGCCGGGAAGGATGCACCTTGACTTTGGCTGCGGAATCGTTGAGATCGTTGCATGCGTTTTTTTATCGTGGAACTTGTGCTTTTGGAGTTCCACGGTCGGGGGGTGAGGGGGGTTCCCCCCATCATGCAAGTTTGGTCTCGGCATCCGGTTACAAGGAAGGCATCAGCATGTTTCGATCGATCGGGGAGTGGGTGTTGGCGGCTGAACGGGAGAAAGTCCATTTTGCGGCCAAAGTCGATGGGATCCCTTATGAAAAGAAGGGGATCCTCTTTTCCGAGATGCTCTTTTTTTACCTGGGCGCCCGTTCCGCGGGGGCGCGGCGCGTGCTTGAATCGGGTCGGGCCAGGGGGCAGAGCACGTTGATTTTATCGCTCTGTTTTCCCGATCTGCCCATTTTGAGCATCGAACACGATCCCAACTCTCCGGATGTGGTTGTCGCGGCCGAGCGTCTGAAAGGGCGCGAGCAGGTGCAACTGCTGTTCGGCGATGCCAGGGAGCGCATGCCGGCGCTTGTTGAACCTGGGGATGTGGCGTTGATCGATGGTCCCAAGGGGTTTGCCGGGCTGCGACTGGCGTTTCGCATGCTGGCGACCGGCAAGGCGTCGATGGTCTTTGTGCATGATGTCGGGGTGGGTACGCCGGATCGGAGCTGGCTTTCGACCATCGCGCCCGAGGCGGTCTACAGCGATGATCCCCAGTTCGCCCGCCTCTGTCACGATCTGGATGGGGCCGCCCGCGAGGATCTGCCAGAGGCCAACCGGTTTGAATCGACCTATCCCAAAGCCGGTTACGGCTTTTCATTGGTCTGTCTGCCGGCAGGTTCGGTCGGACGGGCCTGGTGGCAGCTGGCGATGACGGCGATCTGGAGCGTGATTCATCGGCTGGTGGTGCGCAAGTTTGGTTGAAAAGACCTTATGATCCGGCGTTGTTCTCCTCATCCTGGAAATGGATCGCGTGCAGGCGGGCGTATTCGCCATTCAAGGCCAGCAGTGTCTCGTGATTGCCCTCCTCGACAATGCGGGCCTCCTTCAAGACGATGATCCGGTCGGCATTGCGGATGGTCGAGAGGCGGTGGGCGATCACCAGCGTGGTGCGTCCGGTCATCAGCCGCTCCAAAGCCTCCTGCACCGCCCGTTCGCTGTCGGTGTCGAGCGAGCTGGTCGCCTCGTCGAGAATCAGGATCGGTGCGTTTTTCAAAAGCGATCGGGCGATCGAAAGCCTCTGTCGCTGCCCTCCTGACAGGCGCACGCCACGATCGCCGATGAAGGTATCGAACCTCTGCGGCAGTTGGCAGATGAACTCCAACGCATTGGCCGCCTCGGCGACCGCTTCGAGCCGTTCCTGGGTATATTCCGCGCGACCGTAGGTGATGTTGTTCTTGACCGAATCGTTGAACAGGATCACCTCCTGGGTTACGACGGAGATCTGATCGCGCAGTGAGCGCAGGGTAGCGGTACGGATGTCGCGACCATCGAGGGTGATGGCCCCTTCGGTCACCTCGAAGAAGCGCGGCAGCAGGTTGACCAGCGTGCTTTTGCCGCTGCCGCTGCGTCCCACCAGGGCGACCGTCTCGCCCGCCCGTACCCGCAGGGTGATGCCATCGAGCACCTTGGGCAGATCCGGGCCGTAGGCGAAGCTCACGTTCTCGAATGCCAACTCCTGTTGCAACAACGGCAGGGCGGTGGCTTCGGGGTGGTCTTGAATCTCCGGTTGCCGTTCGAGGGTGGTGAAGATGCGATCCATGGCCGCCAGGCCGCGTTGTAAGGCGTTGTTGAGATTGGAGATCGCCTTGATCGGGTCGTAGGCCATCAGCATGGCGGTCAAGAACGAAAAAAAGGTGCCGGTGGTGGTTTTGCCATCGATCACCGCACCGCCGCCGTAGAGGATCACCCCGCACACCACCAGACCGGAGATCATCTCGATCGACGGTTTGGAGAGCGAGTTGATCACCAGGATTTCCAGGTGGTTCTTGAACACCCGTTTGGTCAATTGGCGGAACTGGGCCCGTTCGTAGTTCTCCATGCAGAACGATTTGATGATGCGTACCCCGGAGAAGGTCTCTTCGAGCTGGCTGACGATCGATTCGAGCAGTTCCTGGGCGCGATGGGATTTGGCGCGGATTTTTTTTCCCAGTGAATAGATGAGCAGCGCGGAGATGGGGAACCCCAATATCGAGACGAATGCGAGAACCGGATCACGATAGAAGAGTACCCCGACCAGCACGATCAGGGTCAGACCTTCGCGGACCATGCTGATCATGACGTTGGCGGTTGAGTCCTTGATGATGATCGGATCGTTGCTGATGCGCGAGATGAAGCTGCCGGAACTCGATGTCAGGAAATAGTTCATCTCGAATTTCAGGCAGTGGTTGTAGAGTTGGCATTGCAGCTTGCGGGCGATGCGTTGTCCGACCGCCCCCATGACGTAGGCATTGGTGTAGGAGGCGATGCCGCGCACCAGAAAGACTGCGACCACCAGCAGCGGCAGGGTGTGGAACATGGCGCGGTTTTGTTCGATGAAGATCTTGTCGAGGATCGGTTGCACCATGTAGGCAATGGCCCCTTCAGTGGCCGAGAGCACGATCATGCTGATAATGGCCGGGACCATGGCCCAGCGGTGCGGCCAGATGAGGCCGATCCAGCGTTGCATGAGCTGGCGGTTTTTGCTGGCATTCGGCGAGGAGGCGGAGAACAGCGGAGGAACCATGCGTGAGTCCGGGGTGAGAGGTGGAAGGGGGCTGCCGGATCCTATGCAATTTATGTGCGGAATGCAAAGGGGAGGGGTGATGCGGTGGGTGGATTGATCATCTAAACCGCAACCAGCTTGGAATGTGTAGTTTTTATTAGTGAAAAAAAAAGAGAGGGTCTGGGAGATTCCTCTCCCAGGGTTTTGATTTTGTCTTTTAGCGCGCTCTTCTCAAGAAGCATTTTTTCGCGGTTTTTGCGAAAAAATGCGCCGCGCGCGGCCTTCGAAGCAGGCAGTTTGCACACAAGCCTAGCGGATCAGACTGTCAAGTCAGCTTGGTTGATCCAGTTAGGTTAAAGATTCATGGAGAGTACAGATGCGCATCCTTCAGACCACCTTCACGATTCGCACCCAGGGCCAGGGGCTTTATGAATTCACCGGCGAGGTTGCGCGTTGGTTGCAGAACGAGCGGGTCACCTCCGGGCTGTTGACGCTTTTTTGTCGCCACACCTCGGCGGGCCTGACGATTCAGGAGAATGCGGACCCGGATGTGCTGCACGATCTGGAATTTTTTTTCAAACGGTTGGTGCCGGAGAGATCAAACGGGTTCCGTCATACCGACGAAGGCCCGGACGACATGCCCGCCCACATCCGCGCCACGCTCTCGGGTGTATCGTTGAGCATCCCGGTCAGTCAGGGGCGGATGGTGCTCGGGACGTGGCAGGGGATATTCCTCTTCGAGCACCGCTTGCGATCGCATCGGCGGGAGGTGGTGGGGTGTTGGATGGGAGAAAATGGCTAGCAATGCAGATTATTGATTATAGTGGTCTTGTGCTATCGTATTGATTTTGTTGTCACTATTATATAATTTAAATTATTAAAATATATGGTTGACAAATATTTTTTATTATGTTCTTTTTGATTGACTGTTAAAAAAATTCTTTTTTGTTGGAGGTGATTCCTGTGAGCAGTAAGAATCAGGTTGTAAAATTCAATAAAAGACCCAATTTGATCGCAAGAATCAAAGCAAGTTACGATGAAGCGGGATCCTTGGATTATCCTTTTAAAGTCCCTGTCAATTGGTTGTTTGTGATTTTCTGTGTTGTTTTTGTTGTGGGTTTTGGTTTCAAGATAAACACATATTTAACATCAGATTTGCAGATAGAGAGTGTGTATTTTGATTTATTCACTTTCTTGCTGTCTGTGATCGGTGTTTATGTGTCAGTAGTTTCTTTTTTCGTTATGCTCAGTTTATCAAGAGCTCAGAATGAGAGTCTGGACGAGATTAAATCAGACCAATTAAGAGAAAAGAATTCTAATCGTTTTTTTCAGATGGATTCTCAACTTGGAGTCGTTTTGGTTGTTCCGGTTGTTTGCAAGGATAGACCTCTTGCGATGATAAATTCTGGAGATTATTACGCAATATTGGTGATTACTGAGCGCATGAAGGGAGAGGTGTCTTACGATTGGGTCAGAAATCATGATGGAGATCCCGCGCTTTCCAGTGGTTTGCAAGAGGAGCAATTGGGTGATTTGGAAATACAGGCTAATTTGGATAATCACCCTAATCATATTTATTTGTGCACGCCATGGGTTAATAGAAAATTAAATAATCGGTGGCCGATTTGGAATCAGGAGACGATTTATGATGGTACGGATAAAAGTAATTACAATTTCCCGTGCTGGTTTTATCGAGATGTGCCAAAGAACGCTGTTTCAAAGAAGGGAAAGCCATACCTGAAAATTCGAATCAACTGGAATAATGATATCGTTGATCTTGAATCCATGGCAGATAAATATTACGATATGGCTGAAATAGTTAAAAGGTGTTATAGTGGAAAAGAGTATAAACTTGGTCCAAGTGTTGATGATTTTGCTATTATAGCACGATTGACACATAAGGATGGAAGAAAGGATATTATAGTTGCCGGTTTGCATCAATTGGGGACGTGGATTGTTGCAGATTTTATTAATGGGCAAATCAACAGGAAAATCAATAGAGGAAAACCTTATGATTGCAGGGATGATGAAATATCAGAAATAATTCTTGGCTCTGATGATTTTATTGCAATCATCTCTGGGACGTTTGATTTTAATATTATGAAAGTTACTTGGTCAGAGGTTTATCATGGGCATATTTGGCAATACAAACAAGGTTCGTGGATAAAGTATGTAAAATAGAACTGTCTGGGATGCGTCAAAGAATGCAACACACAAACAATTAAAATAATTGTTTGTGTGTTGCATTGCCTGTCTCCAAATACGATCGCATCAGCGCCACGTCCGTTACCTCCCAATCGCTGGAAAAGGCGGGCAGGGTGGGCAGCAGTTTCTCCAGGTTGCTCTCCACTCGGCAGCGGGCGAGGGTCAGGTGCGGCTTGAAGGGGCGCGGGGCGGCGGGCGGCGGGAGAATGGCTAGGTCTCGGGCGCGGCTGGCTGAGGGGAAGGCGCCCCAGCCGGTCAGTTGCAAACGCATCGGGGTGTGGCGTGGGGCGATGGTCGCCAGTTGCTCTTGCAACGCCGGGATTTCATCCACCGGCACATCCCCGAAAAAACGGGCGGTCAAGTGCAGCATCTCTGGCGCCTGCCAGTGCCAGCCGGGGGGCAGGGGGCTGATTCGGTTTGCCAGTTCGGTCAGCTGTTCTTTCAACGCTTCGGGAGGGTTGAGCGCTACGAAGAGTCGCGCCAGCTCACCTTGGATGTATGGCCCGGTCACCCCTCCACCCACAATGGCAGCCCCGTGGTTTCGTCGCATCCCCGGGGCAGAGGCTCCCCGATCAACTCCTGAATCAACACCTCCGCTGCAAAAATCACCGTCCCCGGAGCCAGATGGCCGCCAATCGCCCGTCCGGCGTGATCGGAGAGCGTCAAATGGACATGCACGAACGGCTGCCCCTCCTTCAACGAGACATTGCCCACCATCTGCACGATCTCCAGCGGCTCATCGAAGGTCAGATAATCATACGCATGCCGCGTCTGGTCGTAGAATCCCAAACAGGCCCGCTTCACCGCGCCCAGACCCTCGATCCGCCCGGCGCGAATCCCGTGCGCCCGACAAAAACCGTTCAACACCTCCAACAGATCCCCATCGTGCGGCAGACGACCCTGCCAATATTTTCCCCCGGTAAACTCTCGCATGGCCGCACTCCGCAGCAAAATTGTCCAACAGCCGACAAAAATTAATGAATGTTTTCTAAACGCTTACCTGAGAAAATGGCATATTCAACACGCAGGAATCGGATTGTGCAGTGCGCCGTTGACGGATCCATAAGCGATTTGTTAAGTTGAACGACGGGGTTTCATCAATTCAAACAAAAATTGCATCGGGTTTGCAACCCACGGCAGCGTCAATCTAAGGATAGATCATGGCCAATTACGGTCTGCCCGCAAAACAGGGGCTCTACGATCCCGCCCACGAACACGATGCCTGCGGTGTCGGGTTCGTTGCCCGGATCAATGGCAATAAAACGCACGATGTGGTGCGCATGGGACTCAACGTCCTGGTGAATCTCACCCACCGGGGCGCCGCTGGATCCGATCCGCTCACCGGCGACGGCGCGGGTATCCTGATCCAGCTCCCGGATGCCTTTTTGCGAGCTCAGGCGAGCAAGATCTCCATCCGGCTCCCGCCGGAAGGGGATTATGGGGTGGGGATGATCTTCTTTCCCAAAGAAACGGGTATGATGACCTCTTGCCAGCGACTGGTCGAGCAGGTGATCTCCGAGGAGGGGCAGCTCTTCCTGGGGTGGCGTTCCGTGCCGGTCAGTCGTCAGGCGCGCATCGGTTATACCGCCAAGGGGGCCGAACCGGCCATCCGCCAGGTTTTCGTCGGCGTGCGCAACCGTCCGGAAGATGCCGATCCGCTCTGGTTTGAACGCAAACTTTACATCATCCGCCGCCGGATTGAGAACGCTGTGCTCGGTTATGGTCAGGAGGAGGTAAAGCCATTTTATATCAGCAGTTTTTCCAGTCGGACGCTGGTGTACAAAGGGATGTTTCTCGCCGATCAGGTGCGCTCCTACTACACCGATCTGTCGGACTCGACGTTGGTGACCGCCTTTGCCATGGTCCATCAGCGCTACTCCACCAACACCTTCCCGACCTGGGGGTTGGCCCATCCGTTTCGCATGATCAGCCACAACGGCGAAATCAATACCCTGCGCGGCAACATCAACTGGATGCGCGCCCGCGAGGCGGCGTTGTCCTCCGGGCTGTTCGGCGACGACATCAAAAAGCTTTTCCCGATCGTGCCGGAAGGGCTCTCCGACTCGGCGAGCTTTGATCGCGCCCTTGAATTCCTGGTGATCAGTGGTCGCTCCCTGCCGCACGCCATGATGATGATGATCCCCGAAGCCTGGGAGAATCACCGTCACATGGATGAGGATCGCAAGGCGTTCTATCAATACCACGGCGCCTTGATGGAGCCCTGGGACGGACCGGCAGCCGTGGCCTTCACCGATGGACGCTACATCGGCGCCACCCTGGATCGCAATGGTCTGCGCCCGGCCCGCTATTTGATCACCAAAGGGGGGCTGTGCGTCATGGCCTCCGAGGCCGGCACCATCACCTTTCCGCCCGAGGAGGAGGTGAAGATGGGGCGCCTGCAACCGGGGCGGATGTTCGTCATCGATCTTCAAGAAGGTCGCATCATCGACGATGCCGAGATCAAACAGAGCATGGTCTCCCGTCAGCCCTACCGGCAGTGGATCGGTGACCACCTCACCCGGCTCGACACCCTGCCGCCGGGTGTCGCCGAGGAGAACGATGCCGAACCGATTCGGGTGCGCCAACGGGTCTTCGGTTACACCGAGGAGGATCAAACGGTCATCCTCGGACCCATGGCCGTGGAGGGGCAGGAGCCGGTCGGTTCGATGGGCAATGATGCGGCCCTGGCGGTGCTCTCCGATCGCCCGGTGCTGTTGTACAACTATTTTAAGCAGCTCTTCGCACAGGTGACCAATCCGGCCATCGACCCGATCCGCGAAGAGTTGGTGATGAGTCTCTTCACTCAGCTCGGTCCGACAGGGAATCTCCTGGAAGAGTCGCCGCACCACATGGCGCGCATCTGGCTCGATCAGCCGATCCTCACCAATGCCGAGCTGGAAAAAATTCGTGCCGTCGAGCGTCCGGCCTTGAAAGCGCGTACCCTCTCCACCCTTTTTGCGGTCGAGGGGGGGCCGGAAGGGATGAAGGTGGCCTTGACCCGGCTGTTTGAGACCGTCTCCTCGGCGGTCGATCAGGGGGTGAGTGTCATTATTTTAAGCGACCGGGGCGTTTCCGCCAAAATGGCACCGATTCCGGCGCTGCTGGCGGTCGCCGGCGTGCATCACCATTTGATCCGTTCGGGCACCCGCGGCGCGGCGAGCATCGTCATCGAGACCGGCGAGGCGCGCGAGGTGACCCACTTCGCCCTCTTGGCCGGCTACGGTGCCGGGGCGATCAACCCCTATCTGGCCTTTGAATCGATCGAGGATCTGGTGGCGCGCGGCATCATCGAGGCGCCCAAGGGGGTGGATTACCTCAAGGCCAATTATGTCAAGGCGATCGGCAAGGGGATGCTCAAGATCTTCTCGAAGATGGGCATCTCAACCCTGCGCAGCTACTGCGGGGCGCAGATTTTTGAGGCGATCGGCTTGAGCCGTCGCTTTTTGGAAAAGCACTTCACCGGCACCTTCTCCAGGCTCGATGGCGTGGGGTTGCTGGAGGTGGCGCGCGAGACCCTGGAGCGCCACAGACGGGCTTATGCCAGCAACGTGGAGTTGACCAACGATCTGGATATTGGCGGTGACTACAAATATCGTCACGACGGCGAGCGTCATATGTGGACGCCGGACACCATCTCCAAACTGCAACAGTCGACCCGCACCAACGATTACGCGCTCTACAAAGAGTTCGCGACGTTGATCAACAAGCAGGATCGCGCCTATTGCACGCTGCGTGGCCTGTTCCAGCTCAAGGAGGCCGAGGAACCGTTGTCGCTTGCCGAGGTCGAACCGGCCTCCGAGATTGTCAAGCGGTTTGTGACCGGCGCCATGTCCTTTGGATCGATCTCGAAGGAGGCGCACGAGACGCTGGCGATTGCCATGAACCGCCTCGGCGGGCGGTCGAATACCGGCGAGGGGGGCGAGGATCCGGAGCGCTACAAGCCGCGTGCCAACGGGGATTTCGCCCGCAGCGCCATCAAGCAGGTGGCCGCCGGGCGCTTCGGCGTGTCGAGCCACTACCTGGCCAATGCCGATGAGATGCAGATCAAGATTGCGCAGGGCGCCAAGCCCGGCGAGGGCGGACAATTGCCGGGCCACAAGGTGACCGAGACCGTGGCCCGCATCCGCAACACCACGCCGGGGGTGATGCTGATTTCGCCCCCGCCGCACCACGACATCTATTCGATCGAGGATCTGGCGCAGCTGATTTTTGACTTGAAGAACGTCAATCCGCGTGCGCGGGTGTCGGTGAAGCTGGTTTCCGAGGTGGGCGTCGGGACCGTGGCAGCCGGTGTGGCCAAGGGACACGCCGACATGATCCTGGTCTCCGGCGGCGATGGTGGCACGGGCGCCAGCCCGATGAGTTCGATCAAACATGCCGGTGCGCCCTGGGAGTTGGGGCTGGCTGAAACCCAGCAGACGCTGGTGTTGAACGATCTGCGCGGTCGGGTCCGGTTGCAGACCGATGGTCAGTTGCGCACCGGTCGCGACGTGGTGATTGCGGCCCTGCTCGGGGCCGAGGAGTTCGGCTTTGCCACCGCGCCGCTGGTGGTCTCCGGCTGCGTGATGATGCGCAAGTGCCATCTGGACAGCTGCCCGGTCGGTGTGGCGACCCAGGAGCTGGAGCTGCGCAAGAAGTTTACCGGTCGTCCGCAGCATCTGGTCAATTACTTTTACTTCGTGGCCAACGAGGCGCGCGAGATCATGGCGCGCATGGGCTTCAAAACCATCGACGAGATGATCGGCCAGTCCGATCACCTGTTGGTCAACGAGGCGGTGACCCACTGGAAGGCCAGGGGGCTGGATCTCTTGCCCCTGTTGGAAAAACCGGATGCCCCCTCGAATGTCGCCACCCGCTGCGTGCAGGCTCAGGATCACGGCATTGACAAGGTGCTCGATCACCAGTTGCTCGATCTGGCATCGCGCGTGTTCGAGAGTCTGCGTCCCATCGAAATCCGGCTGCCGATCCAGAACACCGATCGGGCCGTCGGTGCGATGCTCGGCGGGGAGATCTCCCGTCTGTTCGGGGCCGAAGGGTTGCCGCGCGGCACGATCAAATGCTATTTCGAGGGGGTGGCCGGGCAGAGCTTTGGCGCCTTCAATGTGCACGGCGTGTCGCTCTATCTGGAGGGGGCGGCCAACGACTATGTGGGCAAGGGGATGTCGGGCGGACGGATCGTCATCCGGCCCCATCCGCGCTCCCCACTGGTGGCCGAAGAGAACATCATCGCCGGCAATACACTGCTTTATGGGGCTACCGGCGGCATGGCCTGCATGCGCGGCGTGGTGGGTGAGCGGTTTGCGGTGCGCAACTCCGGTGCCCGGGCGGTGGTCGAGGGGGTGGGCGATCACGGCTGCGAATACATGACCGGTGGCGTGGTGGTGGTGCTGGGTTCGACCGGACGCAACTTTGCGGCGGGCATGAGCGGTGGTATCGCCTTTGTGTTGGATGAACAGGGTCAGTTCCCGTCGCTTTGCAACACCGCGATGGTGGCCTTGGAGATGGTCGAAGAGGCCGGGGATCGGGAACTGCTTCGGGAATTGGTGGAGGAGCATGCGCGGAATACCGACAGTCAGGTGGCCGCGCGGTTGCTGAAGGATTGGGATGCGGCTTTGCGCAAGTTCGTCAAGGTGATGCCCCATGACTATCGGCGCGTGCTGGAGGAACAGAAAAAGCGGGAGCAAGCGGCCAATGGGTAAGACCAAGGGTTTCATGGAAGTGGAGCGGGAGACGCCGCGGCCCCGTTCGGTTGCCGAGCGGATTCACGACTGGGATGAGCTGTATCATCCTTATCCGGTCGACAAACTGCGGGATCAGGCGTCGCGCTGCATGGATTGCGGTATTCCGTTCTGTCACAACGGCTGCACGCTGCACAATCTGATTCCCTCCTGGAACGATTGGGTCTATCGGGGCCGTTGGGAAGAGGCGGTCAATACCCTGCATCGCACCAACAACTTCCCGGAGTTCACCGGTCGGGTCTGCCCGGCGCTCTGCGAGGCGGCCTGCGTGGTGGGGATCAATCGTGAACCGGTTACGATTCGCGAGATCGAACGCACCGTGGCCGAGGAGGGGTTTGCCCGTGGTCTGATCAAACCGATGTTGCCAAAAGAGAAGAGCGGCAAGCGGGTGGCGGTGGTGGGATCGGGTCCGGCTGGTATGGCGGCGGCCCAGCAGTTGACCCGTGCCGGACACAGCGTGACCCTGTTTGAGAAGAACGAGCAGGTTGGCGGGTTGCTGCGTTTCGGTATCCCGGACTTCAAGCTGGAAAAACGGGTGATCGACCGGCGGTTGGAGCAGATGGTGGCCGAAGGGTTGACGGTGCGCACCGGCGTGCATGTCGGGGTGGATATCACGGCTGAGGGGCTGCGAGCCGATTTCGAGGCCGTGGTGTTGACCGGTGGAGCGGAGCAGCCGCGTGATCTGCCGGTGCCGGGGCGTGCGCTGTCCGGGATCCATTTTGCCATGGACTATCTGGCCCAGCAGAATCGCCGTGTGGCCGGACTCACCATTCCGCCCACCGAGGCGATTTTTGCCATCGGCAAGCGGGTGGTGGTGATTGGCGGTGGGGATACCGGGGCTGACTGCGTGGGTACGGCGATCCGTCAGGGGGCGGCGAGCGTCACCCAGATCGAGCTTTTGCCGCGTCCGCCGAAGGAGCGCGCGCCGGAGACCCCGTGGCCGATGTGGCCGAACATGCTGCGCACCTCCTCGTCGCATCTGGAGGGGTGCGAGCGGATGTGGAGCATTTTGACCCGGTCGTTTGAGGCGGGCCCGGATGGTCATGTGAAGGGGATCCACTGCATGCGGTTGCACTGGGCCGAGCAGGAGGATGGCGGGCGTCCGCAGATGCAGGAGATTCCGGGATCCGGATTCTTTTTGGAAACCGAGCTGGTGTTGCTGGCCATGGGTTTTCTGCACCCGGTGAAGCACGGGTTGCTGGAGGGGTTGGGTGTGGTGCTTGACGGGCGCGGCAATGTGCGTGTGGATGGCAACGGCATGACGAGTGTGCCGGGGGTGTTTGCTGCCGGTGATATGGCCACCGGGCAGTCGTTGGTGCTCAAGGCGATCGATGGCGGGCGTCGTGCGGCTGTGGCTGTGGATGGTTGGTTGCGGAACGGGCCGTCGGTGTTGGCGTAGGGGTGATTTGAGTTGCATCTGGCGTCGAATATATTGTTTTAACTGGTGAAAAAAAAGAGAGGGTCTGGGAGATTCCTCTCCCAGGGTTTTGCTTTTGACTTTGGCCTTTAGCGCGCTCTTCAAAAGAAGCATTTTTCGCGTTTTTTTGCGACAAATGCGCCGCGCGCAGCCAAGGCTTGCGGGATTGTTTTGCGTCTTTTGCAAAACAACCCCGCAAACATGGCCCAAGAACTAAAGCCGCGTGACAGAGGCTTTCAAGGTTTAGTGACTGGCGTGTCAGCCCGTCGCAACCAGTCAAATCGGCTTGGTTGTGCCGGGGCTTTGGGAGTGGCACGCCCCTGATGCCTCCAAGATTTTGATTTTGCAACGGGATGAGTCGTCGCTTCGGACACGGGTGCGACAGGGGAAGAGAATCGTGACGGCACAAGCGTCTGTTTCATCAATTAAGGTGGGTTGGCCTTGACAAGGTACGTGCGTTTCTTTAGCATGGAAAGCAAAAGTGGAGTCGTGTCGGTAACCTATCTGGAGAAGAGACGCGAGGCGGAGCCCATGAATGGATTGACCGAGGATCAGGAAGACAAACTCGCCGTCTCGATGTCGGGCCTGGAGCAGCGCTGGAATGAGATGGCGCAGACCATCCGGCAGCAACGCGAGCAGATCGAGGCGTTGAGTGCTCAGTCCGAGGGGCAGAGGGAGACCGTAGCCGAGTTGGAGGAGCAGGTGTTGCTGCTCCAGGAGCGGATTGATGCCCTGGAGGCGGAAAAGACACGTGTGATTGCCCGGATCGAGCAGTTGTTGGGCCGGTACGAGGAGTAGGCTTTCGTTAAGAGGCTTTCGCGCCTCTTTCGGATTGGGGAGCCATGACCACCACCCATGAGATTCGCATACAAGGTCGGCTGTTCAAGCTGAAATCGCAGGTGAGTGGAGAGTATCTCCAGGAGCTTGCGCGGTATGTGAACGAGATCATGGATCAGGTGGCGCGGGAGTCGCATGTGGCCTCCGTGGAGCGTTCCGCCATCATGGCTGCGCTCAAGATCGCGGACGAGCATTGGCAGCTCAAGCGCACGATGGCCCGACAGACCGAAAGCGCGAATGAAAAGATCAGTGGCATGATTGCTGCGAGCGATCGGCTACTCAAAGGATGAATCCCATACCAGCAACCCCTGCGGTGTTCGTGAGGTGACCAACCTCCTGAGCCGATAACTTTTGAACCTGGGAACCGAGCTCTGATTGCGGAGTGCCACCCCATTCGGGGTTGCCAGAAACAATTATTCATGGGTCCACCTTAACAAACGGGTTCAGAGAGTGTGATCCCACGGCACAGGCGGGGGCTTGTTGGCATGTTTTGACGCCCAGAAGGCGAATAAAGCGCATGGAACCCTCCAAGGCTTCGTTGCGTCAACGGCTGCGCGCCGAACGCCGCGCCCTCTCCGAGGATCAGGTTGCCGGGCTCTCTGCCACCATTGTGCGTCAAATCGTCACCGCTCGTTTTTATCAGGACGCGTGCACGATCGGGTTGTACCTTCCTTTTGACCACGAAGTTGATCCCTCCTCGTTGTTCCAAAAAGCAGTTTCAGACGGAAAAAAGCTCCATCTGCCGATCGTTGATGCCGCGAGTCGTTGCATGCGTTTTGTCGGCTATCAACCCGGAGATCCGTTGCGCGTTGGTGCGTATGGGATACTGGAACCGTGCGTTGCCCCGTCAGGCATGGGGGGGTTGGATCCGTTGGATCTCGATCTGCTGTTGCAGCCTTTGATTGGATTTGACCGGGCGGGTGTCCGGTTGGGTTTTGGCGGCGGGTATCATGATCGAGCCCTGGCCGCGCGTGCCATCTCCTTGCGACCGGTTTGCGCGGGATTGGCTTATGCATTCCAGGAGTTGCCCGCTCTGCCTTGCGAACCCCATGACGTGCTCATGGATTGGGTGGTCACGGAGCGGGAGGTGGTGGAGTGTCGGGCGTATCGTTGACATCTTATGGCTCTCGGGGCGGATGATCGTGTGGTCCGCGGCAGGGGCTTGGCGAAGGAAAGTTGCATGGATATCGTGATGTTGGTTGTGGGGCTGGCGTTGGGGGCCGGGGTTGTCTGGGGGGTGATGGGCCAGTGGCGGCGTCAGCAGACGCTCGTCTTGCGGGAGCGCGAGGAGCGGATCGAGCGCATGACCCGAGATGCCGAGGAGAAGGCCGAACACGCCGCGCGTGAGGCGCAACTCCTGGCCAAAACCGAGCGGTTGCGGATTGAGGAGGAGGTCAAGGAGCAGTATCGCGAACGTCAGGAGGAGCTGGAGCGCTTGAAACAGCGTTTTGACAAACGCGAGGAGCAGTTGGATCGCAAATTCGATCAGCTCGACCAACGCGAACGTGAATTGGATCGGCGACGCAACAAGGTGGAAGAGGATCAGCGAGCGTTGGAGAATCGCCAGGAGGCGTGTCAGCGTCGGGAAGAGGAGATCGTGCACCGTCTGGAGGTGGTGGCGGGACTTACCACCGAACAGGCCAAGGAGCAGTTGGTGGTCGGTTTGCAGGAGGAGGTGCGGCGCGAGTCGGCCAATTTCATGAAACGCGCCGAGGATGAGGCCAAAGAGAACGCGGATCGCAAGGCGCAGGAGATCATGGCCACCGCGATCCAGCGGCTGGCTGGTGAATTCGTCGTGGATCGCACCGTGACCGTGGTACCGATCGCCTCCGAGGAGACCAAGGGACGGATCATCGGGCGCGAGGGACGTAATATCCGCGCGATTGAGGCGGCCACGGGGTGTGATCTGATCATCGACGATACCCCCGAGGCGGTGGTGATTTCGGGTTTCAATCCGGTGCGTCGTCAGGTGGCCCGTCAGGCGCTTGAAGAGTTGATCGCCGATGGTCGCATTCATCCGGCGCGTATTGAGAGCGTGGTGCGCAAGGCGGAAAAAAATGTCAACAACGAGATTCGCGAGGCCGGCGAGCAGGCGATCTTCGAGTTGGGACTCTCCGGCATCCATCCGGATATCGTCAAGATGGTCGGCACTTTGAAGTTCCGCACCTCTTACACCCAGAACGTGCTCTCCCACTCGGTGGAGGTGGCCCGTTTCGCCGGCATGATGGCCGAGGAGCTGGGACTTGATTTCGCCATGGCGCGACGCTGCGGGCTGCTGCACGACATCGGCAAGGCGATGGATCACGAGATTCAGGGCTCGCACGCGGTGATCGGCGGCCAGTATGCCAAGAAGTACAAGGAGCATCCGCTGGTGGTCAATGCAATCTGGTCGCACCACTTTGATATCGAACCGATTTCGGTCTACGGCCCCTTGATCAACGCCGCCGATGCCCTCTCTGCGGCCCGTCCGGGCGCACGGCGCGAGAATGTCGAGACCTACATCAAACGTTTGGAGATGCTCGAATCACTGGCCATGGATTTCCCGGGCGTGGAGAAGGCGTTCGCGATTCAGGCCGGACGTGAGTTGCGCGTGATGGTCGCCTATGACCGGGTGAAGGATGAGGGGGCCATGACCCTGGCCAGCGAGATCGCCAACCGGGTGGAGAACGAAATGACCTATCCGGGCCAGATTCGCGTCACCGTGATCCGTGAGATGCGTGCCACCGCTGTGGCGCAGTGAGAGCTGGTTTCAGTTTCATCCGTCTTGTGCGTCGTTTTTTAAAGCTGGAAAGCGCTGGTTGCAAGGGAAACGGAGGGAAAAAGGGTGAATCCATCTGAAATAATTCAGAAATGGTCCGCGTTGTCTGCTGATCGGCGTGCGGAAATGACGCATCGCATCGACTCCATATTGGCGGATCTGGGTGGTGAGATGACTCATGAGGCTGGGACTCGTGTGAGCGATTGGAAAGACGAGGCGTTCCAAACGTTGGCTTGTCTGTCGGCTAATCGGGATTCCGAGGAGGATCCGGTGATCTACTCCCTGGATGATCTGCAAGAACGATGGGTGTGAAACGCGCCGGGCAGATTGCCTTGACTCGATTTCCCTCGACCGATTTTTCCGAGGCGAAGTTGCGACCGGTTTTGTTGCTGCATCGGGCATCCCGGCGTTTTGATGATTGGTTGGTCTGTATGATTTCATCCCGACTTGGGCAGGCAGAGCCGGAATTGGATGAGTGGATAGGCGAGGAGGAAGCAGATTTTGCCTCTTCGGGGTTAAAGGTTGGCAGTATCGTACGACTGAATCGCTTGGCGGTGTTGGATGGAGCATTGCTGGTGGGTGCATTGGGTTCGATTGATGAGCAGCGTTTGATGCGGATCCGGCATCGTTTGGCAGAGTGGATCCTCTGCGGTGCAGTTGGCGGTCGGGTGTAGAACGATCAGGTTGCCACGATCGAGACAGCACCCCTTTGGTCCCAAACGACCTCCCTTCGGTTCATTTGGTCAAGGCGGATTGGAGAGGATCGACTCATGCACGCTTTCGACTTCCGCTTCGCAGCGTCCTCTGCCCAGGCGGATGTCACCCTCACGGCAAAAAAAGGAGATCGGGATGTTGAAAATCATTCGCGGTTGGATGGCGTTGGCCTTGATTTCATCCCTGGCAGCCCCGATTGCCCAAGCCGGTGAAGAGACCCACTCCGGCCAGGCGGTACGTGATTCGGCCAAGGCGAGCGGCTTTGCCAGTCGCGGTTCGGCACAAGGGATCATCGCTTCGGGACAGGCAACCTCTGCCATGACCGCAGTGCCACTGGCTGTGGGCGGTTCGGTGTTGGGAGCTGCGGGCGCGGCCAGTACGCAATTGGCCAACGATTCCGCCGCTGCGGCGAGCGCGCCAGTTGGAGCCCCCTTGCCGATCGTCGAGGAGACGATCACCATTCTGCCGCCCAATGAGGCTCTCCGTCCCAAGGAGACCACCAGGCCTGCGCCTTGATGCGCTGGAGTCTATCGGCCCCCCCTTTCTTGCAGCCCTTCGGAGGTGCGTCATGTCGCGCGTGTTGACGATCTTGTTGCTGATCGTGCTCACCCTTGCCGAGGCCGGGGCAACGGCCTCCGGCTCATCGACCGGTGACACGACCAAAACCAGCCGGTTTACAACCGAGCAGATCATCGCCTTTGCCAAGAAGGTGGAGAAGGGATTGGCCGCCAAGGGGACCCGCGTGGCGATTCTGGCACGCATGGGTCGCCCCCTCTCCGAAATGCCCCCAGGCATGCATTTCACCCATGTGGCGTTTGCGGTCTACTCGGAGATCACCACACGCGATGGTCGCAAGGTGCCGGGCTACGCGATCCATAACCTCTATCAAAAAGCCGACCAGCCGAATGTCAGCGAACTGGTGATGGATTTCCCGGTGGACTTTTTCGCCGATGTGGCGGAACTCGAGGCCGGGATTCTCATCCCCTCGGAGAACCTGCAACAGCGGTTGTTGAAACGGATCGGCACCCCGGAGTATCGGGGCTTGCACGATCCACACTATTCGGTGATCGCCAATCCGTTCACCGAGGGACGGCAGAACTGCACCGAATTCGTGCTCGATGTCCTCCATTCCGCGATTTATGAAACGTATGACATCAAGACCATCAAGGCGGCGGAGAAGCGCTATTTCGAGGCGCAACCGGTCGAGGTGAATCCCTTCAAGCTGATGTTGGGTGCGTTGTTCTCGCAGGAGGTCTCCACCGACGATCATCCCGCTGCACCGGTGACCGCCACTTTTGAGAAGATCGCGGCCTATCTGCAAAAATACGATCAGGGGTCACAAGTCGTCACGATGACACCTTGAATGGACCTGGCGGGAAATGGATCTGGCGGCGCTGCGTCTGACATTGTTCTTTACGGCAAACCTGTCGCTGACCGAGTGGCAGCGCTTGGGGATGTTCGAGCGCGAGACCGCTTTGTATCGTGCCTTGCGTCCGCATTTGGCCGGTGTTGCGTTTGTCACCTACGGGGATCGGCAGGATCTCGTCCAGCGGGAGCGGCTCGCGGGGATCGATATCTATTGTAATCGTTTCAGCCTCTCCTGGCCGTGGTATTGGCGTTGGCTTGCCGGTATGCCGGCTGGGTGGAAAAAGGGACCGGTGATTTTCAAGAGCAACCAGGTGCCGGGTGCGGATACCGCGTTGGCCTTGGCGTGCCGCTTTGGCAAGCCGTTTGTCGCCCGTTGTGGTTACCTGCATTCACTGGCCATGGGGCTGCGTCATGGGGAGGAGTCTCCCGAGGCGCTGCGCGCCAGGGAACGGGAGGGGCGGGTGTTTCGCGGGGCTGATCGGGTGGTGGTGACCACGCCGCTGATGGCCGGTCAGGCGATCGGGTTGCACGGCTTGCAGCCGGATCGGCTGCGGGTGATCCCCAATTATGTCGATGTGGAGCGTTTCGCACCGGCTCCACGGGAGGGCGAGCATACGGCTGGAGCGGTCGTGCTGTTCGTGGGGCGGTTGGATGCCCAGAAGGATCCCGCGCTGCTGGTGGCTGCCATGGCGGGGGTGGATGCCGAGTTGTGGCTGGTGGGTGAGGGGTCGCTGCGTGTGCGTCTGGAAGAGGAGGCTGTAGCGAGCGGGGCGCGCGTGCGTTTCCTGGGGATTTGTCCGCATGCGGCCTTGCCGGCGCTGATGAATCGGGCGGATCTGTTGGTGATCGCCTCACCGCATGAGGGTCATCCAAAGGCGCTGTTGGAGGCCATGGCCTGCGGCATGGCGGTGATCGGTCGCAACGATGCGCCGGGGGTGCGTGAGATGATCCGGCACGAGGTGACCGGTCTGGTGTGCGATCCGACCCCCGAGGGGATGCGCGCGGCGATCGTTCGGGTGTTGAGTGATGCGGCATTGAAAGAGCGTTTGGGGCGCAATGCCCGCGCTTATGCGGTGGCCGAGTTCTCTTTGCAACGGATCGTTGCGTTGGAGTTGGAACTGCTGCAAGAGATCGCCCAAGAACGGTTTCGTTAAGGATTGTCGGTCATTTCACGGTTTTTCGGTCATTTCCATTCTCTCCACATCGGCCAACGTGATGCGGCGGCCATCCAGGGTGTGAAACGATCGACCCTGGATCTTGTTGCGCTGTGCTTGATAGACCGTGGTATGCATGGTTTGTACGTGGATCACCCGTACATCGACCACCTGATGGGCTTCGCTCCAGTCGTGATAGAGAAACCAGCCGATCCAGACCACGGCGATGATCAGAAGTGTCAACGAGGTGATGCGCATGGAGTCGCGGCTGACCCGCTTGAAGCGATGCACTGCATCGGCTTCGGGGGTGATGTTGATCGATCCGGGCGGCATGTTGCGGCGTGCGTGAATCTTGCCCAACAGATAGACGCCGACGAACATGAGGGCGGGAAACCAGAATTTCCAGAACATGATCTTGATGTTGCATCCTTGGTTGGTCGGGGGTGAGGGGGTCTCCTCCCATCATGCAAGTTCACCGTGGCTCGCCGGTGAAGGGAACCACGGGGGGTGAGGCGTCTCCCCACCACCTCTTGAACGTTTGAGAGGGAGAATCTTGTTGCCCGGTTCCCGTAATCCAGAGTAACATGGATTCTGTGGAATTTCGACCTTCTTCAACAGATATCAAGGAGAGTTGGCGATGAAAGCGAAGGATATCATGATACGTGAGGTGATCACGGCACCCCCCGAGATGTCCGTGCGCGATCTGGCTCGTCTGCTCACCGGGAACCGCATTGGCGGTGTGCCGATCGTGGAGGAGGGACGCCTGCTGGGCATGGTTACTGAGGAGGATCTGTTGTCGCAGGTGAAGACGATTCACCCGCCGATGCTGATCACGATCCTGGATGCGGTGATCCCGATTGCCGGCGAATTTCGTTACGAGGAGGATTTGCGTCGCATGGCCGCCTCGACCGCCGGGGAGATCATGACCGTTGATCTGGATGTGGTCGATGAAGAGACCGAATTGGCCGAGGTGGCGACCTTGATCAGCGATCGGCATGTCTCGTTGGTGCCGGTGTTGCGGGGTGAGACGTTGGTCGGCATCATCGGCAAGCGTGACGTGATTCGTGGCATGCTGGAGGATGAGGCCTCGTGAGTGGTGCGGATGAGATCCGCTGGTCGGGTGAGAGTCGCTCCGAGGAGGCAACCGAGGCCTTGGGGCGGGCGCTGGCGGCTTCCTTATTGCCGGGTGTGGCGGTGTTGCTGCGCGGGGATCTGGGGTGTGGCAAGAGTGTGTTGGCACGTGGGGTGTTGCGCGGTCTGGGGGTGGAGGATGCGTACATCACCAGTCCCACCTTCACGCTGGTCAACGGCTATGACGAAGGGCGGCTGCCGGTGGCCCATTTCGATCTTTATCGTCTGAGTGATGCGGAGGAGTTGGCAGGGGTTGGGGTGGAAGAGTATGTCGACGGTCGCGGCGTGGCGTTGGTCGAGTGGCCGGAGCGGGGGGAGGGGATCGATTTCGGGGCGGTGATCGAGGCGCGGATCGAGGATCGTGCCGGGGATCCGGAGTGGCGCGGCATCACCTTGCACGCACGGGACGCTTTGAGTCGGGGATGTTTGCATGATTTTGTCGGGCAATGGAGTGACAGAGGTGGCTGAAAAGGCTCGGGAGTTCATCGTCGCCCACCTGGGTGCGGACGCGAGTGTCCGCAAGGTGGCCGGCGACGCATCGTTTCGCAGTTATTATCGGGTGGAGTCGGAGAAGGGACGCTACATCCTGATGGACGCCCCGCCGGAGAAAGAGGACTCGGCACCGTTTGTGGATATCGCCCGGTTCTTGAAAAAATACGGCGTGCCGGTGCCGGAGGTGGTGGCCGAGCGGCTCGATCAGGGGTATCTGCTGCTGGAGGATTTCGGGGATCAAACCTTTTTGAAGGCCCTGGATGCCGGTGCGTCGGCGGACACGCTCTATCGTGCCGCTGTCGAAACGCTGATCGATTTGCAGAACACCCCTGAGGATGGTTCGTGCCTCGCCCACGGGCGTCCCTTCGATCGGGCGATGTTGCGGCGCGAGCTGGCGCTTTTCACCGACTGGTACATCGAGGGGATCTTGAAAACCCCGATTACCCCGGAGGATCGGGCGGCCTTTGATCGGGTGTTCGACGTATTGATGGAGCGTATTTTAGAGCAGCCCTGGACTCTGGTGCATCGCGACTATCACAGCCGCAACCTGATGTGGTGTGACGGGCGGATCGGGGTGTTGGATTTCCAGGATGCGGTGATGGGACCGATCACCTATGATCTGGCGAGCCTCTTGAGGGATTGCTACGTGGCCTGGGAGCGCCCGTTTCGGGAGCGGGTGATGGGGTGGTGGTTTGCGGATCCGCGCATCCAGGGGCGCTACACGGTTGAGTGGCCGAGGTTTCAGGCCGATTTCGAGCGCATGGGGATTCAGCGCAATCTCAAGGCGATCGGGATCTTCGGGCGGTTGTCGCTGCGCGATGGCAAGCACGGCTATTTGAACGACATTCCGCGCACCTTCGGGTATGTGCGCGAAACCTTGACGAGCCATCCGGAACTGGCCGAGCTGGAGCGGCTGATCGATCGGTATGTGCCGGGTTGAGGATGAAGGGGAAGTTGCACCCATGCACGCGATGATTCTGGCCGCCGGGTACGGCAAGCGTCTGCGTCCGTTGACCGACACGTGCCCCAAGCCGCTGGTGGAGATGGGGGGGCGTCCGCTGTTGGATCACACCCTGCGACGATTGGCGGCATTAAAGATCCGACGGGTGGTGATCAACGTGCATCATCTGGCCGAGCAGATCATCGCCCATGTCGGGGATGGTGCGGCATTCGGCTTGGAGGTGGTCTGGTCGCGAGAGGAGGTGTTGCTTGAAACCGGCGGCGGGGTGCGGCAGGCGTTGCCACTGTTGGGCGAGGAGCCGTTTCTGGCGATCAATGGGGATGTGGTCTGGGATCTGGAACTCTCTCCACTGATGAACGGGTTTGATCCGGTGCGGATGGATGGTCTGCTGGGGGTGGTGCCGACTCCGGATGGGGGGCGGGGGGATTTCATCCTGGACGATGAGGAGGGGCGGCTCAAGCGTTCGGTTGCCGGTGAGTCGGGATGGATCTACTCCGGGTTGCAGAGGGTGCGACCGGCGGCGTTGCTGGATTATCCGATCGAGCCGTTTTCGCTCAATCGCTTTTATGATGATGCCATGGGTAACGGACGGCTGTTTGGCGTGGTGTTGAACGGATTCTGGGCCGATATCGGCACGCCCGAGCGGTTGGAGAAGACGCGGAAAGCGTGGAAAAACCGCTTTGCAAACCGGGAGTGGTTGGCATATAAAGAGAGATGGTTTTGACCCTTTTTTGGATGAGAGGAACGATGGCAATGGACTACAACCTGGCCCGGGTCAACATGGTCAAATCCCAGACCGTACCGAACATGGTGCTGGATGAGGCGCTGGTGGCGGGAATGTTGAAGGTGTCGCGCGAGGAGTTCACCATTCCGGCGCACAAGGAGTTGGCCTATTCGGATTTTCCGGTCGCCTGGAACGATTCGGGCCGGCGTGCGCTGACACCGTTGCAGACCGGATTAATGATTCAGGAGATGGCCATGTCTGCCGGTGATCGCGTGCTGGTGATCGGTGCGGGCAGCGGCTACGAGTGCGCACTGCTGGCGGCCATGGGCATGGAGGTGTTCGCCCTGGAATCGGATGCCGAACTGGCGGCACGCGGGGCCCGTTTGACCGAAGGGAGCCGCGTGAGCTGGCAGGTGGGCTCACTCGCCGATGGGTGGAGCGAGGCCGGGCGCTACGACGGTATTTTGATTGCCGGAGCGGTGGCGAAAATTCCCAACAAGATCATCGGCCAGCTGCAACCGGATGGGGTGGTGACAGCGATTGTCGGACGGGGCGGTGATGTGGTGATGCGCGCCGTGAAAATTTCGGGTGTGCCGGTGCGGGAGGAGGCGATTTTCGATACCGTGGCCCCGATTCTACCCGGATTCGGCGATGACGGGTTTCGGGTGTGAGTTTTGTTAACATAAATCAGGGATGAGACGACCGTGAGTTTGATTGTACAAAAATACGGCGGAACCTCCGTTGGCACGCTCCAGCGGATCCGCAACGTGGCCGCGCGTGCGGTCGCGGCCCAGCGCGCGGGTCATCGCGTGGTGGTGACGGTATCGGCCATGGCGGGCGAGACCAATCGCTTGGTGGCTTTGGTGGAGGAGTTGTCGGGCGGTACCTACAGCCAGCGCGAGTATGACGTGGTGGTGGCGACTGGTGAGCAGGTGTCGATCGGTCTTTTGGCCATCGCGATCGAATCGCTCGGCGTGCCGGCGCGCTCCTATCAGGGTTGGCAGGTGCGTCTGCTGACCGACAGTGTCTATGCCAAGGCGCGGATTGTCGATGTCGAGGCCGACAACATCCTGGCTGATCTGGATGCGGGCCGCATCGTGGTGGTGGCCGGCTTCCAGGGGGTGGATGAGAACGGTGCCGTCACCACGCTGGGTCGCGGCGGCTCGGACACCTCGGCAGTGGCGATCGCGGCAGGGCTCAAGGCCGATTTCTGCGACATCTATACCGACGTGGACGGGGTCTACACCACCGATCCGCGTGTGGTGCCCAAGGCGCGCAAACTGGATCGCATCTCTTATGACGAGATGCTGGAGATGGCTTCGCTGGGGGCCAAGGTGTTGCAAACCCGCTCCGTGGAGCTGGCCAAAAAGTATAAAGTCCCCGTGCGGGTGCTCTCTTCTTTGGAGGAAGGGAGTGGAACTCTGTTGACCGAAGAGGATGATGACATGGAACAAGTCGTGGTTTCCGCCATTGCGTTCAACCGGGATGAAGCCAAGATCACGGTCCTGGGTGTGCCGGACAAGCCCGGTATCGCGGCGTTGATCTTCGGCACCCTGGCCGATGCCAACATCAACGTGGATATGATCCTGCAGAACGTTTCGGTGTCGAGCGGCGAGACCGATATGACCTTCACTGTGCCCAAGGGGGATTTCCGTCAGGCGATGGAGGTGTTGAAAGGACCGGTGGCTTCGATCGGTGCCAGGGATTTGCTGGGCGATCCGGATATTGCCAAGGTGTCGGTGGTGGGTGTCGGTATGCGCTCCCATTCGGGGGTGGCGCAACGCATGTTCAAGGCGTTGAGCGCCGAGGGTATCAACATCCGCATGATTTCCACCTCGGAGATCAAGATTTCGGTGGTGATCGACGAGAAGTACATGGAACTGGCGGTGCGTGTCCTGCACGCGGCATTTGAACTGGACAAGGACGCTGGAGATCGTGTCAGAAACTGATTCTCACAAGTCGGGCAAGGGCCGGATCTCCTCCGGCCCGGCCAAACCGCCTGTCAAGGGCGCAACCAAAGGCGTGGGCGAGCTGATCGCCATCTACGATACCACACTGCGTGACGGCTCGCAGAGCGAGTCGGTGCAATTTTCGGTTGAGGACAAGCTGCGCATTGCGCGGCGGTTGGATCTGTTGGGCGTGGATTACATCGAGGGCGGTTGGCCGGGCGCCAATCCCAAGGATGAGGCCTTCTTTGCGCGCGCCAGGGAGCTGAAATTCGAGCGCAGCCGTCTGGTGGCCTTTGGTTCGACCCGACGCGCCAAGGTGAAGGCGGAAGAGGATACGGTTCTCAACGGTCTGCTGGCAGCCAAAACCTCGGTGATCACCATTTTCGGCAAGTCGTGGCCGCTGCACGTCACGCGCGCGTTGGGGATCACCCCACGGGAGAATCTTGATTTGATCTTTGATTCGATCCGCTATTTGAAGGAGCGGACCGATCAGGTCTTCTTTGATGCCGAGCACTTTTTCGATGGGTTCAAGTCGGATCCGGATTATGCCCTGCAGGCGTTGATCGCGGCGCGTGACGCCGGGGCCGACGGGTTGATCCTGTGCGATACCAATGGCGGGGCGTTGCCGGGCGAGGTTGCCGCCATCATGAAGCAGATCATGCTGCCGGGTGTGCGGTTGGGGATTCACTGTCACAACGACGGCGGTCTGGCGGTGGCCAATACGCTGGTTGCGGTCGAGTGCGGGGCCACCCAGGTGCAAGGGACGATCAACGGCCTGGGTGAGCGTTGCGGCAATGCCGATTTGACCACGGTAGTGGCAAATCTGCTGTTGAAGATGGGCCGTCACGCCCGTCTGGGGCTGGAGGGGCTGCCGCGTCTGACCGGGGTGAGTCGTTTTGTGGATGAGATGTGCAATCGCTCTCCGCAGAAAAATCAACCGTTTGTCGGGGCTTCGGCCTTTGCCCACAAGGCCGGGGTGCATGTGGCCGCGATCATGAAGGATCCGGTCACCTACGAGCACATTGATCCGGAGCAGGTTGGCAACGAACGGCGCATTCTGGTCTCCGAGCAGGCTGGCCGCAGCAATCTGGTGCATAAATTCCGCGAGATGGGGATCGAGCATGTCGATCCGAACGATGGCCGTTTGCAAGATCTGCTCAACGAGCTCAAGGAGTTGGAGTTTCGCGGGTATCAGTTCGATGCGGCTGAGGCCTCCTTCGAGTTGCGCGTGCGCAAGGCGTTGGGTCAGCTGCCGGAGTACTTCCGCGAGCAGGGTTTCCGGGTGATCGACAACCGCATGGTGCGGGACGATGGTGCGTTGATCATGGGGGCCGAGGCCACGGTGAAGCTGGTGGTGGGCGGGCAACCGGTGCATTTCGTCGGGGAGGGCAACGGACCGGTCGATGCCTTGTACACCGTGTTGCGGCGCGCGTTGGAGTGGCACTATCCGGCGATCAACGCCATGACGCTGGTCGATTACAAGGTGCGCATCCTGCCGCAGTCGGCTGGGGGGCGGGCCGGCACCGGATCGATGGTGCGGGTGTTGATCGAGTGGCGTGACGAGGAGCGTTCCTGGGGTACGGTCGGGGTGTCGGAGCACATCATTGCGGCTTCTTATGCGGCGATCATGGATGCCTTGATTTTCAAGCTTTTCAAGGATGGGGCGACGCCGGCAGCGTGAGGCGGTGTGGAGCCGGAATTGTTACGGGGGTCTGGGGGGCGATGATCGCCCCCATTAAACCGCACCCAACTTGGAATGTGTAGTTTTTACTGGTGAAAAAAAAGAGCGGGTCTGGGAGATTCATCTCCCAGGGTTTTGCTTTTGACTTTAGCGCGCTCTTTTCAAGAAGCATTTTTCGCGCCTTTTGCGAAAAATGCGCCGCCTTCGCGGGAGTCGTTTTTTGTTTTTTGGAAACGACTCCCGCATTTTGCACGCGGCCTTGCGAAAAACCACGCATCGCAGCATTTGGCGCAACTCGGTTCTCCAACGCTGGCGGAGCATCAGAAGATCCACCGTGAGTTGTTGCAGAAAGTGCATGAATACAAGGAGTGGTTGTTGGAGGAGGGGGTGAATCGGGTCGAGATCGACGTACCGGCACTCAAACAGTGATGTTTGAAAAATCATGCTTCAGGGGAATCAAGAGAGATGAAAAAAATCGAAGCGATCATCAAACCCTTCAAATTGGATGACGTCAAGGAGGCGCTCTCCGAGGTGGGGATCCAGGGGATCACCGTCACCGAGGTGCGCGGTTTCGGTCGGCAGAAAGGGCATACCGAACTGTATCGCGGCGCCGAGTATGTGGTCGATTTTCTGCCGAAGCTCAAAGTCGAGGTGGTGCTCGATGACGAGCGGGTTGATCAGGCTGTGGAGGCGATCGAGCGAGCGGCGCGTACCGGTCGGATCGGCGACGGCAAGATCTTCGTCACGCCGGTGGAGCGGGTGGTGCGCATCCGTACCGGCGAGCGCGACGCCAACGCCCTGTAACCCAATGAAGGGGGGGCGGGAACTCGGTACGCATTTCAAGCCAGGCGAGATCATCTTCCGGCAGGGTGATCCGGCGCGTTGCATGTACGTGATCCAGAAGGGGCGTGTGGAGATCGTCATGGAGTCGGAGTTCGGGCCGCGTCATCTGAACTCCTTGAAGGATGGCGACATCTTCGGTGAAATCTCGTTGTTTGCCGAGAAGGCCCGCATCGCCACGGCGCGTGCGGTTACCGAAGTGCGCGCCCTGCAGCTCGACGAAAAGACTTTTTTGAGCCGGCTGCACCAGGATCCCTCGATGGCCTACCGGCTGATCCGCAAGCTGGCGCAGCGCATCCACGAGCAGGATCACGAGTTGATGCGCGATCATGCCAACGAGATGGAGATCTGTCCGGTCACCGGGTTCACCAGCTACATCGATCTGGCCACCTTTCTGGACACCGAACTCAAGCGGGCCAGACGTTTGAAGCAGACCATGGCATTTGCGATCCTGGTGGTGGACGAATATGCCGCACTGGTGGAAAAACGGGGTGATGCGATTGGTGAAGAGGTGTCACGACATTTGGCCGAGGTGATCCGCGAGCATGTACGCCGAACGGATGTGGCCGGGCGATTTGGCGCGGACCGGTACGGAGTGCTGCTCTACGAGGCGGATGGCGCCTCGGCGGTGCATGTGTGCGAAAAGGTCCGGGCGGCGTTTGCGGCGGTCGGGTTCGAGAGCGGGGCAGGGCGTTTCTTCGCCACTTTGACGTGTGGCGTGGCGATTTTTCCGGAGCATCAGCAGTCCACATCGCTCAATCAGGCGGCTTATCGAGCCTTGATGAAGGGCATGGCACGCGGCGGCAACGGCGTGATGCTCGCGGAGCCGGGGGTGGAACGGTTACGGGCATAAAATACCAGGGAATCGCGCGATGAAACTCGAGGATCAATCCCGTGTGGCCGTGGTCGGAGGGGGACCGGCGGGATCGATGGCGGCTTATTTCCTGATGGAGATTTCGGCTCGCGTCGGGCTGAGCCTGCGGGTGGATCTCTACGAACCGCGTGATTTCTCCCGTTACGGTCCGTCAGGGTGCAACATGTGCGCCGGGGTGGTCTCCGAGTCGCTGGTGCAGACCCTGGCTGCCGAGGGGATCAATCTCCCCCCGATCGTGGTGCAGCGGGGTATCGACTCTTACGTGCTGCATACCAGCGATCAGCCACCGGTGGAGATCGCAACACCGGTGGACGAATTGCGCATCGCCACGGTCTATCGGGGCGGGGGACCGCGCGCACCGGAAGGGGAGCAGAAGTGGATCAGTTTCGATGGCTATCTCATGGAGATGGCGCGCGAACGCGGCGTGCGGGTCATTCACCAGCGGGTGTCGGAACTGGGCGTGGATGCCGAGGGTCGGCCTCTGGTCGGAATCGGCAAGGGCGGTTACGAGACCTATGATCTTCTGATTGGCGCCATCGGCGTCAACTCCGGTGCGATGAAGCTCTTCGAGGGGCTGGGCATCGCCTTTCAGGCGCCGCCGGTCAAGCGCGGTTTCGTATCGGAGATTCATCTGGGTGTGGAGACGGTGCAGAAGTATCTGGGCAACTCCATGCACATCTTTCTTTTGGACATCCCGAAACTCAAATTTGCCGCTGTGATCCCCAAGGTGGAGTACGCCACGGTCTGTCTTTTGGGCGAGGACATCGATAAGGAGTTGGCCGAGCGGTTCATGAACGATCCGGAGACCCAAAGCTGCTTTCCGCCGGATTTGAACTGGCACATCGGCGAGAAGCTCGCCTGTGGCATGGGGCAGGCGTGCCAGTGCGGGCCGAAGCTCAACGTCGGAGCGGCGATCCATCCGTTCGGGGACCGGGTGGTGTTGGTGGGGGACGCGGCGATCTCGCGTCTTTATAAGGATGGTATCGGCGCGGCCTACATCACGGCCAAGGCAGCGGTGGTGACAGCGCTGTTTTTCGGGGTTTCGACCAACGATTTCCGCCGCCGCTATCATCCGGTGGTCGAGGGGATCGCCAAGGATAACTGGATCGGACGGCTGATTTTCTGGATTACGGTCTTTTATCAAAAATGGCTCTTCTTGCGGCGCGGTATGGTGCGCATGGTGCGGCAGGAGGCGGACATGCCTGGGGAAAGACGCGATATGAGCCGGGTCTTGTGGGATACCTTCACCGGGAGTGCCACCTATCGGGAGATCTTGATGCGCGCGATGAGTCCACGCTTCATGCTGCGTTTGGCGACCGCCACACTGTTGGCCGCATTCGCAAGACGAAAGCGCAAATGACGCGGGAACTCTTTCGACTTTCGGTAAAAAATGGTGTATGCTTCATTGGATGCATCGCAATCGATCTTATTTGCGGATTACAGAGCGAGGCCCATGATCGACCAGGCTGAGAAGAGAAATGGCCGCCCAAGCGGCAGTGAGGGCCGTCAGAACGCCCGGCTGCTCAAGATCCTGTTGGAAAACAGCGTCGAAGGCGTCCTGCTGTTGGATCGACGCGGCATCATCCGCAGTGTCAACGATGCCTGCACATTGTTGACCGGTTATACAACGCGCGAGTTGAAAAATCGGCATATCCGTCGTTTCTGGAAACACCAGGGGATCGGTGATCAACTGACCACCATCAATGACGCCCTGTGGTTTCGCGGCTACTGGCTCGGGCGAATTGAACTGCCACTCAAACGGGGGGGGAGTGCGCCCTTTTCGTTGAAGGTCATGGCCGTGCTCCCGGATCATGGACCGGTACGTACGATCGTGGCCCAGCTTGGACGGATAGAGGCGGATGCCTCTGTCGTACCCATGTCCCGGAACTTCCCCTTTGCCAAGGGTGACGAGCTGCAAACCGAATCGCACGATACCTCCTGGGATCCCCTGACCGGTCTGCCCACCCTGGGGCTTTTTCAGGACCGTCTGCGCCAGGCGCTTGCGCAGGCCGCGCGGAGACAGCACGCGGTGGGTCTGATTTTCATGGATCTCGACAATTTCGCCCTGATCAACGACTCACTGGGTCGCGAGCGCGGAGATGAGGCGCTGCGTGAGGTGTCGCGTCGTCTGGCCAGGTGTCTTCGAACCAGCGATAGCGTGGCGCGCATCGGTTCGGATGAGTTCGCCCTGCTGTTGATCGACATCGATGATATCAGCGCTGCGGTGCGCAATGTCAGCGTGGTGGCACGCAAACTCCATGAACTCCTGGAAGAGCCGATCGTCATGGGTGGTACGGAGTTGCGCATCTCGGCGGCCATGGGCATCACCCTGTCGCCGCAGGATGGGCACGATGCGCAGCAGATGTTGAAGAATGCCGCCACCGCCCTGGCACACGCACGCCGCAAGGGGCGCAACAATTACCAGTTCTTTTCGACAGAGATGACCGAAACCGCCCGGCGGCGCTTTGCGATGGAGAACAGCCTGCGGCATGCGGTCGATCGCCATGAATTGGTACTCTATTATCAACCGCAGGTGGATCTGAAATCGGGTCAGGTGGTTGGCGCCGAGGCGCTGGTGCGTTGGCAACATCCGGAGCGGGGTCTGGTCTCGCCGCTGGAGTTCATTCCGGTGGCCGAGGAGACCGGTCTGATCCTGCCGATCGGCGAGTGGGTGCTGCGTACCGCCTGTCGGCAGCTGGCCGAGTGGGGACGGATGGGTTTGCCGATGATTCGCGTGGGGGTCAATCTCTCCGCGATGCAGTTTCAGAAACAGGATCTGGTGAAGATTGTCGGCTCCTGTTTGGCCGAGACCGGCATTGATCCGGCGTGTCTGGATCTGGAGATCACGGAGAGCGCCATCATGGAGGATGTCCAGAAGGCGGTGGCGGTGCTCAATCGCATCAGCGCGATGGGGGTCAAGCTCTCCATCGATGATTTTGGAACCGGCTATTCGTCGCTGAGCCAGTTGCGTCATTTTCCCTTCAAAACCTTGAAGATCGACCGTTCATTCGTGCGCTCCATCGAGAACAATCCGGGTGATGCGGCGATCGTCAGCGCGATCATCGCCATGGCCCACAGCCTGCACCAGACCGTGATCGTCGAGGGGCTGGAGACCGATGCACAGCTGGAGATCATGCGGGGTCTGCAGTGCAACGAAATGCAGGGCTATCTGTTTTCCGCCCCCACCCCAGTCGAGGCGTTCACCGAGATGTTGCGGCGCGGGGTTTCGTTGCCCGCCCGGGGGGTGGGGGCATGAATATTGCCCATCCTTCGGTGCGCGTGCCTTTGGAGTGGACCCGCAAACTGTCGCGCGAGGAGGTGAATCAACTGCCGGTGCGGCGCTGGGATGGTCCGATCCGGCTGATTCGCAACGAATCGGAAGCCGAAGAGGCGGTTGTTTTGTTGTCGCGCGAGTCGGTGCTCGGCTTTGATACCGAAACCCGCCCCTCGTTTCGCAAGGGGGAGAACTATTTTCCCGCCCTGGTGCAGCTCGCGGGGGCGGAGATGGTCTATCTGTTCCAGTTGAAGGGGATGACCCGCTTCGATGGACTGGCCGGTCTGCTGAGCAATCCGGTGTTGCGCAAGGTGGGCGTGGGACTCGATTACGACGTGCGCGCCTTGCAGACCATCTTCTCTTTTCAACCGCGTGGTTTCATCGATGTTGGCGATGTGGCCCGTCGCGCGGCGATCGCCAGTCAGGGATTGCGTGGTCTGGCAGCCCACCTGTTCGGCATGCGCATCTCGAAACGGGCGCAGTGTTCCAATTGGGACAATGCCGAACTCAAACCGTTCCAGTTGGTCTATGCGGCAACCGATGCCTGGATCAGTCGAGAGATCTATCTTTTGATGCACGAAAAAGGGGTGATGTCATCGCTTTCGTCTCTGGGTGGTTGAACGGTTGCGGACGTTGATGTCAACTGGCCCCAAGACTCAACGGATTCCATGAGCCGGTTGAAACGGGGAGAGCGCTTTAGAAAATCGGTTTGGATACAACGGGTTGATGAAACCGATCCATTCGCCGCGTTTCATTCATCGGCCAATCGGTTTGGAATCAGTGCAGGGTGATGGATGGAGATTTTTGTGGTTTGGTTGACCATTCCCCGTCTGGCGGGAGGTCATCCGAGAGTAGACGCCGAGCGCGATGATGGATTTCGTCCCACATGAGGGTGAGCTTGCCGAGTTGGGCCACCATCAGGTCGGTATCTGCTGGTTGGGAAATTTCGAGGGTGGTGGTCTCATCGGTTTCGCGGATCGAGGCAATGCCGATCAGGAGTGAACGACGCGCCCGGGCGGCGATGTGGGCGATTTTCTCCAGGGAGTGGGGATCCAGGTGGGTGAGATCGGCTTCAAACAGTCTCAAATCCATGATTCATCTCCGGGCTTGGAAGAGATGTCCGACATTGTGGTTGGCGTACTTGACTTCAGCTTGTCCAGTTTCTACCTCACTATAATCTGGGTTTCGTTTAAACGCCATGGAAAATGTGCAGGTGAATCCTTCTTGGTTGCGAAAATTTTCCCTGAGCTGTTTTGGACGGGGTGGAACTGATTTTTTTCTGTTCATGATCTTGTGGTTGGTTTCTCTTCCCGTCGTGGCGGATGAGCGTTTTCCTGTTGATTCGCCGGTGTTGAGGGTCGAAAGTGGCATGCATGCCGGTTTGGCACGACGGATTGCCATGGATCCGGAGGGGCGTTATCTGGTTTCGGCCTCGGATGACAAGACGGTGCGTATCTGGTCGATCACGGATGGAAAATTGCAGCTGACCTTGCGTGTGCCTTTGGGCTTTGGCAACGAAGGAGCGTTGTATGCCGTGGCCTTTTCACCCGATGGACGTACCGTGGCGGTTTCGGGTCAGACGGGACCGGACTGGGACGATGCTTACTGTATATATTTGATTGATGTGCAGGGTGGAGAGATTCGGCGACGCATCGTCAATCTGCCCGAGGCTGTGAGCCATTTGGCATTTTCCCCCAATGGGGTGTTTTTGGCAGCGGTCTTTGCGGAGCGGTTCGGATTGAGGGTTTATACGATTCCGGACGGGGGACAGATTTATGCCAGTGAGCCGTATCAGGTTCCGGCCAACTGGGTTGATTTTGCCCCGGATGGCCGTTTGATGACGAGTGCCTATGATGGTACGGTGCGGTTATACACAGCCAATTTTCATCCGAGTATAACCAAGCAGTTGGCCAAGGGGAGCAAACCGCATGGCGTGGCCTTTTCGCCGGATGGAAAGCGGATTGCCGTTGGTTTTCGCGATCGTACCACCGTGGCGGTATTGTCCGGTGAAGATCTGACGCTGAGTTATCTGCCGGATGTCTCGGGCGTGGTGGGCAATTTGTGGACGGTCGGCTGGTCAGCGGACGGCAAGTTGTTGTACGGTGCCGGCAGTCACGCCAATCGGGGTGGACGATCGACGATCCGTTGGTGGAGTGGCGCGGGGATACCGGATGGCACTGGTCGTAGTGAGTATGTGGATATGCCCGCTGCGCGCGGCAATGTGATGCAGATTTTGCCGATTCGGGGGGGTGGTGTTGCCTTTACCGCCTCGGATCCAGCTGTGGGGGTTCTGGATGGACAGGGCTTCGCGGTTTTTGTGCAGGAGAGAACCATCGCCAATTTTCAGGGGGGCGCACGTCGTTTGTTGGTGTCCGATCGGGGCAATGTGGTGGAGTTCGACTATGATAACTCCGGGAGCAATCGGGGACGTTTTGATGTGGATAAACTGCTGTTGCAACCCGCCCCGGCGCCGGGAGAGGGGTTGCGCGATCCGTTGATTTCGACCTCCGAGTTGGTTGTGACCGGTTGGTGGGGGGATGGAACCCAGGTGAAGGCCAATGGCGTTGAGTTGCCGTTGGGAGAGAAGGAGAGTTCTTGTTCACTGGGAATCGATCTGAAAAATCGTTTTTTTGCACTTGGGACCTCGTTTTCGTTGCGGCTTTATACCCGTTCCGGCCAGTTGCGTTGGCAGGTGCCGACGCCAGGTCCGGTGTGGGCCGTGAATGTTTCCGGGAATGGTAAATGGGTCATCGCGGCCATGGGGGATGGGACGATTCGTTGGTATGATGTGATGCGAGGTGAGGAGAGTATGGCGTTGTTCGTTCATAAGGATCAGCAGCGCTGGGCGGTCTGGTCACCCTGGAATTTTTTTGCCGTTTCCGCGAGTGGTGCGAGCCTGGTTGGCTGGCATATCAATCGTGGCAAGGGGCATTTGGCCGAATTTTACCCCTCTGATCGGTTTCCGCAGTATCAGAAACCGGAGTTTTTCAAGATGTTATTCCAGCAGTAGTGGTCTTTATGGTTTGGCACGTATTCTGCATTAAAATTGAGTAATAGGGAGATCTTCTCCTCTTCATTTTGTTGCGTTTGCGGAGATGAACCATGAAATACGTGGTGGAGTTGTTTGACGGTCGTCAAGTGCGGGGACTCTTGATGGAGCAGCAGCGCAAGGATGAGTTGCTCGCTGTGCTCGAGCGCGTGGATCCGGCGCTTGGGGTGATTGTGTTGAGCGTAACACCGGAGCCGCTCTGGCGCGTCGAACAGCAGGCAAAGCACCAACGCCGACGCACCTTCCCATGGATGGATCCGGCGCGAACCGTGCCGGTGGATCGCATGATGGCCTGATCGGGCAGTGGAACAACTCCTGCCCGTTCGCAGGTATTGGAGTCCCCTGTCACGCGGCTTTGTTCTTGGGCCATGTTCGCGGGATTGTTTTGCAAAAGGCGCAAAACAATCCCGCAAGCCAAGGCTTGCGCGCGGCCTTCGTGAGCGTCGTTTCCGCTTTTTGGAAACGACGCGCACATCTTGCACGCCGCCTTGCAAAAAACTACGCATCCCAAAACAGGTGCGGTTTAATAGCGAATCATGCCAGGCTGTCAAATCAGCTCTGTCGGCCCGCCAGGTTCATTCCGCTTGATTGGTGGGGATCCGGCGACCCCGAGTGATGCTCACGCTGGGGTCGCCTGGGGAGCGCAAGACTTTCCGGTCTGGAATCCCCTTCTGTGATTACACGGCCTGCATCTCTTTGAGCAGCGGTTGCACATCGCCCAGGTGCATATCTCCCATGGGATAGAGCATCTGCTCCTCCTTGATGTTGTGCTGACGCATCAAGACCATCAGCGTGGAACCGGCGCGCGCGACACCCGCGACATCACCCTGGGCGGCTGCCTGACCCATTTGACCGATCACCCCCAGCAATTGCCGGTGCTCCATGCGCATCACCATGGTCGGGCCCTGTGTCATGCCGGTTGCCTGCTCGAAGGCCGGGAAGAAACGCTTCTCCTCCATGTCGAAATGATGCTCCATGGCGACCTTGAAGGCGGCAAACAACTGGCGGGTCGAGTCGGCATTCCCTTCCTGAGCGGCATTTTCCAGTGCGGCGTACAACTCGTCGCAGCGCTCGTGATCATACCCCATGAAGCCGCCGATGCCACGCATCCGCCCACCCGGAACGCGACGCAGTGCCACGCGCCACTGACCAGGACCATTCTCCAGCGGCATCCAGTCGTATTGACCCCACAGCGATGCCTGAAAAGCGCTCAACAGAGCTGCCAACGACACATCGGCAACCACCTCCAGCATGGCATCATCGGCCAGCGCACCAAAGGCGCCTTGCAACTTCTCCAAACGGGCTGCGTCATCCAATCCGGTGAGATTCAAAATTGTGTTGTCCATTCTGTTTCCTTCATTGAATAAAATGTGCTACGGTCAAGCGATGCGACCGTCCCCTCTTGTCGATTTCACCAGGGTGAAGATAAGCACACGTTGTCATCATTGCCTTGACACACATCAATCCCGACTATAACGATTGCGAAAAAAAATCGTTCTCGTCATTTCCATCCCAAACTTTGTTAAAGATCCATTGCCATGTTACCCACCGCCGGATTGCGCATCGATCAGGCTCCGCCGATGAGCCTGCCGTTCCGTTTTTTTGCCACGGCCCCGCTGTTTCTCATGCTCGTGGGCGGAGCGCTTACTTATTGGGGCGCGGATCTGTTCATCGCCCCACTGCTCCCGGTCACCGTGGCCACCCTGCATCTCGTGCTGCTCGGTTGGCTGGTGATGGTTGTCTGCGGGGCGATGATCCAGATGATCCCGGTCTTGGCCGGCATCCCGGTTCCCTGGCCACAGACCATCCCGTGGGTCCACGGATTGCTCACCACCGGCACGCTCGCCCTGTTCGCAGGCTTGGCAAACGATCCGGTCATGCCGGGCTGGTTGCTTTTTGCCGTTTGCTCCTTGCTCCTGGCCATGGCCGGTTTTCTTGTACCGATTGTCGCTGCCCTGGTCAAGGCCCCGACGCAACATCCGACCGTCAACGGCATGCGTCTGGCCATGCTCTGCCTGACTGGAACCGTGCTCTTGGGCGCGCTCTTCCTGATCGAACACGGCCTGGGATTCATCGATTTCGACCGGCGCACCCTGGTGGGTATTCATCTGATCTGGGGGTTGATCGGCACCATGGGGGTCTTGATCCTCGGCGTCTCCTTCCAGGTGCTGCCGATGTTCTACATGACCCCGGCCTTTCCTGCCAAGGAGGCGCATCGGGTTTTGCTCGGTTTGGCCCTCTCTCTGCTGCTGCTCCCCGTCGCACTGGTGAGCATCGGGGTCGATCATGCCGGCTGGCTGGTCGTCGCCGCACTGCCGGCGCTCGCAGCCCTGATCCAATACGCCTTGACCATCCGCACCATGCTGCGCACGCGAAAACGTAAACTCGTGGATGCGACCTTGCGTCTCTGGCTCTTCGGCTTTGCCGGTGCGATGACCGCTCTTGTGCTGCTGGCGATCTGGCCGTCGACCGAAGAGGGCACTTGGCGTTTTCTGTTCGGTGCGCTTTATGTGCTTGGTTGGCTGACGCCGGTGATGATCGGCATGCTGCATAAAATCGTGCCGTTTTTGGTTTGGTTCCACCGTTTCAGTTCACTGGCCGGGCTGGTCGAGATCCCGATGATGGATGATCTGACCCCAAGCAAGGCGGTGCAGCTTCAGGTGGGATTGGTGATCGGCTCGCTGGTGACTTTGCTTTTGGCGATCGTGACCGGTTGGACGCCTCTGGTCATGTTGGCGGGAGCCGGCTATATCGCGGTGGGGGGGATTCAGCTCTACGCCCTTTGGTTCGCCTTGCGCATCAAACCGCCCGAGGCGCCGCCCGTACCGGACTTTGCTAGCTTTTTCAATGATATGCCGGTGAAAGGCGCCATGCGGCCCGATCAAGGGGTTTGAAGGCGCAAAGAGAACCAAACCGCACCTGGCTGGGGATGTGTCGTTTTTACCAGTAAAAGCCACACATCCCTAGTGGATCAACCAAGCTGATTTGACTGGTTGCGATGGGCTGGGCTGGCACGCCAGTCACTAAACCTTAAAGCCTCTGTCACGCGGCTTTGTTCTTGGGTCATGTTCGCGGGATTGTTTTGCAAAAGGCGCAAAACAATCCCGCATCCAAGGCGGCGCGCGGCGCATTTTTCGCAAAAGGCGCGAAAAATGCTTCTTGTTAAAGAGCGCGCTAAAGTCAAAGTCAAAACCCTGGGAGATGAATCTCCCAGACCCTCTCTTTTTTTTTACCAGTAAAAGCGAATCATGCCAGGCTGTCAAATCAGCTCGGTCGTCCCACTAGCCGGATGCGATTCAACTCTGTCCCACCTTCAATGCCGCACGTCTGGCCCCCCAACTCCCCGGTGCCGGATCAAAACGGCCCGGAATGCGCAGGCCGCACCCCTGGCAACACCCCTCGGCACTCAATGCCCAACGCCCGAGTTGATACCCCTGCCGCTCGATCAACAGCTGCCCGCAGCCCGGACACCAGCTGCTGCCGCCGCGCCAGTCGTTGACATTGCCGATGAAGGCATGACGCACGCCGTTTCTCAACGCGATGCTCTGTGCTCGCAGCAACGTTCCCACCGGGGTGCGCGGAATCTCACGCATCTGCCAATCGGGGTGAAAGGCGGTGAAGTGCATGGGAACCTCGGCGCCCATCTCGCGCACCACCCAGCCGGTCAGGGCATCCAGTTCGGCATCCGAGTCGTTGCACCCAGGAATCAACAGCGTGGTCAACTCCACCCACACCTCGGTCTCGCAGGCCAGATATTTCAATACATCAAGCACCGGTTGCAGGTGCCCGCCCGTCAGCTTGCGGTAAAACGTCTCGGAAAAGGATTTCAGATCCACATTGGCCGCGTCCATGTGGGCAAAAAACCAGGCTGCGGGCTCCGGATCGATGTAGCCGGCGGTCACAGCAACCGAATGGATCCCGAGCGTCCGGCAGGCCAGCGCGGTATCGATGGCGTATTCGGCAAAGATCACCGGATCGTTGTAGGTATAGGCCACGCTGCGACAACCGGCCTGCGCAGCGGCCCGGGCGATCATCTCTGGCGTGGCCATCTCGGCGATGCGCTCCATGTGGCGCGACTTGCTGATGTCCCAGTTCTGACAGAACTTGCAAGCCAGATTGCAGCCAGCCGTGCCGAACGAGAGAATCGAGGTGCCGGGATAAAAGTGGTTCAATGGCTTCTTTTCGATCGGATCCACACAGAAGCCGCTCGATCGACCGTAGGTGGTCAATACCAGTTGATCAGCCTCGCGGGCACGCACGAAACAGAAACCCCGTTGCCCCTCGGCCAGCTCGCAATGGCGCGGACAGAGCTCGCAGACGATCTTGCCACTCTCAGTGGGCCGCCAGAATCGGGTGGGTGTCATGGGTGGTCCTTTCTTGATCCGGGTCAATAAGATGCTTCATCATACCCGAGGAAGCATTGAATTTAAATCCGAACTGTGTCTTAATAGTCCCGAGCCTTGAGCGAATGTTTCCAGATCGCGGGGGGGTGGAGGATCTCTTTATCAAAAAGTCCCAAGGAGTGATGCATGGAAAAACCCATTGATATCATCAAACAGGCCCTTCGGAACGAAATTCACGCCTCGGCGTTCTTTGCCAAGGCAGCCGAGTTGACGAAGGATGACGAATCCAGAATGCTGTTTTTGGAACTTGGTGGCATGGAGGACAATCACGCCGAGGCACTCGTCATCCGATTGAAGAATGCTCCGTGCGCCCAGGAGATGGACCTCGCCGCCTATCTCAAGCAGCTGGAATCCTCACCAGAACCAGTACTGCCGCCCGCCGAGATGGCGATCATCGAGAATGGGGATGCCCGTTCCGTGTTGCGTCTGGCGATCAATTTGGAAAACCGTGCCATGCAGACCTATGCCCGCTTGGCCGAGGAGAGTACGGACCTGGAGGTCAAGGCCTACTGTCTGGATCTGGCGCGGGAAGAGGTTGGACATGCGGCGGCCCTGACCAAGCTGCTGCACAGCCTGGATATGGACGAGGATGATCGCCCAGGTTTGTAAGCGATCCCGCGTAGCCTTGCGATTCGATCAAGCCGGAGAGTCACACTCTCCGGCTTTTTTTTTGACTATCTGCCCTCCGTGGTGATCCTGCCGAACCGATAGGGCGGCACATAATCCAATACCAACCGGCTCTCTCCAGCAGGGAGAACAATCCCCTGAAAGGTGTGATCGACCGGTCGGATCGTACCGGATTCGCCGTTGATCGTCACCCGCCAGTAGGGATCATGATTGTTGGTGACGACCAGCAGTCCCCCACCCGTTGTGCTGGCGATGATCTCCAGATGATCCGGGGTGTAGCGCGTGAAACGGGCCTGGCCTGGTGTCAGGCGTGGGGCGTTCTGGGCCCACTCTGAAAAATCGCGCCGCTCCAAAAAGGCGGTGTGTGCCAATTCTTTCACCTCCGCTCGCTCCAAGGCATCGAGCAGAGCGCTCCCATCATCGAACAGACGCACCCGTTCGGGAATGATCAATCGTGGAAGCGCCTCGTGATTCTCGTAGACATAATAGGCGTTGTGGGGAATCTCATGCTTCAAGGTCAACCAGATCTTCTCCCGCAGCCGCTTCTCCTCCCACTCCCGGCCTTGGATCAACTCTGCGGTCGGATCGTGCCACACGGTGAGCGCCGGATGTTGCAACGGCCACTGCGAGATCAAAAAACGGGTATTGGCCAACGATAACAGGTTCATGTTGAACCATGCGTTCAGGTTCAACGGCTGGCGCTCGGCAAAACGTTCCTCCGGTCGCCGGAAGAGGTAATACCACTTGCTCGTGCGTTCGTCCTGCTCCGGATAGGCGGCGAGCGATTTGGCGACGATCCGGCGCCAGAATTGATGATAGCGCGCTGAGTGGAGACGATAGTAGCCATCTACGCCTTCAAGACCATAAGCGTAGACCTCGGCAGGATAGATGCGTCCGCCGGAAGCGCTGGCAATGGTCGGGGCCCAGGTGCCAATGCTGCCGACTCTGAACGGGGCGGAAGATGGATCGCTCAGTTCCCCGAGTTTGCGCAGCACCGGATTTTGGAAATGGAGCGCGAAATTGTCGGTAGAGAGACGATGCAACAGCTGGAGGGTGGTCTCTTTCCAGCTGATCAGTGGCAGTAGCAGCGCGATGGCGCTGGAAGCGCCGATCAGAACCCGCGTGGGTTGGGAGACGGATGCCAACCTGAGCCGTGCCAGATGGAGTCCAGCCCCTCCCAGCAGCGGACCGATAAAAATGGTGAACTGATTGAGGTCGCGTAAATTACCCCGACTCGGCGGAATCCATTGCTGAAAAAGGCATTGGAGCCAAAGACCGATTTCTGAGCCGAATCCGGTGATCAAGTGCAGGGCCAACAGGCGCCAGGCCCAATTTCTCTCCCCTTTGGCCAACACCATTCCGAACAGGAAAAGAGCCAAATAGAGCCCGTTTTGCGGTAGGGTATTCCAGCCGACGATCTCCCAGGTATGGTGTATGATGTCGGAGAGGGAAGGAATTGGAATCGGTTCGACCAGGTGCCCCTGGCCTCTCGTGGTCACCGGGGTGTAGAAGAACAGGGCGATCAGTTGCGGGGCTTCGCCCAGCGTGATGCCGATCGCAAAAGCCAGGCAGCGACTCCAGAGCGTGGCGAACGGGCGGGCACGCGCGATCCAGAACCAGAAAGGGAGTCCGACCAGAATGAAAAAGGTATAAATAACAGATTGGGCAATCAGCGCGGTGACTATTCCCAACAGCAGGGCGAGCAGGTGGGATCGCTTGACCGGCAGGGAGAACAGTCGCTCAAAGAGTAGCAGGGTCAGGCCGATGGCCGGCAGACCGAGTGCCTCGACCAGTTTCAAGTCCTGCACACCCCAGAGATGGAGCGAAAAGGCCATGCCGGAAAAAGTGGCGGCCAGCGGATCCAATTTCAAAATGTCCCGGCAGATGCGGAAGGTGAAATAGCTTGCCAGAAAGCGTTGCAGCCACATGATCAAGCTGTGGACCGCCCAGGCTGGCAGAAAAAGATAGGGCAGACCGTCAACCAAGAAACTGTCGATGTTGGGGTGTAGCATATAAGGCATGCCGCTGCTGAATTTCGGTTGCCAATAGATCAGACCGTGGGTCAGCAGATCGCGAGCAGCGGTGATACGCAGAGGAATGTTGAAGTCGGCATTGTCCTGGATGCGCAGATAGGAGTAAGGTCCGAAAATCCAGTAGATGGCCGAGATCAGGAGTGACCAGACAAGCCAGAACACCATCCACTGTCGTGGATGGTCGGATTGCCGGGAATCCGGAACGGACAAGAGAAATCCGAGCAGCGGGCGCATCACTCGGGTCCGGAGCGGGTGATCGTGCGGATCGTGTAAATCTTTTTGCCGGTGGCTTCATGGCTGATGCGCACGAGCATTTCGAGTACCAGGCCTGTAGCGACGAGTTGGCTGCCGAACAGAAACATCATGATGATGATTTGGAGTGTGCCGCGAAAGTCGGAGTGGTTGATTAAATAATCAGCAATAATAAAAGACATTAATATTACACCAATAATCATAAGTGCTGCACCGGTTAGACCCAGCACATGCATCGGTCGGGTACCGTAGCGGTTCAGGAAGGCGAGCGTCAAAACATCGAAGAAGACCCGAAATGTCCGGCTGATGCCATATTTTGAGCTGCCGGTGGCACGCAGCACGTTGGTGATCGGGATTTCGCAGATCGATGCGCCGCGTTCGGCAGCCAACACCGGGATAAAGCGATGCAACTCGCCGTAGAGGTAGATTTCAGAGAGCAGTTCGCGCCGATAGGCCTTGAAAGTGGTGCCGAAATCGTGCAATCGCACTCCGGAGAGTTTGGCCATCATGCGATTGGCGATCAGCGACGGAAGGCGACGCAGCCAGTAGTTGTCGATGCGGTTGGCGCGCCAACCGCTGACCAGATCGTACCCTTCGTCGATCTTGTCGAGGAACAGGCCGATTTCCGAAGGCAGATGTTGCATATCGCCGTCCATGGCAATGATGATTTCGCCTGTGGCATGGTCGAAACCGGCCTGGAGCGCGGCGGTCTGACCGTAGTTCTTGCGGAAATCAATGATGGTGATGGAGATTTTGTCGTGGGGTTGCTTGGCCAGTTCCTGAAGGATCGACAAGGTTTTGTCCCGGCTGCCATCGTTGATGTAGATGATTTCGAATTCTCGCTTGATTTGAGCAAGCGCGCTCAGCATCTCTGCGTGAAATTGCGGCAGGATATCCTCTTCGTTGTAGAATGGCACCACGATGCTGACTCTTGACATTTTTTTGCTATCCTTGATGGGATAACTCCCGGTAGGTGATCAGCCGGATGCCGGCTTGTGCAACGCACGTCCGGATGGCGGGCGAGATCAGCAGTTTCAGTTCGGTTTCACGGGTGGAATCGATATAAAAAGAACCGAACACAGCGGTTTGGCGCGTGTGATCGGCATCCACCCGGCCCGGATGGCAGCAGAGTTCGCTGATTCCGGGCGGCAGTCGGCGCAGGACGGTTTTCAGGCCGCTCGCATCCATGAGGCCGGTCATGGCAATGCCTTCTTGCCGGTTTGGATGAGGAATATGGGCCGTGCGCAGCAAGTGACGGTTGTGCCAGATGAACAGGTTCAACATAGTGATTTTAACCAATTTCGTCAAGCCGTATCCGGTTGTGGGCGGCTCGGGGGCACAACGGACCGCCGGAATGCGATGGTGGGCGAGCAGTTTGGGAAGCAGGTTAAAGAGCGGTGGGAATTGTTGATGATGTTTTTCACCGTCGAGATGGGTGATGGCGATGCCGCATCCGGACACCCGCTCGATCTGGGCCGTGTATTCCCGTTCGATCTCTTTAAGCATGGCAGGCCGGAAGGTGTGAATCATCCTGCTCAAAGTGAGATGAAAGTGCCCGTCACGGGTGAGCAGAGGTAATGAGTTCGGCGGATTGAGAGGTGCGCCACGCAGGATGTTCAGATGGACGCCCACCCCCAACCGTGGCGCCCCTCGCAGTTGGGAGACAGCATGGTCGAAAGCCGGACCATTGGCAAGCAGGGTGGTGCTGGTGACAATCCCGTCATGATGAGCGGTCAGAATTCCTTCGTTGACGCTTCGGCTCAGGCCGAAATCGTCGGCATTGACGATCAGACGGATGGTGGGGTCGGAAATAGGCGTGCTCATGGGAATATTGTCGAGGCGGTGGATTGGGAATGTCAAAGGCCAACCCGGATGGTGCTGTTTTTTTATCAATCGACCAGGGTGATGACGGGAATGAATTGGTGGTGGCCTTTTGGGATGGTTGCGGCTATGCTCTGGTTGGCGGGTGTCGAGCTGATTGCCGGGTTGAATCTGGACGATGACGGCGATATGGGAAAAGCTTATGGCGGATAAAACGGACAAGGTGGAACAAAAACGTGAAGAGAAGGCGCGTGAGTTGGTGCGAGACCTGGTCATGCCCTCGCGTCCGGATCTGTTGCTGGAGGTGATGCGAGCCCAATCGGGATTCGCAGCGGATCCGGTGGCTGTCACCGGTTTGATCCTCAGTGATCTGGCTTTGTCCGGAGCGGTGTTGCGCGTGGCCAACAGTGAACTCAAAGGCCGGAAACGGGCGTTGATTTCGATCGAGGCCGCAGTGGCGCTGTTGGGTTTTGAACGGGTTCGAGCCATTGTTTCAGAACAGTTTTTGAGCGCCTCGCTGGTGACTCGTGAGGGGCCGGTGCAGAGACTCCGGTTGAGATCGGTGGCAGCTGGCCGAGCAGCAGCCAGGTTGGCACAACGTCTGCCGGAAGTGGCACCCAATTGTCAAAACGGCTATCTGCCCGCTGTTGCTTCGGACGATGCCTATGCCGTTGGCTTGTTGCACGATTGTGGATTGATCGCCATGTTGCGCGCCTTCCCGGATTATGCGTTGTTCTGTCAACACAGTCGTGAACAGGGGATCGTGGATCTGCTGGCAGCGGAAAACGAACGGTTCGGCACCAATCACGGATTGACCGGTTATTGGCTGCTGCGCTCCTGGAATCTGCCCGAGTGGTTTTGTCGGATCGTGCGGGGACATCATGGCCTGGAGGATTTCAATCGACCCGGTGTCAAGACGAATGAGCGTCGCCACTTGGTGCTGCGCGCCATTTTGCACCTCTCCGCTTCGGTTTGCGGCGAGGATGCACGGGAAGTCTGGCTTGCCGTCGAAGAGCCGATCGCAACCTTTTTTGGTTTGGATTCCGAACAATTGGAACGTCTGCGCAGCGGCGGGGGAAACGGCTGAATCACCCATTTCCCCTATTTTTCTTGGATGTTTGTTTAGAAGTATGTTCTAATAATGTCGATGGTCGCCAAAGGATTGCGAATCCCGATCAGGATGAATAGACGATGCTTTTATCTGGAGGATGTTATGGCACAAAAGAAGCGGGGTAAGGCAAAAGAGCAGAAAAAAGAGCAACAGAAAGTGACGGTCCAGAAACCAGTGGTGACCACGGATCCGCGCGTCGATGCCCTGGAGAAGCGGATTGCCACTTTGGAAAAACAGATGGCGCAGAAGATCGAACAGCTCTCCGAACGCAACTCCGCCTTGTTGCGCAAGACCACCGAGCAGATGCGTCAGTTGTCGGATCGTCAGGCCGCGCTGTTGCGCATGAGTGCAGAGCGTGATGCGCAACTCTCCGAACGCAACTCCGCTCTGTTGCGCAAGGTCACCGAGCAGATGGATCAACTCGCGGAGCGCAATTCCGCCATCCTGCGCAAAATGGGTGTTCCCGCTGGAGAGAAGAGCAAAAGCGTGGATAAATGAAGGATCACACCGTCGTGACGAAGGGGGCTTCATCGGGTATTCTTTGCTTCGTCGGGACTCGCCGCTGTTCGTAAAGACGTGGATTCCAGCTCCATGAGGCGGCAGGAGAACCATTTTCCTTGGGAGATCCATATGTTGAAAATCGGTTGGCCAGATTGGTTGCGGCTGCGCCTCCTGGTGGGATTGGTGATGTTCATGGGAGTTGCCGGCTGTACCGCCTCTCCGGAACCGATCCCGTCGGACTCCAGGGGGTCGCTTGAAATGGCTGCCGCTCCGGTTTCACAGCCTCAGGTCGCGGATGTGGGCGGGGATCGAGCGGCTCCGGGCTTGGATAGGGCCAATCAGGCGGGTGGAGATCAGACGATGATGCCAGCAGGTCGGGCGTGCGCGTCGTGTCCGTGTTGCAAGAAGGCTTGTGCAATGGATGAGATGAAAGCAGGCAAATGCGGCAAAATGTGCAAGTCATGCGGAAAGAGCAAAAAATGCAAAAAGGCGTGTCAAGCGGATGGCAAGGTTGGAAAATCCGGCAAAAAGTGCGAACTGCCCAAGGGCAAGTGCGATCATGATTATGCCAACGGCAACTGCTGCGCCAAATGCGGCAAGGATAAACAGCGCGGCAAAAAATGCGAACTGCCTGGCATGACTCCTGGTTTGGATCCGGCTGGCATCTCTCCTGGCATGATGATGGAACATCACCACTGATTCTAAAGCTCGATGTGCGTGGGCCTGTGAATCGGCATTTGATGGTGTACGGTCGCAACGGGATCAGGTGATTTGCCTTATGATGAATCGCTGATCCCGTTTTTGCGTTGTTTGGATCCAGGATTGGAAGGGTTGGGCTGGACAATCAAAATCGGAAGGGATGCGTTGTCATGGATGCCATACGGGTGGTTGACGGGGAAGAGGGGAAATCGCGCCCCGGCTTGTCGTTTGAATTTTTTCCGCCTCGTCAGCCCGAGGGGGAGAGGCTGTTTTGGAACTCCCTTGAGGCATTGATCCCCTACCGACCGGATTTCGTATCGATTACTTGTGGTGCTGGCGGAAGTCGGCAGAGCGGCAGTGGTGAGCTGGTTTCCCGGGTGCATGAGCGGACCGGCCTGCATACCGTCGCCCATTTGACTTGTGTTGGAGCCAGCCGCGCCGAGTTGACCGATATGCTGCGTTTTTATCAGGAGTGCGGCATTCCGTCGATTCTGGCGCTGCGCGGCGACCCGCCGCGCGGGGAGCCCCCGGGCGCTCTGGAGCGCGGCGCGTTCCGTTATGCGGAGCCGTTCGTGGCCTTCATCCGGGAGTATTTTCCGGAGTTCCGCCTCGGGGTGGCTGCCTATCCGGAAGGGCATCCCGAGACATCCGACAAGTCGCGCGATGAGTTGCATTTTCGTCGCAAGGTCGAGGCTGGAGCCGATTTCGCGGTGACGCAATTCTTTTTTGAAAACGAGGTTTATTTCCGCTTTGTCGCCTCCTGTCGGGACAAAGGGGTGAACGTGCCGATCTATCCCGGCATCATGCCGGTGACTGACTTCAAGCAGATCAAGCGGTTGTCAGAGCTGTGTGGATCCGCGTTGCCTGCGTGGCTGATTGCCCGCTATGAGGCGATTCGCGACGATCCGGAGCGGATGATGCAAACCGGTGTGGAGTTGGCCGTGGCGCAGTGTCGGGATTTGTTGGTTCGGGGCGCACCGGGATTGCACTTTTTCACGTTGAATCAATCGGCGGCGGTACCGAGGATTCTTTCTGAATTGGCTGGTGAGTTCTATTCCGCGTAAGATAAACGGGCATGATGGGGGGGGGAGAACCCCCTCACCCCCCGACCGTGGAACTCAAAAAGCAGAGTTGCACGGTAAACTGGCATGATGGGGGGAGAACCCCCTCACCCCCCGACCGTGGAACTCAAAAAGCAGAGTTGCACAGTAAACTGGCATGTTGGGGGGAGAACCCCCTCACCCCCCGACCGTGGAACTCAAAAAGCAGAGTGCCACGGTAAAAAGTGACCATTCAGGAGCTCCAACATGAAAGTTGCAGGGGTTGCTGTATGGTGGTGCCGATTTTTCATGTCTGATCAGATCAGATCGAACGGCACCTTCTCCTCTCCCAGGCGGATCACGCCGATCACTTCATTGCCGCAGCCGTTGAACTTCACAGCGTGGAAACTGAACATCATCGCCATGGCGATGCCGCGACCGTGATTGTCGAAAGCACGTTCCGGTTTGAGAGTCAAATATTCCCGCCAGTCAAAGCCGTCGCCTTCGTCGATGATACGAAAACGGATCTCGCCGACAGGCCGTTCGATGATCAGCCGGACGAATTTTGAGGCATTCTTCGGCAGGGCGAGACGCTCTTCAACGAGCAGATCCCAGCCGTCGAGCGTGGTCATGGCGCGGGATTTGTCTTCATAGGTGATGCCGAGGTTGCCGTGTTCCACGGCATTGATCAGCAGTTCCGACAACCCCATCACCACCTGATTCGGATCTGGACAGATGTTCGCCAATGCCGCTGCCAGGTCTTTGGCCTCGTTGAGGGTGCGGAAGCGGAACTCCCCCTCCCAGATCATCCCCAGAACACCCTGGGTCTGGCGGACTGCGACGCGCAGTGACTGATGCCGGTTGAAATCGGCCACCGCTGCGTGCATGATCGAAATGAGGATGCGACGGTCGAAAGGTTTGGTCAGATAATAGAACGCCCCGGCCTGGGTGCCGGCGAAGATGTCGTCCTCCGTGGACATGGAGGTCTGCATGATCACCGGTACCCCTTGCAAGGTTGGGTGTTCCATGATCCGCGTCAACACCTCCATGCCATCCATGTTGGGCATGATGCGATCGAGCAGAATGGCGGAGAAGAGTTCGGGCTGGAGTATGAGTTTCTCCCAGGCTTCGACACCATCGTTGGCGGTCAGGGTGGTGAAGCCGGCATCGTTCAGATTGGAGACGAGGATTTGTCGATTGATGAAATCATCATCCACCACGAGGATGGTTGGTTGCACAGACATGGGAATTCCTGGAACGTAGTGCTTGAGAATTTTTTGCGAAGATGCAAATCTGGCAATCGTATAGCACATCCTGAAAGATAATGCCAGGGGTATGAATCCGTGGTGGACAAAGTCGGTCAAATTATGGAAAATTTTGTTTGCAAGGAAGGTATCGGTAACCAGACGGTCTGATCGGGAGGTTTCTTGACGATGAAACGCAGAACATTCATTCAGTCTGCTGCTTTGTTGGCGGCAAGTGGCATTCCGGTCGCGGCGGTTTCCGCCACCGGCGAGGGGGGGACGGTCAAGGAGAAGGCGCGCGTCAAGCGTTACGGCGAGTTGGGCAAAACCGGCATCCGTATGAGCGACATCTCCTTTGGTGCTGGTCGTCTGACTTCGAGCGCGTTGGTTCTGCGGGCGTTGGATCGCGGCATGAACTACATCGACACTGCCCCGGATTATGGCCAGAGCGAGGATCACATCGGCGAGGCACTGGCCAAGGCCAAGGGGCGTGACAAGATCCACATCGCCTCGAAGTATTGTCAACCCATGCCTTACACGGCGGGCAAGAGCCATCTGCAGGTCGGTACCACCAAGGCCGAGTACATCGCGGCGGTGGAGAACAGCCTCAAGCGGCTGGGCACGGATTATCTGGATACGGTCTTCGTGCATGCCATCGGCGAGACGTCCGATTTCGAGAAGGAGAAGGCGCGCCTGCTCGATCCGCAGATGTTGGCCGCGACCGAAGAGCTGAAAAAAGCCGGTAAGATCCGCTTCCTGGCGGTCTCCTCGCACGGGCCCAACAACATGGAAACCCTGATGACCGAGGCGGTCCGTTCGGGTCATTTCGATTACATCATGCCGGCGTTCAACTTCTTGAAGTTCCCCAAGGTGCCCGAAGTGCTCAAGGAGGCCAAGGCGCGCGGGGTCGGGGTGGTGGCCATGAAGGTGTTGGCCGGGGCCAAGGAGGGCAACATGAAGTTCGATTCCGGTCAGTTCGAGCAGGCGGCCTTCAAGTGGGCGTTGTCCCATCCAGAAGTGAGCGGGTTGGTGATCACCATTCAATCGGCGCAGGATCTGGATCTCTATCTGCCGGCCTCGGGACAGGCGATGAGTGCAGCGGATTGGCGGGTGTTGGATCACTATGCGGCGTTGCACGGTGCGGATTACTGTCGTACCGGGTGTGGTGACTGTTTGAGTGCCTGTGAGCGGGGGGTCGATGTGGCCTCGATTCTGCGTTTTCAGATGTATTTCGAGGATTACGGTGATGAGAAGCGGGCGATGCACTCTTATGCCGCGTTGGAGAAGAGCGTTGCCGCCTGTGCCGGTTGTGCGGATGCGGCCTGCAATCGGGCCTGTCCGTATGGGTTGCCGGTGCAATCCAAGTTGGAGGCCGCGCATCGCACTCTGAGTCTGTCGTGGGTGGTGTGAGTTAAACCGCACCCATTTTGGAATGCGTAGTTTTTCGCAAGGCTGCGTGCAAATGCGGGGGTCGTTTCCAAAAAGCGGAAACGACGCTCGCATCTTGCACACGGCCTTTAAGTAAATGACGCTTCTCAAGATATTTGCGATATGGTTGTCACGGACGCAATACTTAACCACCATCGGACGCCACCCTCTCCATGTCGACCCCTTCGACATCCACCACCGCATCCCCCGCTGTGCGCCGCGCACGCTTCTTGTTGCTCGTCCTGCTGCCCATCATCGCCTTTCTCATCTACCGGGATGGACAACGCTACGATCCGGGGCTGCTCGACTTCAAACAGGCCGCTGCCCGTCTTTCCCCACTGCTCGCCTTGTTTCCGGATCAAGCGGCGAACCTGATACGCGCCGGCGAGTTCCACCGTTTCCAAAAAGAGAACCTGCACGAATATGTCAATGGCCACGCCGAATTCTACATCTCGGCAGGCTTCAAGGAGTTGGTGACCGGCGAGTATGCCAATCCGGGCGAGGCGGCCAAACCGCGCGTGGTGGTCGATCTGTTCGACATGGGCAAGCCGCTGTTTGCCTTCGGCGTGCTGACCGGCGAGGGCAACAACGACGGTCCGGACGCCGGGGTGGGGGATATGGGTTTTCGCGATGCGCGCGGCTTGCGCTTCATTGTCGGCCCCTATTACATCAAGATGACCGCCTTCGACGATGCGGTGCCGCTGGAGGAGTTCGGCAAAAGCCTGGTCAAGGCAGCCGGCAAAACGCCGGGTGTCAAGATGGCCGGCGTCCGCTTTCCGGAGTTCGGTACGCCCGGGGCAACGCGCTTCATCAAGGAGAAGTATCGCGGACTGGATTTCTTTAATCTGGTGATCGAGCGGAGTTTCGTCTGGGAGGGCAAGAACGTGCAGGCCTTTTTGGCTGGCGGCTCGAAGGAGGAGAGCCGGGAGTTGGAGTCCCGCTTGCTGCAATTCTTGCAGCAGGAGGAGATTTTGGTGGAGGCGGTGGAACGGGAGGGGGTGACCATTCGGCGGGTGCGCGATCCCTATGAGGGGGAGTGGTTTTTCGTGAATGGTGGCGAACGGTTGATCGGTGCTTTCGGGATGGCTCTGGAAGCGGCTTGGACTCCTTTGACGAGGTTTTTGCACGATGGCCTGGGAACGCGCGTCGGAGATCGTTGAGAAGCTCGAGCCTTTGGTCGGACGGCGGGAGTTTTTGCGCCGCGTGGCTGGACTCTCGGGTGTGGCCGTCGGAGTGGCGGCTGGCGGGTATCTGGCCTTTTCCGATCAGCCGGTGCGTCAGCCCGAAGTCAGGGCGCTGCGGTTCAAGGATTTTCGCGTGCCGCCCGATGCGTTGCACCCGGTGCTGGCCGTGGCGCGCGGTCAGCGGGTCGAGGCCATGGCGCGCGGGGCGATCGATAAACTGGGGGGTGTGGGGAGATTCATCCAGAAGGGTGATCGGGTGTTGTTGAAACCGAACGTCGGCTGGGACCGGCAGCCGGAACAGGCGGCCAATACCGGGCCGGAGCTGGTCGAGGCAATGGTGCGCATTTGTCGGGAGGCGGGGGCCAAATCGGTGTGGGTGACCGATGTGTCGCTGAACGATCCCAAACGCTGCTTTGCCCGCTCCGGCATTGAGGCTGCGACCGTGAATGCCGGCGGGAGCGTGCGGTTGCCGGGCCGGGAGGATTTTATCGACACCGACATGGGGGGCAAGGTGTTGAAAGTGTGGCCGGTGTCACGCTTCTTTCACGAGGTGGACAAGGTGATCAACCTGCCGATCGTCAAGCACCACTCGCTCTCCGGTTGTACTCTGGCGATGAAGAACTGGTATGGGGTGATCGGCGGACAACGCAATCGTCTGCACCAGGCGATTCACGATTCGATTGTCGATCTGGCGGCAGCAGTTCGACCCACCCTGACGGTGATGGATGCCACCCGCGTGCTCAAAAGGAATGGTCCGACCGGCGGCAATCCGGCGGATGTGGTGCGCGAAGAGACCCTGATCGCTGCACTCGATGAGGTGGCATTGGACAGTTTCTGCCTGCAATTCCTCGATCTGACCCCCGAGGCGGTGCCGTTTCTGGCACTGGCTGAAGCGCGCGGATTGGGGATGGTGGCCTGGCGCGAGCTGAATATTGCGCAAATTCAGGTCGGCTGAGGGAAGGGAGGCCTTGAGATGGGCGGATTGCGCGGTGTGCGGCGGATCTACGCGGGATGCTCGTTGGCGCTGTTCGCCTTTTTCTTATGGAGTGCTGAGTTCGAGCGGCTGAAAGGGTATGCGGTCGGACTTTTTTTACAGTTGGACCCGTTGACCGCTTTGTCTGGATTTCTCACCAGTCAGACCCTCTACAAGGGGTTGGCTTTCTCGCTGTTGATCCTGATTCCGACGCTGTTTCTGGGCCGTTTCTTCTGTTCGTGGATTTGCCCTTTGGGGATCCTCAACCAGGGGTTGAGCCACCTCTTCAACCGGCGCCGCGCCATCGAGAGCTGGGAGGAGAACCGCTACCGGCCCCTCTACCGCATCAAGTATTACCTGCTGGTCGCCTTGTTGATCTTCGCGTTGCTCGGCGCACTCCAGATCGGGTTGTTGGATCCGATCGCATTCATCTACCGTTCGTTCGCGTTGTCGGTGCTGCCGGTTTTGGATCAACTGACTTCAGGCGGCTTTTTTGCCCAGGCGACCGTTTTTCACGGCGGGGTGTTGATCAGCCTGATTTTGTTGGCCATTCTGCTTGCCAACCGCTTCATCACCCGTTTCTGGTGTCGGGCGCTCTGTCCGCTGGGTGCGCTGTTGGGGCTGTTGTCGCAGTGGTCGATCTTGCGCATCCGCCGCGATGTCGAGCGCTGCAACCACTGCAAGCAGTGTCTGCGTGCCTGCCAGGGGGCCGCCGACCCGGATGGTCAGTTGCGCGTTACCGAGTGCCACCTCTGCATGAACTGCATCGAGGCGTGCGGTAGCCGGGCGTTGCATTATGGCTTGGCAGGCGAGAAGAGCTCGATTGGCAAACCGCTCGATCTCAACCGGCGGCGCGTGGTCGAGACCTCGCTGGCGGCACTGGTTGCCGTGCCCATGACCAAGGGGTCGCTCTCCGCGCGCTCCACGTCGACTCCGGAGGTGATCCGTCCGCCCGGCTCGCTGCCCGAGAGCCGGTTTTTGGCCCGCTGCATCAAGTGCGGCCTCTGCATGCGTGTCTGTCCGACCAATGTCCTGCAACCCGCGTTGCTCGAAGCCGGCTTCGAGGGGTTGTGGACGCCGATTCTGATGAATTCGGTCGGCTATTGTGAACACCATTGTGTGTTGTGCGGCCAGGTCTGTCCTACGGCTGCGATCCGTCCGTTGTCGGTGGCCGAAAAGGTCGGTGCCGCGCCTTTTACCCAACCGGTGCGGCTCGGCACCGCCTTTTTTGATCGCGGACGCTGCCTCCCCTGGGCCATGGATGTGGCCTGCATCGTCTGTGAGGAGGCCTGTCCCACCTCACCCAAGGCGATCTGGTATGAGACCGCTTCAGTCACCTCGCGGGATGGTCGCAAAGTAACGTTGAAACGCCCGTTCGTGCAGCCGGAACTCTGCATCGGCTGCGGGGTGTGCGAAAACAAGTGCCCGGTGGCCGATCTGGCGGCGATTCGGGTCTCGTCGGTGGGGGAGAGTCGCTCGAAGGATAACCGGATGTTGTTGAATCAGCAGTCGTGAGGAAGAGGGGGAATCCGGGTCTCATCCCGCCACGGCGTATTCCACGGAGTGGGGATTTTCCATGCGTTGGCTGGCTTGCAGGATCTCCATGCCGACCAGATTACCGTGTTGGTCATAATCGAGGATCACCCCAGCCTTCTCTGCGTCGCTCGCTTCGATGGGGCTGTCGGAGAAGACAATTCTCAAAACATCCACTTCCGGATCATAGGTGACTTTCATCCGGTCTATCCAATGTTCACGACCTGCCGATATCCCGTCGGGCGGTGGAGATGGTCACGGTGAAGCCGGCCACCACGTCGAGCAGCGACATCAGGGTGATGGTCAGAAACAGCGTGCTCCCGGCGGGTTTGAAGATCAAGAATTCGATCAAGAAGCAGACGAAGACCACCATCGACAACAGGTGATCGACGATCGATTCCGTGCCGGAGCGGGTGGCCTTGAAGATTTCGATGTAGAGCGATACCACGCCGAGCATGATGAGGATGTCGGCCACGGTGAAGGTCAGCTGGGCGCCCGAGGAGAGCAGAAAACTCAACACCGGCGCCTGGGGGCTGAGTTCCGGATAGGCTTTCTGGCCAAAGATGATGCCGTTGAGAATGGCCAGCATCAAGGCGAACAGCGGGATTGATTTGGCAACCAGCATGGCAGTTCCTCGATTGAATGAAGCTAAACCGCAACCATCACGGGATGTGTAGTTCCATTAATAGGGGTCCAGGGGGATTATCCCCCTGGTGGGATCCAAGGGCAAAGCCCTTGGGACTTTGTTTTTGACTTTAGCGCGCTCT
>JAMOBI010000015.1:0-29831 GCA_039908105.1 Magnetococcus sp. YQC-9
GCTGTCATGCCGCCCCAGCGATCGTTCAACGCGGCCACGCGACTCATCCCTGCACCCGCTGCGGAGAGCGCCAGCACATGACCATTCTCGGTCACCCGCATTTCGGCTGCCGAACGCATCTGTGCGACCAGTTCGCGCAACCTCGGCAGCTCATCGAAGCGGGCGGTATCGACCGTCTCCTGGATCAGTTGCGACAGGGCCGCGTGATTGCGTGTCAACGCCTTGCCGGAGATGCAGAAGACACACCGGTACTGTTCCAGATCATCGACCGAAGAACGCAACCCCATGCGTGCCGCGATACCGCCGCTGATCGCCGATTGATGGGCCTGGGTCTCCAGATAGTCCCGTCCGCCGCACCCAACCTCCGACAAACAGGTGGAGAAGATCGGCAACAGTTCGAGAAACTCATCGGACATGTCCGGCGGATCAATGACATACTGCTGATAGACCAACCGGTTCGTTGCCGCCTTGAACCAGAAGACCGGCAGATTGGCCTGTTTGCCCTCGCTCCCCTCGGCAATGGCGATATCCGGCGGGATGTCGGCCAGCCCCAGACGGGGCAGAATCTCCGGGTCATCCTCCTGTTCCTGACGCGCGCGCAATGCATGGGTCCGCTCGATCACCTGCCGTCGCTCGGCCTCCCCCATCCCGGAGAGGATCGCGCGCAGCCGTTCGGCCTCCTGCTCCTTGCGCCAAGCGTTCAAGGTGGTATCGGGCTTCAACACCACCCGCACCCGGTGGGGATTCTCCAGCAACCACTCGCGCACCAGATTTTTGATGAAAGCCGGATCTCCCACCCGTTTGCGCAGGGCGTTCAAGGCCTCATCGAGCGCCAACGCCTGGATCGGATCCCCGCCGTGCAAGGTGGGCGTCAGGGCGTTCAATAACAGCTTCAAGCCATACGGCAGGCCATCCCCGCCGATTTCGCGCCGCGACAACTCCAGCTGATGCAGCACCGACTCCAACCGCTCCGGCTCGACCCCCTCCTCGGCCACACGGGTCAAAAGATCGAGAATCAGCTTTTCCACCGCAGCAGCCCGTTCGGGTTCCGACCCCTCCAGCCCGCAGACAAAGACCAGCTCCCGTCCCGAATCATCCAAACCGCTCAACGACGACGGCGCATTCCCCAGATCGGTGGTCTCCAAAACCTTCAACAGCGGAGAGGAGCTGTTATCGAGCAGCACGCCGTTCAAAACATGCGCGTTCAGCAGATGCTCCATCTCCATGGTGCGACCCAACAGCCACCCCAGGACGATGTGACTCTTCTCTGCGGTATCGGTTTCGCCATCCAGGGCGTAGCGCTCCTCGACAGCTAACGGGGCTTTGTGGCGCATTTCGTCGGAAATCGAGGATGCGCCCAAATTGTCCGAGAAGCGTGCCAACACCTGTTCTTGAAAAGAGGCCTGGTGCTCTGCGGCAGTGATCTCGCCGTAGGTCATGAAAATGGCGTTCGAGGGGTGATAGAAACGGCCATGAAAGGCTTTCAACCCCTCCCAGGTGAGATCCGGGATTTTTTCCGGATCGCCGCCGCTGTTGTAATGATAGGTGGTGGTGGGGAACAGTTGCGTGGACATGCTCTGGGAGAGCACGCGCGCCGGCGAACTCATCGCCCCCTTCATCTCGTTGAAGACCACCCCTTTAAAAACCAGCCCGGAGTTCGGATCATCGGATTCGGCAAACTCCACCCGACACCCCTCCTGGGCAAAATCGAGCGGATCCAGACGCGGGAAAAAAGCGGCATCCAGATAGACGCGCAACAGGTTATCGAAATCCTTGCGCGACTGCGTGGCAAAGGGATAGGCGGTCCAGTCGCTCGACGTGAAGGCGTTCATGAAGGTGGAGAGCGACCGTCTCAACATCATGAAGAAGGGATCGCGAACCGGGTAGCGTTCGCTGCCGCAGAGCGCGGTGTGTTCGAGAATATGCGCCACACCGGTCGAATCCTTGGGCACGGTCAGGAAGGCCACCAGAAAGGCGTTGTGAGGATCGTCGGCAGCCAGATGCACATGGCGCGCACCCGTGACCCGATGGCGGTACGACTCCACGGTCAATTTCAACGCCGCCACGGTTTCTCGGCGTAACAGTTCAAATTCGGGATGGCTCATGATGCTCCTTGATCGGGGCGTAGGTGATGTGCAAACAAAATTGTCGATATGAGAGTATAATCCCGGCTTGGGGAAAAAGCGATTGAAATCGCGAATCCCCTTGCGCTTAAACGGCATGCGTGTTAAGAAATTCAGTATATAAGAAAAAGCTGAAACAAGACAGTATTACCAAGCACGGTGCCTGCAGGCTCGCAAGGGATATGCCGGTCCTTGCCAGCTCGACCTTAAAAAATCAAGCGCATCGCCCGAGCGAAACCCCAAAAAAGTCAGGCAAGCGCATAACACATGCCAAGATTGTTTATAGACCCAACCCTTATCTAAAAAACCAACAATCGGAGGTAAACCATGGCGGATGCAAATGCCGCGGGCCAAACCATCCTGGTCGTCGGCGGCGGAATCAGCGGTCTGACCACCGCCGTCGAAGCAGCCGAAACCGGATACCATGTGCTTTTGGTGGAAAAGGATCCTCACCTCGGTGGTCGAGTCGCGCAACACAACAAATACTTTCCCAAGCTCTGCTCCCCGACCTGCGGGCTGGAGATCAATTACCAGCGCATCAAGAACAATCCGCGCATCCGCTATCTGACCCTCGCCGAAGTGGTCGATATCCAGGGTGGCGAAGGCAACTACACGGTGCGCATCCAAAAAAATCCGCGCTTCGTCACCGAGGCCTGCACCGGTTGTGGCGAGTGCTCGGCGGTTTGCACGGCAGAGGTGCCGGATCCGTTCAACTTCGGCATGAACCAGGTCAAGGCGATCCGCAACAACCACGCCATGGCTTTTCCGTGCTGGTACCACATGGATCCCGACTACGCCAAAACCGAGGAGGCTCAGAAAGTCGCCAAGGCCTGCCCGGCAGGCGCGATCCAACCCGACATGCAGGCCGAGACCGTCGAAGAGCAGGTTGCGGCCATCGTCTGGGCCACCGGTTGGAAACCGTATGATGCCGAAAAGATCCGTCCCTACGGTTTTGGTCAATACGCCAACGTCACCACCAACATGCGCTTTGAGCGCCTGGCCAACATCTACGGTCCGACCAGCGGCAAAATCGTGCGTCCCTCCGACGGCAAGGAGGCCAAGAACGTCGCCTTCATCCAGTGCGCCGGTTCCCGCGATCACAACTACCTGCCTTTCTGCTCGCGCATCTGCTGCCTGGCCTCGATGAAACAGGCCGCCTATGTGCGCGATCAGTACCCGGATTCCCAGGTAACGATCTTCTACATCGATCTGCGCGCCATGGACCGCTACGAATCCTTCCTGCAAAAAACCCGTGACGATCAGGGCATCAGCTGGATCAAATCCAAGCCGGCCCGCATCGAAGAGGATGGCAACGGCAATCCGGTGGTGATCGGCGAAAACACCCTCACCGGCGAGCGCTATGCCATGCCGTTCGATCTGGTGGTGCTGGCCACCGGCATGGAACCCCATTCCGCCGTCGATGCCAAGGTGCCCTATTCCGAGGTTCGCCAGGACGAGTACGGCTTCGTCACCGGCGGCGTATTGTCCGCCGGCTGTGCGGCCATGCCCACCGATGTGGCCAGCTCCGTGCAGTCGGCCACGGCCATGGCGATGAAGGCGATCCACGCCGCGGTTAAGAGAGGATAAGAACATGGAACAACAAAAGAAAATCGGTTGTTACATCTGCACCGGCTGCGGTATCGGCGACGCATTGGACTTGAAGGCCCTCAAGGCGATCGCCACCAAGGAGCAGAAAATTCCGCTGGTCAAGGATCATGCCCTGTTGTGCGGTGCCGAGGGTGTGGCGATGATCCAAAAGGATCTCGATGAGGGAGCGGTCAATGCCGTGATCGTCGCGGCCTGCTCGCATCGCGAAAAGGCTGCCGAGTTCCGCTTTGACATTGATCTCATGGATCGCGTCGACCTGCGCGACAAGTGCTTGTGGATGCTCGATGTCAAGGAGGGGGACGAGACCGCCGAGGAGGATCGGCAGATGATGGCCGAGGATTACCTGCGTCTCGGTTGCGTCAAGATCAAGAAGATGAACGTCCCGGATCCCTTCCTGCACTCGGAGGGCTCCAAGGACGTGCTGGTGGTCGGTGGCGGTCTGGCTGGTCTGACCGCTGCGCGCGACATCTCCCGCGCGGGCTACAACGCCGTGATCGTCGAGAAGAGCGATGTGCTGGGCGGCAAGATGAACAACATGTTCAAGGTCACCCCGGACAATCAGCCCCCGTATCGGGAGATGGGCGAGAACTTCATCGGCGCTCTGGTCGCGGAAGTCGAAAACGACAACCGCATCAAGATCTTCAAGAACTCGATCGTCACCAAGACCTCCGGCCAGCCCGGCTCGTTCGATCTGGTGATCAAAAATGCCTCCTCCACCAAGGAGCTGCGCGTGGGATCGATCGTGGTGGCGACCGGTTTCGATCTGTATGATCCAACCAAGCTGCCGGCCAATCTCGGCTACGGCACTTCGCCGGATGTGATCACCAGTGCTGATTTCGAGAAGATGGCCAAGGAGGGCAAGATCGTTCGCAAGTCGGACGGGAAGGAAGCCAAACGGGTTGCCTTCGCCCTGTGTGCCGGTCAGCGCGACAAGGAGCATCTGGAGTACTGTTCTGGCGCCTGCTGCATCTACTCGATGAAACAGGCGATGTACGTGATCGATCAGTATGGTGACGACGCCTCCACCTATCTGTTGTACCAGGAGATCCGCACCCCGGGTCAAATGGAGGATTTCTATCGCCAGGCCCAGGAGAAGGGCGCGGTCTTCATCAAGGGCGATGTCGCCGGTGTGGCCGGCAACGCCAAGGGTGGCGTTTCGGTGAAGGTGCACGACCACCTGATCCGCAACAACGAAAATCTGGATGTCGATCTGCTGGTGCTGGCCACCGGTATGGTCACCACCGTCGACACCCTGGATCCCAACGCCCCGTCGCCGGTCGGCACCGGTCGCGAGGAGCTGCCCGGATCGATTTTGAATCTCCAGTATCGTCAGGGGCCGAGTCTGCCGCGTCTGGGGGGTGCCGGCTTCCCGGATTCGCACTTCATCTGCTTCCCCTATGAGACCCGTCGTACCGGTATTTATGTGGCCGGCCCGGCCCGTCGTCCGATGGGCATCGCCGCCACCATGACCGATGCCTCGGGTGCCGCCTTGAAGGCGATCCAGGCGGTCGAAGCGGTGGCCCACGGTGTCGCGGTCCATCCGCGCTCCGGGGATCTCTCCTACCCCTCCTACCGTCCGGAAGGGTGCACGCAGTGCAAACGCTGCACGGAGGAGTGTCCGTTCGGTGCCATCAACGAGGACGACAAGGGCAATCCGCTCTTCAATCCGGCCCGTTGCCGCCGGTGCAGCACCTGCATGGGGGCCTGCCCGCAGAAGATCATCTCCTTTGCCAACTACTCGGTCGACATGATCAGCGCCATGATCAAGGAGATCGACATCCCGGAGGAGGATGAAGAGAAGCCGCGCATCCTGATCTTCGCCTGCACCAACGACGCGGTTCCGGCGCTCGACATGGTGGGCCGCAATCGCTCGGCCATCAGCCCTTACGTGCGCATCATTCCGTTGCGTTGCATGGGTTCATTGAGCCTGGTCTGGATCGCGGACGCCATGTCCAAGGGGTTTGATGGCGTAATGCTCATGGGGTGCCGCCACGGTGATGACTACCAGTGCCACAACGTGCGCGGTTCCGCTCTGGCTGAAATCCGCTTGAGCAAGGTCTCCGAAACCCTTCAGCGTCTGAAGCTCGAATCCAGCCGCGTGAAGATGGTCGAAGTGAACATCATGGATGCCGATACCCTGCCCGGCGTGATCAGCGATTTCGTCGAGCAGATCAGCAATCTGAACCCCAACCCCTACAAGGGATTCTAACGGGCCTTCAACGCTAACCGGTCGAACGCCCCGACTCCTGCATGCATCGAGGAGCGGGGCGAACCGGATGGGAGATCATGGAAAAAATGTCTTACGATCTGACATTCGCCAAGGACGTTTACAAGAAGTCCGAAATGGGCCACTGGATCAAGATGTGCATGCAGTGCGGTGTCTGCGCGGGTTCCTGTCCGCTGCGCGCCCATTGGCAGCACTCGCCGCGGCAACTGTTCCAGATGGTGCGCGCCGGCAAGCGCGACGAGGTACTCAAAAGCTCCGATATGTGGATGTGCACCTCGTGCTACAACTGCATCGCGCGCTGCCCGCGCGAATTGCCGATCACCCACATCATCCACGGTTTGGCCCGCTACGCCGAAACCGAAAAGATGACCGATCCGCAACAACCCACCCGTCGTTTCGCTGTGGAGGTGTTCTGGAAGAACATCACCGCCACCGGTCGCGTCGGCGAAGCGATGCTCACCATGCGTCTCTACTTCCTGGATGGCCTTGGTGCCGGCATCCAACGCGGTCTGGAGATGAAGGATTCCGCCATCGGCATGCTCAAGACCCGTCGTTTAAATCCCATTCCGTTCCGCAGCAAGATCAAGGGATTCGACGGCATGACGAAAATGTTGGCCAAAGCGGCTGAACTCGAGGCGAAACTGGAGAACCACGCATGAAGGAGTACACTTTTTTCCCGGGTTGCAGTTCCGAACACAACGCCTCGGCTGCCAACATGGAGAACTCGATTCAATCCATGTGCAAGATGCTGGGGATCAAGCTCAACGAGATCGATGACTGGAACTGCTGCAGCGCCTCGATCGGTTATGCCGGCGGTGGTCAACTGCCGCGCATGGCGCTTTCGGCGCGCAACTTCGCTCTGGCCCAGAAACAGCGCGGCAACACCGATCTGGTGGCCACCTGTGCCGCCTGCTGGTTGGCCATGCGCGAGACCAACGAGCGCATCGAGGAGGAGGAGCCCATCAAGAAGGATCTCAACACCGCCTTGGCCGAAGCCGGTCTCTCCTACGACGGGCACATCAAGACCCGTCACATGGTCGAGGTGTTGATCGAGGATTTCGGTTGGGATGCGTTGAAGGCCAAGGTCACCAAGCCGTTGAAGGGGCTTAAAGTGGCTGGGTATGTCGGGTGTCAGACCAACCGTCCGTTTGGCGTTTGCGGCGACAGCTTTGAGAATCCTCTGTATCTTGACAAGATGATCGAGGCCACCGGTGCCACGGCGGTTCCCTTCCCGATGAAGGTGGCCTGCTGCGGAGGCGCGTTGATGTTCTCGGAGCCGGAGAAATCGTGCGTTCTGACCAAGCAGATTCTGCAATCCGCTGTTGAGAATGGCGCCGAAGTGATCGTCACCCCTTGTCCGGTCTGCCAGTTGAACCTGGAGGTCTATCAGGGGTTGATCAACAAGACTTTGGGCACCCACTTCAACATCCCGATCGTCTACTACTCTCAGTTGTTCGTCCTGGCCTGGGGCGGCAAGTGGGAGGATGCGGCGTTGCATCAGCAGGTGATCCCGGCAGAGCCGTTGCGCCGTTTTGCCTGATTTTTCGTAACCGTTGATCTCCAGCCCCGAGTGGCAAGCCCACTCGGGGCTTTTTTTGCGCTGTTTTTCTTGTCAGATCATAAATGGTTTCTTGTTTAACATGGTTTTTATGATAATATTGCTGTGGCGCAAGATGGCCACGGCGGCATTCTCATGCTCCTCGCATCGGTCGCCTGCAACCGTGCAACACCTCAACGATCTTCGGCAGTTTCATGAAACTTGATTTCCCATCCAACATCGACGCGTTTCTCGACTCCATTCCTCTTTCTCACCAGATGCGTCGACTCCTGATACCGTCTGCCACACCTGCGCACGAGGATCGTCTGAAGCCGGCTTCCATACCCCTGGATGGGGGGTTGGCACGACTGCGCAAAACCGTTCGCGCCACTCCGACCGCAGAGTCCACCCAAACTCCGGATCCGGCTTGGCGTGAGATCAAACGTCTTTATGCCGAACAATTGTTGAACCCACTCTTTCCGGTTCAACAGGCGCCGGTGATCTGCGGCCACCTCCTGACTCCGCCGCGCATTGACCAGGCCTTTATCCCGCAGGCCTACCGGGTGATTCGTCATACCACGAACGACAGGCACTACAGTGACGAGAACCATTGGGAAACGCACCCCATTCGCTCGGATCTGGGGCGTTTTCTTTATTCCTGGCTGCTCTCGGATTACGCGATCACCACGCCTCTGGTGATCATCGGCCCGACCGGCGCGGGCAAGACGTTTTTGATCCGCATGCTGGCCGGTCACCTGAGTGCCCCGGCGTTTCATCCGGTGCGACTCGTGCTGGGCAGCGTTGATGCCCGCGCCACGATCCAGAATCAGATCGAAGAGCAGCTGCGGCTCGATCTGGGACGCAAACTCGAATGGGGGCCTTTAAGCCGTTCAGTGCGTGACCGCCACCCGGTGGTGCTGCTGGATGGCATGAACGATCTGCTGGGCGCCCATGAACGGGTGTTTCGCGATTATCCGGAAAAGGCGCGCCGCTTCCAAGAGTTGGAGGCCTCATTGGGCCGTCCGGTACGTTTGATCCTGACCAGTCGCACCGAGGTGATCGATCGGGCCGATCTGCCGGTCGGCGCTGTGGTATTGCGTCTCGAACCCTTTGATGCGAACCGTCGTGACCGTTGGATCCGGTTGTGGAATCGTGCCAACCGCGCCTTCTTTCGCGCCAGCGGGGTACGGCCTCTCCAGTTGCCGGAGGAGACACCCTCTCCCACGTGGACGCACATTCCGTTTCATCTCTCCTTGTTGGCGATTCTGGATGCCGATGGCAACCCCCTGCGGGAGATCGGCCCGCTGACGCGAGCCGTACTCTATCAGCAAATCACCCAGCGTTTTGTGGCCCGTACCCTGCCGCCCGGCACGCCATCCGAAGTGGTGCATTCGGAGTTGCAACGCCTGGGTGCTGCAGCCGTGGGCATGTTTCATCGACGGGCCATGTCGATCCGCGCCGACGAACTGCAAAGCGATGCCCTGTTTCTCGTGCCCGCGCCCGCTGGTGTTGTCAGCCACTCTCCGGCATTGCCCCCCCTGGCGACGACTTCATCAAAGCTATTGGAACAACTCTTTTTCGTTCAGGTGGAGGGACGAGAAAAGAGGGGCCGTACCGGCAACGTGGGACGGGAGAAGGAGCCGCTTAAATCCTACTCCTTCTGGCACGCGGCTTTCGGGGAGTTCCTGACTGCGGATTACCTCTTGAGGTTGACGCGCGATGAGGTGTTGCGCATCTGCCGGGAACGACGCGGACGCAACCGTGCCATCCGCAAGCTGGCGGAGGAGCGTTTCCGCAATCCGTCCACCACGCCGGAATTGTGGCTGGCCACCCTGATTCACACACCGCTGTTCGATCGCCCCGGCATTCTGTCGATGCTGCGCGAACGGGCCAAAGGGTGTTGGTTTGTCGAGAAAGGCGAGCGCGGCACCGGCATCGACCCGGAAAATTTTCTGCTCATCGTCGACGAGATGATCCAGGGACAGTTGCACTGGATTCTGCAGGGCAACACCCCTCCGCCGCTCATGACCCGTGGACAGGGACCGTGGGTGTTGCAATTGCCGCTGTTGGGTTATCTGGCGGTCTATTCGTTGAACCTGATCATTTTGCGTTCAGTGCTCGATCCCGCCGGCTGGATCTTCGACGAGGGGGCGCATGCCGGCGGCGAGGATGGTGTGCCGGCCTGGGACCGATTGACCCATCTGTGGCGCTCCTGGTTTTCCAGCGAACATCTGGCCCGTCTGCGCGGCATCTTGAAGACCCGTCGACTCGAAGGACGCATGCACATTCAGTCGCTGCCCGAATACACCTGCGTGCGTGGCGTGCAGGGTACGCTCGCCTTGTTCGAATTGGCACGGGTGCTGGCGGACGAAGAGATCGAGCAGCTCATCTCATCACACCCCCAGGGCACCCCATCGAATCCCACCCCTTGATGACTCTCCCTTGTTTCGTATCGGTGGCGGGAACCATTTCACACCATTTTTGTCTGAATAGTCAAACATGTCATAAATGCCCGCGAAACGGCTGTGGCAACTCCCTCGGGATCGATTGCCGTTTTGTTCCGGTGTCAATAGAACAATACGTTGAATACTCGACAAACATCCCCTGACATGCGCGATCCGGACATGTCTGGATTTTTGGCAGGTGCTTTGCTCTCAGGATTTTACCGTGGAACTTTCGCTATTGGAGTTTTTCGGGTGTGGGGTGAGGAGGTTCTCCCCCCCATCATGCCAATACGTGAAGCATTGCATCAATTCTTTAAGGACTGGGAGCCGCTGGATCATGCTCACGCCACAAACCCTCGCCGTCACACTCCAAGACTCTTCACCCTGGTTTCGTGAACAGGCACCTTTGTTGACCGAATCCCTGCCCGGTGAAGAGGATTCTGAATCGCGGGATATCGAGGTGCGCCGTTTCCAAACCGGTGAGATCCTCTTTCAAGGTGGTGAGGAGACCGGGCCGATCTTGTTGTTGATGCGGGGACGTGTACAGCTCTATGCCGAAGAGGGATCGATGCCCACGCCGCTCGCCACGCCGCGCGATGTGGTGGAATCGGGCAATTACTTGAACATTGCCGCCCACTTCATCGAGCCGTCGCGCTATTTCATGACCGCGCGCGCCCTGGAATCGGGTCAGGTGATTCTGATGGACAAGGGGCTGTTCACGAAGGTATTGCGCGACTCTCCGGAGACACAGCGCGACCTGATGACGCAGATGGCCTACGAGTTGCGCGAACGTACGGTGCGTTTGCAACAGGAGCCGTGGTGCGCCTCATGCCGGGTGATCCATTTTTTTCTGGAGCGGGTGCCGCGCGAATCGTGGGAGAGCCCGTTCACGGTGCAGCTCGATCAGAAACGGCGCGAAATCGCCGTGCGCCTGGATATTCGCGAAGAGACCCTTTCACGCATCCTGACCCAGCTGGAAAAGGAGGGGCTGCTCTTCTCGATCGAGCGCAGCGTGATTTCGGTCCCCAAGGCCGGTCATCTGCACGAGCGGTTGTTGGCCTGTCCGCGTTGTCGAAACAAGCGGGCTTGATCCCTGTACGCTTCCGAATCCGAACGCATACACTGTCAGGCACGATTCTGTCTGAAACGCTATTTAGTGCTGAGACGTACGAAGGCAGATCTCGATGACGGTCGCCCCCTCCTCGGAGGTATCCAACGTGATCGAACCGGCCAGGGTCGTGGCGATCAAGCGCGCTGAATAGGTTCCCAATCCCACCCCCTGACGCTTGCCTGAGGTGACGAATTTTTCGAAGAATCGTTCACGCACCTCTTCGGGTACGCTGCCCAGATTGCGCAACCGAATGATCGCCCGATCTTCGGTTCGATCCAGCATGATATCGAGCACCGCACCCTGCGGTGACGCCTCCAGACCGTTCTTGAGCAGGTTGGAGAGCATCGAATGACAGAGCAGCTCCTCCCCAAAGACCCGAAAGGTCTCACCGTCGTTCAAGGGCTTGCCCGCGCAAGATGTCCGCAACCGTACTTGCTTGAATGCAAGCAGGCGATGCAATTCGGCCCGGATCCGCTCGATCACCTTCACCAGATCGACCGGCTGGGTATTCACCTCATAACACCCCCGTTCCATCTTGTAGAGATCCAACGAGCGGTTGATCATTTCCAGCATGCGGAAACCGGCATCCTCGATCACCTGCAACGACGCGGCCCGCTCCACGTCGAGTCCCCAGTCGGCGATCAAGGCGCCCGGCATGCCGATGATCGCATTCAACGGACCCTTGAGATCGTGCCGCACGATCTGCTCCACATCGTCGCGCAGCCGCGCAGCGGTGCGCAACTCCTCGTTCTGGCGCTCGATGGTCCGTCTGGCCTCGCGCAACTGCAGATGAATCTTGACCCGCGCACGCACGATCGCACCCTGGATCGGCTTGGTGAGGTAGTCCACCGCCCCGACCTCAAGCCCTTTCAATTCATCCTCGATCTCGCCCCGCGCGGTCACGAAGATCACCGGAATGTCGTGCGTCGCTGGATTGGCCTTCAAACGGGCACAGGCGGTGTAGCCGTCCATGTCCGGCATCATGATGTCCAACAGGATCAGATCCGGACCATCGGCGGCATGGCGCAACATTTCGGCGGCATTCCGGGCGAAAATCAGATCGTATTCACCCCGCAACACCTCGCGCAGCAATTTCAAGTTGGTCGGTTCGTCATCGACTATCAGAATTTTGAACCGGTTCGTCTGAATCTCCATGCTCCATGATTCCCAAATCGCGCATCAGACCCAACAACAGCTCCCTGGCGCGTACGCAGTCAATCTCCTCAACCTGATCGGCCACCACCCGCGCCATCTCCTCAAAACGGGTTCCGGCCAACCACTCCACCAATTCCGGGATCAACCTCTCGGCCCGCAAGGCATCGCCGTGCTCCAACGCCCTATCGATCCGTCGCAACTGATCGATCCTCGACGCCTCAATCGATCCCAACTCCCCAAGACAAACCGGTACCGTCAGAGGAGTTTGCTCATCCCCCTCTTCTGTCAACCGCAGGCACGACTCAACCACCCGGGTCAAAGTCCCCTCGACGCCTGCCACCAGCGCACTCAAATGGCGTGCACCGGTTCTCAAACCCCCATCGAGCGCAAGCGCCGCCTCTTCCAGGTCGATTGCGGCCAATGATCCCGCCGCCCCCTTCAAGGCGTGCGTCAACACCTCAGCCAATCGATGATCGCCCCGGTCCACGGCCTGCCGGATCCTCACCGCATCCTCGGCATGCCGACTGGTAAACCGGATCAGGGCCTGTCGATATTTGGCAACATCCCGCCAGAGACCCAAACCGGCAGCCAGGTCCAATCCTGGGAGTTCCGGCAATCCGGAGGCCTTCACCAGACTTTCGCCATCCATGACCGTCAATCCCGTCACCGCGGATGGGGTGGCCGGATGGATCCGTGCCATCACCTCGAACAGGTGGGAGAAATCGATCGGCTTGGAGACGTACTCATCCATTCCGGCAGCCAGACAGGCCTCACGATCCTCGACCATCGAATGGGCGGTCAACGCGATGATCGGCAGATGCTCGCCCAATCCCGCCTCGGCCTCGCGCGCCCGAATCGCGCGCGTTGCCGTCAGACCATCCATGCGCGGCATCTGCAGATCCATCAATACCAGATCGAAACGGTGCCTCTCATGGGCCTCCAGGGCCGCAACACCATCGTACACCACAGTGACCCGATGACCGCGCTGTTCGAGCCGGGTGATGGCCAGAATCCGATTGGCCTCCACATCCTCGACCAACAACAGATCCAACGGCACCCGCATCGGAATCTTGCGCGGTCCCGCCCGTCGCGCGCTCCGTCGCTCCCGACACCATGGTACACCGGGAGCACGCTCCAAAGGCAGCACAAAATGAAAACAGCTCCCTTCGCCGGGTTGACTCTCCACCCAGATCCGCCCACCCATCCGGTCGACGATCTCCTTGGCAATCGTGGTGCCAAGGCCGGTTCCACCGTATTTGCGCGTCGCCGACGGATCCCCCTGGGTGAAACGATCAAAGATTCTGGCCTGGCGCTCTTCGGGAATGCCGATCCCCGAATCCCGCACCATGAATCGTACCCCCTCTGCCACCCCTTCGACCTGAATCTCGATCCGCCCCCGCTCGGTGAATTTTACGGCGTTGCTCAAAAGGTTCATCAATACCTGGCGCAAACGGGTCGGATCGCCGAGGTGACAGTTCGGCAAGTCGTTGTCCACCTGCCAGGCCAACTTCAGATCCTTGGCGCGTGCCAGAATGGCGATCGATTCCAGCGACTCCTCGACCACCTGGCGCAGATCGAACACCACCCGCTCCAGATGCAGCTGACCGCTTTCGACCTTGGAGAGATCCAGGATGTTGTTGATCAATCGCAGCAGACTGCGGGCCGAAGTCAACGCCGTACTCAAATATTTGCGCCGTGAGGGATCCTCTTCGGTCTCCAGCACCAGCTCGGTCATGCCGATGATCGAGTTCATCGGTGTACGGATCTCATGACTCATGTTGGCCAGAAAATCGCTTTTGGCGCAATTGGCCGCTTCGGCGGCATCCCTGGCCCGTTGCAGATCGGCCATCATGCGCAACAGCGAATCCCGATGACGCTTCAAGTCGAGTTGATTTTGCACCCGTGCCAAGACCACGGTCTTGTGGAACGGTTTGACGATGTAATCCGCTGCCCCGAGCGAGAACCCCTTGGCCTCGTCGGCAGCATCCATCTTGGCGGAAACGAAGATGACCGGAATGTCGCGCGTCTGTGGCATGGACTTGAGCCGCTCGCACACTTCATAGCCATCCATCTCCGGCATCATCACATCGAGCAGGATCAATTCGGGGCGGGGATCGGCAGCAGCCAACTCCAGGGCGCGCCGCCCGTTGCTGGCCACCGACAGCGCATATTCGCCCCGCAATGTCTCGGCCAGCACCTTGATATTGGCCAGGACATCGTCAACGATCAGCAGGCGCGGTTTTTCCATGATTCACGGTCAAAAAACAAAAGCAGCACCCACGGACTGGTCGCAAAAAATCTGCGACCAACCGGAAAATTGCTACCACAAGGGGGGTGCAAGAGAGCCGGAAAGGGTAAAACGGTGGAGCCGTTTCATTCGGCGATCAGGTTGTATTGACGCATCTTTTCGATCACCTTGTCGCGGGTGACCGGTTTGCCGAGATAATCGGTGCAACCGCCGCGGAAAAAGGCCTGCACCACATGCTCCTCGGTATTCAAAGCGGTTACCATGAAGATGACCATCTCCTCGTGCTCATCGCCGCCCTGCGCGCGTTCCAATTCGCGAATCCGACGCAACGCCTCCTGACCATCCATTTCGGGCATCATGATATCCAGGCAGACCAGATCATAGGGATCGCCATCGAGCAAGGCCATTTCGCAGGCTTCGAGAGCCTCCTGACCGTTGACCATCAGATCGCAAACACCATACGGGGAGAGAATCTTTTCCATCAACAGACGATTATGCGCTTCGTCATCGGCAATCAGGATCTTCATGACACTCATTCAACTCCTAAACTTTCATGATGGGGGACATCCCCCTCACTCCCAGCCGCAACCCTCCCGGCGGGAGTTCCACGGTCATGAGATCGATTCAGACATCTTCACGGTTGGCTGGATTCTGTGACCCGGTATCATACGGTTGACGCCAACCATAGCTCAAGATCTCGTAAACGGCCTCAACACGCAACAGTTCATGCAGCACCTTACCCAGCACGGCGGGTTTTTTGCCATCCATCTCCATATTGATCCCGTAGATGTCGGCGGTGCGCCCCTTGCCCTGGATGGTCTGGCCGTTGATGCCCATTTTCGCCAACAACTCCAACACCTCCAGCAAGGCGCCGGCGCGATGCCGCACCGTGAAGTGCACCACCAGCACCTCGGATCCGGGTTGCGCGGCCCACTGCCCCTTTTCCCACTGCGATCCCTGGATCTTGATGCAATCAGCGCTGTGCACAATCCAGCGTCCATCTTCGGAAAGACGTCCGACGATCGGCATGCCGGGTACGGCCAGGCAACAGGTGGACCAGAGGATATCCTTCCCGGTCAGCGAGGTGAGCTGAAAGGTTCCACTGACCGCATTGCGGTTGATGCCGCGCACTGTGGCCTCCTGATTTTTCAGGGCCTGTTTGATCAGGGTGCGGGCGCGCGCGGTTTTGACATGTTCGAGCCAGGCACGTTGCGGCTTGGCGTTTTTGGCGGTGAGGATGCGGACCACATCGCCATCCGACATCTGAAACTCCGGCGGTCGCTGGATGCCGTTGATCTTGGCGCCAATGCACCGTTCCCCCAATTCGGTATGGACCATGTAGGCGAAATCGACCACGCAGGAGTCGACCGGAAAGGTGAAGCGATCCCCCTTGGGGGTGTAAACATCGAGCATGTCTGGCAAAACGTGGGCATGGACCTCGGACATGCGCAGATCGCTGTCGCCGAGCGTGGCCAATAGTCGCATGTAACGGCCCGGATCCGGACCGCTGCTGCCCCATTTGGCGAGCACGCCGAGCCGATTGGCCTTTTCGTCGCATTTGCGCACCACATGGATGTTAAGCGGATGTCCATCCCAGATGATGCGGGTGGTCAGCGCCTTGAAGCCGTTGACGCGCGGTGCGTTGAGATAGTCCCGGACATGACGGGGGAGCGGCCCGAAGATGGAGTGCATCTTGCCGAGCACCCGCCAGGCGGTATCGTCGTCTTCGACCAACAGACGCAGACGATAGACCGGCCAGCCGATCAATAGCAGCCGTCCGGTGCCGGGTTTCTCGGTGAGGTAGAAATAGTCCGAGATCCTTTTCGGTTCGATCACGAACGACTCGGCCAAACCGTTACCCACCACCACATCAAGATTCTGGGCAAGTTTCTGCATGCTGGCCGCACCGCGCACACCCAGATCAGTGAGGGACTTTTCCGCACGACGGTACTGCACCGGCATCAGATGCGGCAGGGTGAGATCGATGAGCGAATCAGCCAGCTCCATAATCCCGAGGCGCCGGGTCACACCGACATAGATCAAGGCCAGACTGGCCTTGTTCTTGGCCTTGGTGGGGCCATGCACTTCCAAAGTGGAGGAGTTGTGCAGAACGTCGAAGGTTTTGATTAAAAGAACCCGCAGATCCTGCGAGGCGGACATCAAAATGCGCCGGTAGGTGGCGGGCAGGTCACCGCTGCCGGTCTGGAGATTACGGATCTTGGAGAGGGACTCCACCAGGTTCAGGATGACCGGATCGAAGGCACCGATGTGCTGTTCCGCCTCCAACTCTGCCGGGGCATCTTCGAGTGCGTCGTGCAACAGGGCCGCACACACCCCTTGCGGATCGGTCAATCCCCACTCCAGACAGCTTTTGGCCACCTGCAGGCAATGGGTGACATAAGGGGCGCGATCCAGCTTGCGAACCTGTCCCTGATGAAACCGCACGGCCATCTTGGCGGCTTGCTCGATCTTGACGACCGTCTCTTCCCCGAAATGTTTGCGGGAGAGGTCCAAGAGTTCCTGAATCTGATTGGCGAGGTCCATGTTTGCGAATGGTTTCCTTATGCGTGTCTTTCGTCGCTTCAATCGTGAGTCACCCGTGTCGGGTCTGAATAAAATATTTCTTTCTTGCATCGCAGCAAAGGGGGATTGAAATATTTTTTTTGCCCGCATTTCATTGAAGCATCAGGCATAATCGATTATGCTGAACCTTATGATACACCCATGGGGTCCATCCATCCAAGGAGAAGAACATTGTTCAGATTTATCAAATGGATATTTGGTACGTTCACGCCGTTTGCCCTCGGGATCGGCTTCGGAGTCGGCTTCTTCTTCTTGTTCAATCATTTCTCGCCGACGGTCGTCAACACCAAGAGTCAGCTGAGCGCGCTGCCCGGCAAACCAGCCACACCAACAGGAACGGTCAAGCCCGCCGCGCCCAACCCGCCCGCACCGCCTCCGGCTGTCGCATCGACCCCGCCCGCACCGCCTCCGGCTGTCGCATCGACCCCGCCCGCACCGCCTCCGGCTGTCGCATCGACCCCGCCCGCACCGCCTCCGGTAGTTGTCGCCATGAAACCCCAACCCATGGAGGCCATTCCACCGGTGGAAGAACCGAGCGGTTCGTCCGCCGCGGCCATGAATCAGGATGCACGTACGACGCCGACGACAGCTGCTTCGCCCTCCACCACCCCGACTCCCGCATCCCCTTCGGTGCAGACGCCACCCGTCGCAACACCGCCTGCCTTGGCACCCGCAGTCACTCCCACCGTTCCTGCCCCGACCGTCGCCGCATCAACGCCGACATCCGCGCCAACGTCCGGGGCTTCATCCGTCACCCCGACCAGATCCGCTCCCCAACCGTCGGACAACTCCCCAGCCGGTCAGTGGCGTCGCGCCTGCCTGGAACGGCTCTCCTGGGGCAAACGCATGGTCGAGGATGGCCTGAATCAGTGTCCCAAGAGCGGCTACATGCGTCAGAACTGCCTGGATTACTACCGTGGCATGGAGCGTCAGTATCAGGGAGTCACCTGTGATCCCAAGGGGGGCGGCATACCGATGCCCGGTTGGTGATGCTCTAAGATCACACCAACGGATCGGCTTCCATCTCCTCTTCGCTGCACAACAGGTCCATCATACCGGGGGACCAGTCGTGATTGACGATCGCGGGGGGACCAAACAGCACGATGGTGCGATCGATAACGCGCCATGGCTCCTCACGAATCTGCTGGGGATTCCGGACTCCGGAATCCCCAAGTTGAAATTGCAACGTAAACAGCCGGGCAAAACGGTCCATGAGACATCTCGATTCCATAGGGCCGACATCCGGGATCTGGCTCCCTTTTGACGGTCTTGACAAGAGTGGATGATTCGACGGGGCCTGACTACGCATGCTTCATGCCATCCAGGATGGTCGGACGAAACACTTTTACCACCGATTCTCATGGTGTTTTGATCCGTTTCAGCCATATCCCCGGCGAACAAGAGACCCGCAGCCACTCGTCAACCTGCTCAACTCGGTCCCAGACAGCAATACACCCTTGTTTATGATCCGTCAATACCAGCCTGCCCGGCTTGAACGATGAAACAGGCAATCAGTACACGAGATGCGTATCATTTAACATGAAAATCAATTAAAGATTGGAAAGATTTGGAATACGTTTACATTTTTCGAACGGATAAACGCTTGCTCATCGACAAGAAAAGCGATATTTAAATATAGAGCCAAACCGGATCCATACGCACCATGGAACATACAGGTAAGCTTTCTTCATTGACGTCCCCTTCATCATTGACCTGATATGGATCATGGACACACGCCACCCCACAAGCCAATGGATCTGGACGCCACGCTTTCTCATCATCCTTCTTCTGTTGCTTTTTGCAAAGCGACCTGTTCTGGGTGCGGAACCTCTGGTGATCGTCACCCCCTTCCCGAAAGTCACCTACGAGCCCTTCCAAAGGGCTTTTGAAAAGAGCCATCCGGAAATCAAACTGGAAATCATCCGCTTGAAGACCGACGCGGCGATCAAGGCGATTCAAAAAGGTGTTGCCGAAGGGAAATCGCCGGATCTGTTCTGGGCATCAGCCAAAGATGCCTTTGAAATTTTATCGGATGACGATCAGCTGGTTCCCTATCACTCCGCTGTTCCTGGCGTCGCCCAACAGATCGGCGGACAACCGATCCATGATACGGACCACCACTTCACCGGCTTTGCCCTCTCCAGCTACGGCATCATGTGGAATGGGTATTTCACCCGGCTCCACCAACTACCCGATCCCGAGGAGTGGGAGGATCTGACCCACCCGGCTTATTTCGGACAACTCTCCATGTGCACCCCGGCGCTCTCCGGCACGACGCACATGACGGTGGAATCCATTCTGCAGAACTACGGCTGGGATGAGGGGTGGAGGCTTCTGAAAGCCTTGGGGGGCAATGTGCGTGAATTCGCCAGAAACTCAGGCGACGTACCGGATGCCGTGACAGCGGGGACAGCGGGAGCGGGTGTGGTCATCGATTTTTACGCCCTGACCAACAAAGCCTCCGGTCATGACGTTGCTTATACACCCCCCAAACGTCCCTCTTTGGTTCCGGCCAACATCGCGCTGATCAAGAACGGACCCAACTCCAAAGCCGCCAAACAGTTCATCGATTTTCTGCTCACCCCGGAGGGGCAAAAAATTCTGCTGCTCCCGGAGATCAATCGTCTGCCGGTCAATCCGACGGTCTATGCCCAGGCTCCACGGGGCTTTCCCAACCCTTTTACCAACAAAAGCCTGCTCGCAGCCCAACCTTTTGATGTGGAACTCTCCAAGAAGCGCTATGCCGTGATCAATCAGCTTTTCGATGCCACACTGGTCAAAGGGTTGCCGGAGTTGAAATCCGCCACCAAGGCGATCCATCTGGCTTCCAAAACGATCGAGGAAAAAACCACCTGGAAAACCCCTTGGTTCACGCTTCCCTGGTATTTGCCCAACGTACCGAATCTCGCCTGGGCACGCGAAAAACTGGCCGAGGCCAGGAAACGGTTGGGAACCGCTCCCATCACCCTTGAAGAGTCAACGGGCAATCTCGCGGAGATCTTTTCGGAAGTCAGCAACGACAAACTCTCGGCTGAACAGAAGGGAAAACAGGCTCAGATCCGCGCCCGCTGGCAGGCCGATACACGCCAAACGGCCAAGGAGGCGGAAAAACTCGCGCAACTGGCCACCCAACTGCTCAACAATCCGAACTCGGTCCCCAATGAGCAAACGCCTGCCAAAGGTGCCCCATGAAATTGTTTTCTAAAGGGATCCCTTTTCATATCAATTTGTTGTCCATCTTCCTGCTGGTGGTCAGCGCACTTTGCGGTTCGGTGACCTGGTACAATTACAATGCCAATGCCTCCAGCGCCACGACCGCAGCGCAGGTCTTGCTGCAACAGGTCAATCAAAAAATCGTCGAGCGCTTTCAACGCGCCTTCGATCCGGTCTTCTCGTTAACCGATATTGTCACCACCATCCGCTCCATCAAGGAGCTGCCCACACTGGCACGCCCACATCCAAGTCAAGAGTTTTTGATCCAGATCCTCAGTCATAACCCGCAGGTGTTTGCGGTTTATATGGGGTATGACACTGGCGACTTCGTCGAAGTCTTCAATCTGGAGCCTGCGCCTGATTTTCGTCAGAAACTCAAGGCTCCCGAGGGAACCCATTACGGCGTCATGACCATCGCAAACGATGATCCGGAGCTGCCGCGCAAGCGCTGGGTTTTTCTCGACAAGAACGGTTTCAGTCTGGGTGTGCATCCCCTGGAGAAGACCGACTATGACCCGCGTTTGCGACCCTGGTTTATCAATGCCAAGGAGACCAGCGAAGCCAAAGCCTCTGATCTGTATGTTTTTGGAACCAGCAAAAAACCCGGCGTGACCGTTTCGCAAGCATTTTTGGGGGATGATGATGTGGATGGCGTGTTCGGTGTCGACATGACGGTCGGACATTTCGCCGGATTCTTGCAGCAACAACAGTTTTCGGAGTCCAGCCAGCTTTTCTTCTTCAATGGCAAAGGGGAGTTGACCGCTCATCCAGATCCTGCCAAATCGATGCGCATCGCCATCGATGAGAAAACCGGTGATCCGGTTCTCGTGCTGGCACGGGTCTCCGATCTGCACGATCGGATCTTGAACGAGCTGTTCTACCGTTACCAGTACGGATTCTGGGAGAACGGCATGATTTTCGAGGTCAATGGTGAAAAGCACATCGGGCAGATCACTCCGGTGCCGGATCGTTATGCCAAAGATACCATGATTGCCATCACGGTGCCGTTAAAAGAATTTCTCGGTCCGATCTCGGAGAACGGCATGCGCAGCCTGATCTTTGCCGTCATCGCCCTGGCGTTGGCCATGCCGATCATCTTGATCATCTCCGTGCGGATTTCCAGGACGTTGCGGCTGTTGGTCGCCGAAACCGGACGGATTCGCCAGTTTCAGTTGACTGGAGAGGTGAATGTACGCTCCTCAGTGTCCGAAATCAAAATGCTGACCCAATCGATCGCCGCGATGAAAACCGCCTTGAACACCTTCGGGCAGTATGTCCCCAAGGCGCTGGTACGCCAGCTGATCGAATCCGGCAAGGCGGTGGGGCTGGGCGGGGACCGGCGGCAGTTGACCCTCATGTTCACCGATGTCAGCGGTTTCACGTCGATGTCCGAAATCATGACCGCCGAAGATCTGACTCATAAAATTTCTGAGTATTTGAAACATCTCACCATTGCCATTCTGGATAACGGTGGCACGATCGACAAATACATCGGCGACTCGATCATGGCATTCTGGAATGCCCCGGCGCTTTTGGAGAACCATCCAACGCACGCCTGCCGTGCGGCCTTGGGGTGTGCGGTGGCGAGCCGGGAGCTCAACGACCATTGGAAGCAGCTCGGCGAACCGGTGATGTTCACCCGCATCGGTCTGCATACCGGCGAAGCGGTGGTCGGCAATATCGGCTCGACCGACCGCATGGATTATACCGCCATGGGCGCTACCGTGAACCAGGCTTCGCGCATCGAGGCATTGAATACGCTCTACGGCTCGCAGATTCTCATCACCGACACCGTGGCCAAGGAGATCGGCCCGGAATTCGTGATCCGGATGGTGGACAAAGTTCTGCCCAAGGGGGTCAAGGTACCGGTCGTACTGTATGAACTGCTGGGATTGCGCGACGGTCCGGAGGCGATGCGGGTACCCGAGGAGCGGTATCGCGAACTGGAGTTGTGGACGCCGGTCATGGGGCTCTACCAGAACCGGCAATGGACGGAGGTGATCGAAATCTGCCAACGTTTGTTGGAGATGGTGCCCGGCAGCACTTTGGCCACACTCTACATCCGGCGTTGCGAGCAGTTCAAGGAAAATCCCCCTCCCCCGGAGTGGGATGGCACACAGGTGTTCCTGCGCAAGTAATGGGTGGAAAGGTGCGATTTCTCTTGATCTTGTCCAGGATGCGGGCTGGGGCGATCAGAATCCACCGGGGAGTTTGATCCGGCATGGATCTGGCTATCACGACTCCGGCAGAAGGATTCATTCCTCTGGCCCAACAGCTTGCCGAACGGTTGCAACTTGCCTACGTACCGTGGCACGAGACGGAAGATCGTCTGGTGCTGAGTGTCACGGATGAGCGTCTGGAGCTGGTGAGTCGCAGTCGCGGGCATGGTGAGCCGGTTTACGTGGAGTTTTCTCAACTCCTCGCGAAAGCGCGGCGTCAGGAGGGGGCGAAGCAGACTTTGGCGCGCGCCACGGGGCTGAAACCGGGTTGGCGTCCGTCGATCCTCGATGTCACCCCCGGATTGGGGCGGGATGGATTCGTTCTGGCAGCCCTGGGCTGTCGGGTGACCTTCGTGGAGCGTTCGCCGATCCTGCACACCTTGATCGGGGATGGCCTTGCACGCGCCCGTCACAATCGGCTGCCCGAAGCGGAACGGATCATGCTCTTTTTGGAAGATGGGGTGGCGCATCTGACCCGGCTGATTGAGGGGCATCGTCCGGATGTGGTGTATCTGGATCCAATGCATCCGGAACGGCTCAAGTCAGCACTGGTCAAAAAGGAGATGCGTCTGTTGCGTGCTGTGGTCGGGGATGATCCGGATGCCGATCTCCTGCTCGCACCGGCATTGTCTGTCGCCCGGCAGCGGGTTGTGGTGAAGCGGCCCCGGCTTTCCCCTCCTTTGGCCAACAGAAAAGCGGATGCCGTTGTCGAAGGACGCAGCGTGCGATATGATCTTTATTTCTCCGCTGCCGATTCAGGTTCCGTACCGCTGCATGTCTCCCCAATCCACTCCTGACACCCTTCCTTCCGCAGGGATCTTGCGTCACTGCCTGATTCGAGATCGCCACCACTTGCGCAAGCAGCTTGCGGAGCTCACCCGGCAAGCTGCCATCAGCCCCCTTGATCCGGCCCGCATCGCCGATCTGAATGCACGCATTCAACAGTCGCGGGAGGCCTGCCAACGCCGCCGCGACTCGGTGCCTGCACTGCACTTTCCCGAAGCACTGCCGATCACCGCCCGCCGTGCCGAAATCCTGGCCGCGATTCGCAAGCACCCGGTCATCATCGTGCGCGGGGCCACCGGATCCGGCAAAACGACGCAACTGCCCAAAATCTGCCTGGAACTGGATTTGAGCGCCACCGGAATGATCGGCATTACGCAGCCGCGCCGCATCGCTGCGCGCTCGATTGCCGATTTCCTGCGTCAGGATCTCAACGATCCGGATCGGCTGATTGGCCATAAAATACGCTTCAACGATCACACCGCACCGGAAACCCTGGTCAAGATCATGACCGATGGGATCCTGCTCGCCGAAATTCAGAGCGATCGGCTGCTCAGCCGTTACGCGGCACTGGTGGTGGATGAGGCCCATGAACGGAGCCTTAACATCGATTTTCTGCTGGGACTCATAAAGCAGATCCTGACCAGGCGCCCTGAATTCAAGCTGATCATCAGCTCGGCGACACTCGATGCGGATAAATTCTCTCGACATTTCGGCAACGCCCCGATCATCGAGGTGTCGGGCCGTACCTTCCCGGTGGAGACCCGCTATCGCCCGCGACTGGTCGAGGCCGACGAGGAGAGCGATCTGGAGGAGGCCGAGGAGCAGAGTCTGGAACAGGCGACTCTGGCGGCGGTGGCCGAGTTGTCGCGCCCCGGCATGCATGGCGATATTCTGGTGTTTCTGCCCGGCGAACAGCAGATTCGCGAAATCGGCGAGACGTTGAGCAAAAGTGTCGGCATCGGCACCGAGATCCTGCCGCTGTTCGCCCGCCTGCCCGGAGCCGATCAACAGCGCATCTTTCAGACCGGTTCCCAACGCCGCATCATTCTGGCCACCAATGTGGCCGAGACCTCGATCACCGTGCCCGGCGTGCGATATGTGGTCGATTCCGGCCTGGTGCGTATCAGCCGCATCAGCGAGAGAAGCCGCATTCAAAGGCTGCCGGTGGAAAAAAACGCGCGCGCCTCTGCCGATCAGCGTCAGGGCCGCTGTGGACGGGTGGCCGACGGCATCTGCATAAGGCTCTACTCCGAGGAGGATTACCTCGCCAGGCCGCAATTCACCGATCCGGAAATCCTGCGCACCCCGCTCGATGCCGTCATTTTGCAAATGAAGGCGCTACGCATCGGAGAAATCGAGAGCTTCCCCTTTGTCGATCCGCCCGCCAGCCGCGCGATCAGTCAGGGGATGCGTTTTTTGGAGGAGATCGGTGCCATCGATGACGAAGGGCAGCTGACTTCGATTGGCAAACAGCTGGCCAGGCTGCCGGTGCCACCCGGATTGGGCCGGATTCTTCTGGAAGGTGGCAAGCGTGGACGGTTGCAAGAGATGCTGGTGCTGGTCGCAGCCCTCTGCATCCCGGATCCACGCGAGGAGCCTTTGGAGCGGCGCGATGCAGCGCGACAGGCACACGCGCGGCACAGGGATCCGAACTCGGATTTCATCGGCCTGATCAATGTGTGGAAGTTCATCAGGCAGGGCCGCATCGATCACCCGAGCAACAACGGTTTCCGCCGGTTTTTGAAGGAGAATTTTCTCTCTCGCGTGCGGGTGCGTGAGTGGCAGGAGATTCATGCGCAGCTTGAAGAGATGTGCCTGCAGATGGGGCATCGCGCCAACGAAACCGAAGCCACCTATGCGGAAATTCATCAGGCGCTGCTGCCCGGACTGCTCGGTCAGATCGGCAGCAAACTCGACCAGCGCGAATTCGCCGGTGCGCGCGAGAACCGCTTCTGGATCCATCCCGGCTCAGCGCTGCATCGCAAATCCCCGCCGTGGGTGGTGGCCGCCGAGTTGGTCGAGACCACCCGTCTTTACGCCCGCACCTGCGCACGGGTCGAGCCGGAGTGGATCGAGGCCGCTGCCGGTCCTTTGTGTCGACGTGCCTATTTTCAGGCCCATTGGGAGAAGCAGTTGGGTCAGGTGATGGCGCTCGAACGGGTGACGCTGTTCGGCCTGGTGCTGATGGCCAATCGCAAGGTGCATTTCGGGCCGATCAATCCGGTCGAGGCGCGCCAGATTTTTATCCAATCCGCCCTGGTCGAGGGACAGTTCAATTCCAGTGCCCCTTTTTTCGTGCACAATCAGGCAATGATCACCGAGGTGCGCGAACTGGAACACAAAACCCGGCGTCGCGACCTGTTGACTGCGGACCCGGAACGCTATGCCTTCTACGACGCGCAGATCCCGCCATCGCTGTATGCCGCACGCCACTTTCATGAGTGGTATGCCGAAGCGCGCAAGAAGAACCCGAGAATCCTCTACTTCGATCGCGAACAGGTCTTGCGCCGCGACGACGGGTCCATCTCGGGCGAGCGGTTTCCTGGGCATCTGATCATCGATGGCCGGGAGTATCCGCTGGAGTACACCTTTGATCCGGGCGGGCACAACGACGGGGTCAACGCGCGCATTCCGATCGCGTTGTTGCCGCTCCTCTCACCCTTGCCCTTTGAGTGGCTGGTGCCGGGATTGCTGCCGGACAAGATTCATGCGCTCCTCAAGTCGCTCCCCAAGGCGTTCCGCAAGCCGTTGGTGCCGCTTCCGCAGACCGCCGAGTGGTGCATGGAGCGGTTAACCAGCTGTACGGGCTCATTGAAGATTACGTTAATTCAATTATTGAAATCCAGAAGCCCGATTGACATCCCCCTGGACGCCTGGCAGGAGGATTCCTTGCCCGATCATCTGCGCATGAACTTTCTGATCGTCGATGATGGTGGCACCCGCATCCTTGGACGTGGGCGGGATCTGGAAGCCTTAAAGAACGAATTGTGCGAAAGCGCCCGCGAGCGGCTCATCAAATTACCGAAAACCGAATGGGAGCGCTCCGGCATCGTGCGATGGGATTTCGGGCCGATTCCCGAGCAGGTGATCCTTGATGCCGGTGGAATCCGCATGCACGGCACGCCGGTGTTGCAGGATGACGGCGATTCAGTCTCCTTGAAACTGATGAGCGATCCGACGCATGCCATCGAGACCAGCCGACGGGGTTTGACGCGCCTGTTTATGCTGCATTTGGCCTCACTGCTCCAGGGGATTCGCCGACAGAATCCGCTGACGCGCGAGGCATCGATGGCCTTTCTGACCATGACCATGGGCAAACCTGGTCCGCACCTGGCGATCGTTGATCAGGCGATCTGGCGCGCGGTCACGGTGCTTTTCCTGCCGGCTTCCGGGGCGATCATTCGTGATCCGGATGAGTTTCAGGCCCGGTTGCAATCCGGACGCGGGCGATTGATTTCCGAGGTGCAGGCCGGCATGGGTGCGGCGCAAAAGATTCTCGCGGGGTATGCCGAATTAAGGCGGATGATCAGCCAGGCTCCTCCGCAGGTGCTGAAAGAGGCCGTCCCCGACATTCAGGAGCAGCTCGTGTGGTTGTTGCCTGCTGATTTTTTGTTGAGTGTTCCGGATCCCTGGTTGGAGCGGCTGCCGGTTTATCTCACCGCGATGCGCATTCGTTTGGAGCGCTGCGCGCGCGATCCCTTGAAGGATGCACGGGCCATTGGGGAGGTGATACCGTTTTGGCGCGAGTATCGGCGACGTTATGAACGGCATGCCAAGGAGAATCTGTTGGATCCGGAGTTGATGATGTTGCGGTGGATGATCGAGGAGTGGCGGGTTTCACTGTTTGCGCAGGAGTTGCGCACCGTGATGCCGGTGTCGGCCAAGCGATTGGCGGCGCAGTTGCAAAAGAGCATTGCGTAAGGAGTGACTTGGGACAGCCAAACCGCACCTGTTTTGGAAGCTGCTGAAGAGGGCTGTTTGGGGTCGCCAACGCGACCCCGTGCGGTGTGGAGTCGCCTAACCGGCGTTGCCGCTCGCGTGGGAATAGGCGTTGCGCGCCAATTCAAAGCGGTAGTGGCCAGTGGCGGGTCTTAAGTTGGAGATGGCGGGACTCGCCGCCTGCCATGCCAGCCGCTCCTCAAAATCGATCCTGTTGTGGGACAGCTGCGGAAGCAGACTCTCTTTGTGATCACGCGGTGCCGACGGGTTGGATTTGTTCGGATCCTCCGACTCGCGACTGGGGAGTGGCATAAAGAGTGGCGCACCCTCCGTGGCCGGTTCATTTCCATCCGGGGAGAGCACCTCGCGCAGGACATTTTCAAAATCCGGCTGAGGAACATGATATTCACCGGTCTGGTTGGTGCGCTGCCAGGGAAGATTCGGTGCGACCTCATGCAAGGGCGTGACGATCTCTTGCAGATTTTGTCTGAGATTCAGCAAATTTGCCTTGAAGGCATCCGGTGATCCGATCAATCCGACTTGTGACACGGTGGTTCTCCTGTCAGAAACTCGACATCCAAACGCTACAAAAAGAGCATCCGTGAATGTCAAGAGCAGATACCGTGCCGATATGATCGACGGCTGGGATCTGACAGGAGAAAATTGAAGCAATTCAGATGGATTGGTGCAGAAAAAGAGCGTCTTCAATGCCCGTCATGCAAGATTCGTCCCCTCTGCAATTTTTTCGTTAAGCAACAGCGATCACCAATCCGCCAATCGCCAGACACCCACGAAACGTTCGTGACGCGCTTTGCCGTCCGGGATGAGCTGGATTGGTTGGGGTAACAGAAAAGGGGATGCGGTGAGGTTGATCTTGTGCCAGTGGCCGAACGGCTCATCCTGGTTGATGGCATTGGGAAAAGTGGTTGCCAGCAGGTAACGGCTTTCGCTGCGCTTGAAGTTGCGCAATGCCTGGATGCCTGATTCAATGGGCAGATGGGTCAACACATTGCGACAGAGGATCGCATCGGCGCGCGGCAACCCCTGATGACAGATCTCCGCCACACCGAACAGATGGTTCATGCGATCGGCGAAGAGCGTTCGATTGTGGGCGATCAGTTCAACGACAATGTCGTAGCCCAGATAGAGATCCAGCGTGGTTGACAGGGATTCGATCCAGTTGAGATCTCCGCAGCCGGCATCGATCACCGTTCGGATGCCCAGTCGAGCCAGCGTTGCCCCGAGTTCTTCGCGCAGCATCCGGGTGGCATGGCGTTCCGACCCCTCGCCACTGCGGGTTTCGCGACTTCCCCAGGTGTTCTCCCGATAGATACGGGTGAAGAGTTGTTGAAGCTCCACGCCGATCCCTGCGGTGGGCGGATGGGGCGGAAAATGGCCATCCGCCCCTCGGACGCCGATCACCCGGCGGCGAAGATCGACATCGGCAAACGATTCGTATTCGGCCAGGGTGCGAACCCTGCCCAGGCCGTAACGCTCGATCTCTGTCAACACTTCCGGGTCGGATGAGGCGTGAATGTCGAGCAGATGTTCGAGACGGGCCACGGCCAATTTATGCATCCGGTTCCAATCGATTTTGTGATCATCCCAGTGTTTGCGACGCTCCCGTTCGGTGTAGTCGTGGTAGAGGATCACATCGTTGGGGGTGAAGAGATCATAACCGTGGGTCCAGAGACGCGCGGCCAGCGTGATCTCCTCGCCCTGGAAATAGAGGTACGGATCGTAGGGTACCTCGCGCACCATGCTGCCATGGGCGAAAACCAGACCCCCACCAATGAAGGCGGCAGGGGGCGGCACGGCGGGTTTGGGATCGAGTGGCAGATATTCACCTTGCGGGATCAGAATGCCGTCGCGATTGAATTTTTTGGCGCGCAGATGGGGGAGTCCCTTGGCAAGCCGTTCGTCCGGTGGCAAATACTTGTTCGGATGGGTGGAGAGCACTGGTTTGGCGGCTGGACAGGCGTGCAGCATGCGGATCAGATGCAGATCCCAATCCGGATCAAAGCGGGTATGACTGTCAATCTGAAGGTAATAATCCTCGTCGGCAAAAAGTTCGTTTTGGATGCGACTGCGCGCCCAGCAGGCGCCGCGACTCTCGGCAACCGGGATGATCAGGCCGCGCACCTGATGACGCCACGCTTCGGGCACGGCGGTGAACTCCGGTCCATCCTCCTCGGGCAGGATCTGCCACAACACCCCAACATGGACCCGTTCCGGATGTTTGGCTTGGTCGAAAAGGTCGATGAGCGTCGGGGTGCATTCGCTGTCGCGATAGCTGGCGACCGAAACGAACAGGGTGGCGGGTGAGTCAGTGTGATCCATATCCGATTCAGGATGCGGAGGTTGATGTGGTGAAATGGGATTTGAATGACGGGCACTGCTTGATTATTAAACCGCACCCATTTTGGGTGGTGTCTTACGTTAACCTGGCGGATCAACCAAGCTGATTTGACTGATTGCGATGGTCTGGCACGCCAGTCACTAAACCTTATAGCCTCTGCCACGCGGCTTTGTTCTTGGGCCATGTTCGCGGGATTGTTTTGCAAAAGACGCAAAACAATCCCGCAAGCCTTGGCGGCGCGCGGCGCATTTTTCGCAAAAGGCGCGAAAAATGCTTCTT
>JAMOBI010000179.1:0-4761 GCA_039908105.1 Magnetococcus sp. YQC-9
GACTGCAACGCTGGCGCGCCACGTCGAACGGGCTGGAAGGTCTGGCCGCGCTCCACAATGATACCTTGCTGTGTTTGGACGAATTGGCGCAAGTCGCCCCCACAGAGGCCGGGGAGATCGCTTACATGCTGGCCAACGGCACGGGCAAGACGCGCTCCAGCCGTGACGGATCCGCCCGGCGCAAGGCAACTTGGCGCGTGCTCTTTCTGTCTGCGGGCGAAATCGGACTTGCCGAGCACATGCGCACGGCGGGAAAGAGCGTCCGGGCCGGTCAGGAGGTGCGGCTTGTGGATATCCCCGCTGACGCCGGATACGGACATGGACTATTCGAGAAATTGCACGGCTGCCCGGATGGGGCGAGCTTCTCAAGGCAGTTGAGCAGCGCAGCACGGGCATATCATGGGACTGCCGCACGAGTTTTTCTTGAAAAGCTGGGGGAGGGTCTGGCCGGGCTGGTGGAGGCCGTCGAAGGGTTCCGGAAAGAGTTCTTGAGCGAGACACTGCCCGCGAATGCAGATGGGCAGGTGCATCGAGTTGCGGGCCGGTTTGCCCTGGTGGCGGCTGGGGGCGAGTTGGCCACCGCGTTGGGCGTGACCGGCTGGAGTGCCGGGGAGATCATCCAAGGGGTAAAGAGATGTTTTGAGGCGTGGCTGGTTGGCCGGGGTGGCAATGGTCCAGCAGAGGAGCGACAGGCGTTGTCCCAAGTGCGCCGTTTTTTTGAGGCGCACGGCGAAGCACGATTCTCCCCGTGGGGTAATTCTGACCGGGTGACCGTCAATCGGGCCGGATTCCGACGCGAAGCGGAGGGGAAAACAGAATGGTTCATTTTGCCCGAGACCTTCAGAACGGAAGTCTGCCAAGGGCTGGATCATCGGTTCGTAGCCAAGCTGCTGGTATCCCGTGGATGGATCAAGCCAGAAGACGGCAATTCGACGACCGTCAAGCCAAGATTGCCAGGCATGGGGCCAACACGCTGTTACCATTTCGTTTCCATGGGCAACAGCGATGCAGACTGATCATTTCGCCGCCTGGAGGTGTCCCAGTGTCCCAGTGAAGAGTGGAATTTTCAAAGCTCCCCAAAAAAATGGGGATCCATTCAGTTTTTCTTCTGGGCGAAAAAACTCACAAACTGAAACCGCATCTGACGTTGCTTGCAAGTGTGATTCAAAAAACGCTGGGACAACTGGGACAGCTGGGACGCACGATGCAACCATATGGAAGGAAAGGCTTTTTTCTTCTGCTTGGCTGTCCCAGTTAGGGGATAAGGCAACTGGGACAACTGGGACAAACTCCCCTTGCGATGCCAAGTCACAAGAATTTGTCCCAGTTGTCCCAGCGCCCCAGAAGCAGAACTGGGACACTGGAATAGAAGAAAGATCTAATGATTACAATATATTGTCTGATCTGTCCCAGCTGTCCCAGTTGTCCCAGCAAAAAAACAATGAAGTCTGCAAACACAAGAGCGCGCAGGTTTCAGGTTTCAGTTTTTCCGACCTTACAGAAACCGTGCCGGACTCACCAAACGACGAGCTTCATTCTCTGGCTGGGCATCCGTCCAACGATCCGGAGGTTATCGAGAAGTCTGCCGATCCTGCCGACGACTGGCGAGCCGGGTTTACTGGCGGCTGTGGATCGATTCACGGACTGGTGGCCGCGTGCCATCGCTGCGGGGTGGACTCTACGCGAACTGTTCGGAATCAACGCTGATGCACCGACGCGCCGGTTTGATTGTGTGGGATTACTGATGAGTCTGGGATCTGGCCGGCTGACCCTGGTTGACATCAACCACGAGACCGCCACGCTGCGCACCAAGAGCGGGCACCGACAGAGAAAGCACCGTTACCTTGTCGGATCGTCCGGGGCGGCTTGGAGATTTGTCTGGGATTCGCCAGGGACGCGGCGCGGGCATGGATAGGTGGCGCGGCAAGCGGGTCCTCCTGTAAGGCCAAGCGAAGCGGGTACCGTGCGAGCGCGGGGGGCCGCTACCGCCAGGGCGTAAACCAGGTTAACACCCCAAGTGTACACCCCAAGAGATCGGAGCACCCCCGAAATATGGGGTTCAATCTCTGGAGTGCTATGGGGGTCAAACGGTCTGGGGGTTCACGCAGAGAATTTCGGATCGATAGGGGGGGGTGTCCCCCACCCGCACCTTGAATGGGTATGGGGATGCAAATCTCTGGAACCGCACATGCCGCAATGCGCGCGGGTGGCCAAAAAAACGCGCGTGCAAAATAAGAAATTTCTATCGGAGACGTGAACAATGGAAGAAATCCTTCATCGCCGCTTTCGGGGCGACAATCGGACGTTGGCCGAATCGTTGATCGGTGTCATTGATGATCTACGGGACTATTGGGCGTTGACAGTCCGGCAGGTCTACTACCAGTCGGTTGCGCGACTGCTGGTGTCGAACAATCAAAACGAGTATCGCCGAATCTCGAAAATCCTGGTTGATCTTCGAGAAGAGGAGCTTGTCCCCTGGGAGGCGATCATTGACCTGACGCGCACGACATCTAAAAAGCGCGGCATGCCGAACCTGATGGAGCATCTGCGCGAACATTGGGAAATGGTGCTCAACCCGCGATATTACGGACGCTGTTACATTCAGGATCAGGACGTTTATCTTGAGCTTTCCGTTGAAAAAGACGCTCTACGCCGTCTGGTCGAAGACGCCGCCTATCCGTATTGCACGCGGGTTTCATGCACTCGGGGTCAACCTTCGGCAACGTTGGTCAACACTTTGGGCGAGCGGTTTGATAAGGCCATGTCCCAGGGGAAAACTCCCCTGCTGCTCCACATGGGTGATCTCGATCCAACCGGCGTTCAAGTGCCGATATCGATCCAAAAGGCTTTGTTTGATCGCTACGGGTTGCATGTGGATGTTCAACAAATCGCACTGACTCCAGAGCAATGTCGAGAATTCAACTTACCGCAATCGATTGATGCCGCGAAAGAGTCTGACCCGAACTTTCGACGCTGGCATGAGCGGTTCGGCGATCAGGCTCCAACCGAGTTGGACGCGCTGCACCCCAAGATCATCAAGCAGTTGGTGGTGGAGGCGTTGGAGACTCGTTACGACATGGATGAAATAGATTTGCAACTCCAGGCCGAAAAGGAAGAGCGAGCCGTTTTGGCGAAGATGCGCACCGCTGCCGAAGGATTCCTTTTGAAGCAATTTCCAGACATCATGCGGGAGGTGGTCGAAAGTGGGTACTAGTACTCACAAGGGCCGACATCAACGCGCCAGGGATCTGGTCACCCAAGGGCGTAAATCTGACTTACCCCATTTGCCTGCCAGGGTGAAATCACCGCGCTGAAAAGGTAACGGCCTCGCGTTTTGCGAGGTCACCGTGCCGGGGGCGATGATGGGGTAACGAATCGATAGGTCATCTTCATCAAGCGAGATCACCGCGCCGGCGGTGGTGCAGGAAGGCGTATCTCCTGGCTGGAAGGTGATCTCCACGAGAATCCTTGACCCCGGCCACGACCTGATCCAGGATGCATCCACGGGGCCGAAAACCCCAACGAAAGCGGAAACCGCACCCGTCAGACTATTGCGGTATTTTTGCGCCTTGAATCTGGCATGGCTGCTGCGTGCCAGACTCTTGGCCGGGTGTGCGTGGATACAATACCCGCAAGGGGAAGAAGCGCGCCGTCTTTCGTCGGTTTTCGGCACCCGGTCAAATCAACCATCCCCGAAAAGGAGACGAAAGCCATGACCACGAACACCCCCACCCCATCCCGCACCATCCGCATTCAGGTATCCGAGAAAGGCAAGTTGCGCCTGGTGGATGCCGATTTGTTCCCCAGCCAAGGAAACGCCGCTCCCGAGCCGTACCAGAAGCGGCACCAGCTTTCCGACATGCGATCTTTTGATGACGGGGAAGCACTGTTAAGGGAGCTGCGCACATTGACCCATGAGCGACGCAACGACGGTCAGATGATCGATCCGGAAGAGTTGATACCGTTCCTGGATGACATCGAAAAAGTTCTGGTCCGAGGTTGGACAGAAATGAGTGAGGCCGCGTCAAGATTGAGAACTGCCGCCCACAACGTGAACACGTCTTCGGAAGGCATGCGCCGTTGGTGCGTGCGGATCGGAAACGCGCGGCCAATCTGAATATGCCGCCAGCGTTGATGCTGGCGCGAGGATCATGCATACGGCTGCCAGGGATGGCGGCCATCTACCCAGACATGGAAACGATTGAGAAATCAAAGAACGCCGATGGTTGACGCCAGTGTAATTTCTGTGTAATCGTGCGCGGAAAAGTCGAGAAGATGCAGGAATCCAGGGGATATCCTCCAGCGTTCAAGCCTTTAAGAAGTCCCTGTTTATCAAATTGTAAAGAAGAATCCAGAATTATCGGGACAGCTCATTATGAATACTGAAAATCCTCGTGTCGGCAGTTCAATTCTGTCCCTGACCACATTTGATTCCAAAGACTTCCAAAAGTCTCCAAGAAGCCAGCAAAATTAAACAATTGCTGGCTTTTTTGTCTCCAGGGCGTTCCAGGGATGTGTATAGACATCCAGCATCTGTGTCACGCATCATCCTTTCAATAACAGATGGATCGGCGTATGGTTAAGTTAACGTAAGGCACTACCCAAATTTCCGCTACGTTCCAGTAGTAGGTGGTGCCTTACATTAACCTAGCGGATCAACCAAGCTGATTTGACTGATTGCGATGGTCTGGCACGCCAGTCACCAACCCTTAAAGCCTTTAGTCACGCGGCTTTGTTCTTGGGCCATGTTCGCGGGATTGT
>JAMOBI010000180.1:0-3309 GCA_039908105.1 Magnetococcus sp. YQC-9
TGGCAGTGGAGCGATTGGTTGTGCCAACACTGGAACAGATCGGCGCAGCTTGGAAAGAAGGCAGCGTAGCCTTGTCGCAAGTCTATATGAGCGGTCGTATTTGCGAGGAACTGGTGGAGCAGATCCTGCCAGCCAGCAATCCAGACCGCAAGCACCAGCCACGTTCGGCCATTGTTGTCTTAAGTGATTATCACATGCTGGGTCAGCGGATCGTCTATTCGGTCATGCGAGCCAGCGGATTTGAAGTGATGAATTACGGTCGCATGGATGTGGATGAACTGGTGGAACGGGCACTGGCCGATAAAATTCGTGTATTGCTGATTTCCGTGCTGCTGCTCCCTTCCGCTCTCAAGGTGCAAACGGTGTGTGAACGGCTGCGATCGCGCGACAGCCAAATCAAGATCGTCGTGGGTGGTGCGCCATTTCTTTTCGATGAGCATTTGTGGCAGGAAGTCGGGGCCGACGCCATGGGGCGCAGCGCCGCCGATGCCGTCACCATCGTCCAGCACTGGATGGGAGAAATGCCATGAATCGCAACACCATGAATTCCATGCAACGCACCCTCATGACACTGGGGCAGCAAGAACCTGATCGTGTACCGTTATTCCTTTTGACCACCCTGCACGGTGCCAAAGAAGTTGGAATGTCGATTCAAGAATATTTTTCATCTGCCGAGAACGTGATCGAAGGCCAGATGCTATTGAAGAAGAAATATCGCAGCGACTGCCTTTATCCATTTTTTTACGCTTCCATTGAAATCGAGGCATGGGGCGGTGAGACACTCTTCCTGCCGGATGGTCCACCGCTTTGCGGCGCACCGATCATCCGACGTCCCGAGACAATCGACAGCTTGCAACCGCCCCAGGTCATGGAATCTCCCTGCCTGGTGCGTGTACTGGAGACGATTCGCGCATTGAAGGCGCATGTGGGCGACTCGGTGCCTATTATCGGCGTCGCCATTTCGCCCTTTTCATTGCCTGTCATGCAAATGGGGTTCGACCATTACATTGATCTGATTTGCGAACAACCTGACCGTTTCGCTCGTCTGATGCACGCCAACGAAACCTTCACTGTTGAATGGGCCAATGCGCAATTGGCGGCAGGTGCCACGGCTATTTGCTATTTTGATCCAGTCTCATCTCCAACGAACATTCCGCGTGAACTCTATCTCAAGACTGGACATCCGGTGGCCAAGCGTACCCTTGCCCGCATAAAGGGACCAACTGCAACCCATCTCGCATCGGGGCGTGGCCTGCCGATTATCGCCGACATCGCCGATACCGGGACCGCCGTGATCGGCGTCAGCGTTCTGGAAGATCTGAGTGAATTGAAGCTGGCCGCAGCCGGCCGCGTCAGTCTGCTGGGCAACCTCAACGGAGTCGCAATGCGACGTTGGACCCCTACCCAGGCCGAATTTGAGGTCAAGCGCGCCATTGCCAAGGCCGGGCGTGGCGGTGGTTTCTTGCTCGGTGACAACCATGGGGAGATTCCCTGGCAAACGCCGGACGAGGTACTGCTGGCCATCAGCGACGCTGTTGAACGCTGGGGGCGTTACCCCCTCGATTGGGTGCAGGATTGGAACGACACCAATACGGTCTGAGGTGAAGCCGTGCTGAATCATCTCTGTATTCTTGGTTGTGGTCACTTTCAGTTGGAAATCGGCAACGCTGTGGCGACCGAAGGTTGGCCCGATGTCCTCTCCGCTGTTTTCCCCGCCCGCTGTGGACGTCCGCCACTCCAGTGGGAAGAGTTGCGTGCGTTGCTATCAGAAGGCTGCACCCAGGTTGTCGTGTTGGGAAAGAGCTGTCTGGCCGGACTGGACGGGACGACTCCTGCTGATTTCCCTCCAGTGCGTCTCATGTTTCAGAAGCAATGTTTTTATCAGGTTGCGGCCCCCGGTTTGGTGGACGAGGCCATCACCCGTGGTGGCTACCTGATGACGCCGGGCTGGCTGAAGGAGTGGCGTGGACATCTTGCTGATCTGGGTTTCACACCGGAGCAGGCGTCGCTTTTTTTTCAAGACTTTGCCCGTGAATTGGTGCTGTTTGATACGGGTGTCAACCTCGAAGTCGAAGCGCAGTTGAAAGCGTTGTCGAACGCTGTCGGTTTGCCTGCCACACGCATTGCCGTTGGCCTCGATCATGTGCGTCTGCTGTTGGCCAGGGTCGTATTGGAATGGCAACTGGACAACGAACGCCTCAATGGACGGGAAATGGCGCGTCGCCATCGCCGCGAACTGGCCGACCATCTCTCGGTCATGGACATGCTGGCGCGATTGGCCAAGAGTCAGCAAGAGTCGGATGCCATTAACGCTATTGAAGAGCTGTTCCGCATGTTTTTTGCCCCTGCGATCTGGTATTGCCTGCGTGTGGAGCACGGACAGCCAGTCATGGACTTGCAAATATCTGACGATCTGCGATCAGCGGTGCAACAACTGAACTCCAACTGGAGATGGACCCCTTCTGGTCAAGGCTTTCTTCTGCGTCTCCTCCGTGGCGACCAATTGCTGGGAGTGATCGTGGTCGATCAGTTGGCCTTTCCAGAGAATCGTGAGCGGTATCTCAATCTGGCCTTGGCTATGACGGGCGTCTGCGCCTTGGCCATTGAGAATGCCCGTGCTCGCAAACGGTTGGTTGAAGCTGAAAAGATGGCGTCCCTCGGTGTTTTGGTGGCAGGGATGGCACACGAGATCAATACCCCCGTCGGCGTTGGACTCGTTGCCGCCTCGACGCTGCAGGGACAGACGAAGCTTCTGGCGCAACGATTTGCTGAGCGTCTCATGACCCAGTCTGATCTCCATGTGTATCTTGACGCCGTGATGGCAGAGGCAGGATTGATATGCTCCAACCTCGAACGCATCGCTCAACTGATCGATGTCTTTCATCAGGTGGTCATCGATGGTAAACAATTGGCAAAGCAGCGTTTACGCATCAAGGTCTGTATCGAGAATGTCATTGCCAGCCTCGGCGACCTCCTGCCCGCCGATCGCATCTCCGTGCGCATCCGATGTGACGATGAACTTGAAATTGAAAGTTTCTTTAGTGACTGGGCGAGCATCTTCACGAACCTTATCACCAATTCGGTACGGCACGGCTTCAAAGGGCGCGATCATGGCATGATCGATATGGTTGTTGCGACCCGTGACGGACAACTGATGGTTGATTATGGCGATGATGGAATCGGCCTCTCCACCGAAGTGCAGGCGCGCATCTTTGATCCATTCTTTACCACCGACATGCAGCACGGTATGGGACTGGGCATGCATCTCGTTTATAACATCGTCACCCATAAGTTCGGTGGCGTCATCTC
>JAMOBI010000181.1:0-8145 GCA_039908105.1 Magnetococcus sp. YQC-9
TGGGGACCATCGCATGGCGGAACGGGGCGGATCTGGCTCCGGAATATTTGTTGGAGAGACTGCAACGGGCAGAGGCTGCGGCCTGAATGAGATTGCCAGGATAGGGAATCGCGACCCGAAAAGGCCGAACCTTCATCGGCCTTCCTGGCAAAACCAATGAAGGAACGCCGATGAAGGAGGCGACCCATGTTCAAGTGGGCATTGCTGGATTATGTGACCATTCGCCAAGCCGCTTTTCTCCTGGCTGGATTCGACCCGGATAGCGACAAGCCGCAAACGAATGAGCAAGAACAAATCACTGCCATGATGCTGGAGACGTTGAAAGCTGCTGACGGCCTTGAATTCCGACACCGTTACGATGTTCGACCACCACGCAGAGAGGTGCATTATAGTCCATGGATGTACCCGGGACGCACCACGGAGGCGACACCATGGGAGCCTGTTGAATTTGGTGACCGGTTGGTGAAAGTGTCTTCGGTGCGCGCATGGGCCGTAAAAAAGGGGCTGCATCGATGGGGGTGCAATGAATCAGGGATTCCTGACGCGGGGTTTGTTTCATCACCAGAGAAACCTTCCGCTCCAGATGCGAGAGCGGACTTTGCCGAACTACAAGAATCTCTCAAACACGTTCAAGCAAGAATCGACGAGTTCGGGGATAGGCGTGATCCTACTGGTTTACATATAAGGCAGGCGCTCCATATTGAGCGGGAAAGGCTGTCGTCCATTGTAGATCCGAAGCAAGATGGTATCGGGGATCAACAGGCCGATGAGCTTCCACCAGATGTGGTGCAACACCTTTCCGAGTCAAACTGGCTTGACCAGGCAAAAGCCTACAAGGTAAAGCTGGCAGATACCCGCGAACTTTTGGAGGTGTCCGGATGGGTTCCGCCGTTGCCGAGCAACACCGATCATGTCTCGCAAGTCTTGGACAATCAGGCTGTGCCACAAGCGCCAACGACCACTCCGGAGTTGTCCCCCCAAGGGAAACCAGCATCCCCCCAAACGCCAGCGCACAAAAAAGGCGGCATGCCGTCGGGCAAGGCTTCAGCTTTAACCGTACTGATCGAAACCACCTATCGTGCTTTGTTGGCAGATCACCCGGAACGAAAACCGACTCCGGATGAGGTGCTGTTGGAGATTCAAGACCACGACGAAGAGCTGATCATCCAGGAGATCACCGAAGAAAAAGGGATTCTCTGGTGCGATCCTGTAAGCCGTGCAGAACGATCCCCGGTGACCTTCAAGACCTTGCGCAACCGAGTTGCAAATCTCCAGTTCCCGCTTGAAAATCCCGATTAACCCCCCCACCTCAATCCCGATTTTTCCCCCGATCCCGACCAATCCCGATTAACAACAAAATCGGGATTTTGGTTTTCTAAACTCGCCTAACCATTAATTTTTAGCGTTAGGTGATGCGATGAAGACTCAAAGACCCCGAATTGAATTGCTGCTTGAGTTCGAGCAGGCCCCCGTTTCGGCTCTGTTCGACCAAACGGTGATTTCCGCTGTCATTGGATGTTCGGACAAAAAATTGGAGCGCGACCGTTGGGCCGGGGGCGGCATTCCGTATCGGAAAATCGGCAATCTCGTTCGCTACTCGAAAAAGGATGTGCTTGCCGTAATCGATCAGTGCCCGCTAATCACCTCGACGGCGACTTGTCGTTGAGGTGGCGGCCATGGGTACGTCACAAAAAGAAAACCCGGCTGGCGGGCCGGGTCGATGGGGTACGTCACGGGATCATTTTACCGCGACGCGCTCCACTGGACAAGGGCTTGATGCTGCCCGCGTGCGATCTGCCGCGCAAGGCCACTGGCGCGAAATCCTGACCAACTTGGGCATGGCCCCGGCATTCCTGACTAACCGGCATGGGCCGTGCCCGAACTGCGGGGGAAAAGACCGATTCCGCTTCGATGACAAGGCTGACAACGGGACCTGGATCTGTTCGCAATGCGGATCGGGGGATGGCTTCACCTTGGCCGGCAAGCTGTTGTGGCTCGATCCGAAAGCTGACTTCGGGGAGATTTTGGAGCGCGTCGCGGATGTTCTCGGGATAGGGCCTGACCCCACCAGCGACCCAAGGCCGCCGAGATCTGCACCGAGGCCGGGGGTGCGACACGATGAGCCACACGGCTACGACGGGCCAGGGGGAGCGGATCGCCATCCAGATAGTGAATCCCCGCGTCACGATCCGGCATCGATCTGGGCGGCCTGTGAACCAGCGCCAGCCGATCACCCGTACCTTGTCAGAAAAGGCATCCAGGCGCACGGCCTGCGGCTTTATCGGGGAGGAGCGACCATCGCACGCACCCCGCTTGATAATGCGCTTGTAATGCCGCTGCGTGGTCCAGATGGCCAATTGAGGACGCTCCAGTTCATCACTCAATCCGGCATGAAACTCCTGTTGTCAGGCCACGCGAAAAAGGGTTCATTCTTTGTCGTCGGGGAGATGACCAACACCATTTGCATTGTTGAGGGCTTCGCGACCGGGGCCAGCGTCCATGAGGCGGGTGGGCATCAAACCATCGTGGCCGTCGATGCCGGCAACTTGCTCCCGGTGGCCGAGTCGATCCGCGCGGCATACCCCGAGAAGACCATCATCTTGTGCGCCGATGACGACGCGCACACCCCCGGCAACCCCGGCATGAGCAAGGCCACGACGGCGGCACGAGCCATCGGCGGCTTGTTGGCGGTGCCGAATTTCGGTGAGAACAGGCCGGAAGGTGCGACCGACTTCAACGACCTGATGCGGCTCCACGGTCTTAAGGCGGTGCGGCTCGATATCGAGGTGGCGGAACCGGTTGGGCCGGAGGCCGAGACGCCCGAGGTCGAGGAGGTTCAAAAATTTTCCCTATCCAATCGGTTGGTGTCGTTGACGATTTGCGATGCGCTCGCAAATCCGATTTTCATCGTTGACCGATGGATCCCGCGTGGGGAGGTTGTCCTGTCTGATTGCGGTTTACATCGCCACTGGACGCCGTTTTGGATCATTGACGACAAGTCCGACCAAGGTGTTGTACATCTCAGCTGAGGATGGAGAACAAACGCTTCAAAGGCGCCTGCGAAAAATTTGCCGCCACATGGGTTTTGAGCCGTCCGACCTTGAAGGCAGACTCCACCTGCTGGATTTGTCGAATGACAACGCGGTTTTGTTTCGCACCGTTGATCGAGGCGTGACCGGACCGACGCAGCTTATGAACGATATCCAAAGATTGGCTGAAGATTTGGATATCGGCATGATTGTTATCGATAATTCAAGAGTTTCGTGCGGGCATTGAGAACAACCCTGGCCGACCAGAAGAGGTCCGTCCTGCTGCTCGCTCATGTCAACAAGATGTCCGCCGCATTAGGAAGTAAAGCTGGGACAGAAACATATTCCGGATCGAGCGGTTGGCACAATGCCGTTCGCTCCCGACTGACATTGAAGCCAGACGGGCGCGACGCCTTCGTAATCGCACACGAAAAATCGAACCTTGGTGCGATGGCTGATCCGGTGCGCTGCGTCTGGATTGATGGGGCGCCTGTTTCGTGACCATGACCGGCGCAAAGCTTGGATCCCGGCGGCGACCTCTGGACCCAGAACGGCTTTTACCGTGATGTCCCCGCCAGGGATTGAAAAAACTTTATTCGTCTCGCTTCTCAATCAGCTGGAGCGTGACGGATTGATTTTTCGACGTTGGGTGCGGACGCCTGACAGCAAAAACCGCGAAATCCTGACCGCAGATCTCAGCTTTGGGGTGGCCTTATGAGCGTTTCAGATGTGGTTTCCGCCAATTATGTTGTTGATTTCGTTGTGTTTCCGCCAATGTCCGCCAATGCTGGCGGATTTTATCAGAGCTATCTCATTGATTTTGTTGAATCCGCCAATGGTCGCCAATGCCCTATATATAGGCGGGGGACCGCTTTTGGCGGCCCCCTTCCGCCAATCCCCGCCAATGGGGGATTGGCGGACATTGGCGACCATTGGCGGAAACGCAAATGGCCAATGGCGCATTTATCCTGGATTGAAGCTTTTAGTTGTTATGAGTCACACATGCAAGTTTGAACAACATTGAATGACAGTTTCTCATTTCGCCAACCAAAACATAGAAAGGTAAAAAAAATGAACCAAGATCGGATCCGCTCTGTTCGGCTGCGATGCCGTGGTTACGCACCAAGAACCCATCGTCTGCTGGAGTTTGGCCATCAACGGATGCGGTGACCATCGGGTTGTCGGGATGGTTGCGGCTCATGGCGGGATCGAGTCAGCGGACAGCGCCGGGGATTTTCTCGGATACTCGCCGACGCCTGTTGCCGAGATGAACCTCGGATGATTCCGGGTCCTCCCAGGGACTGACGCGCGGCGGGTACCGCGCGAGCGCGGCGGGCCGCCAGCCACAGGGTGCAAAATCGGTGAACAATATAAATGTAAACACTAACTGACTTATGTGGAGAATTTTGATGGGTATGTCACTTCGGCAGTATGCCAAGCATCGCGGGGTTGTTCCGTCCGCCGTTCACCGCGCGATCACAGAGGGCCGGTGTCCACGAGGTCCTGACGGCACCATTGATCCGGTCAAAGCTGACGAGCAGTGGGCGCGCACAACCGCGCCGACGCACAAGTCTGCCAAGCCGACCGAAAGGAAAACATGTGCGCTTGGGGATGTCCCGGATTTTGCGGTGTCTCGCGCCGAGCGAACTCACTACATGGCTGAAATTGCACGTCTCGATTTGGAAGAGCGCCGAGGCCGGTTGCTCAAGGCCGATGATGTGGAACGAGAGGCTTTCGAGCTTGGCCGTCGGGTGCGGGATCGGTTGTTGAATATTCCAAGTCGCGTCTCTGCGAACCTGGCCGCCGAGACCGATTTCAAAGTCATTGAGCGGCTGCTCATCCAGGAGTTGCGCACCGCGTTGGAGGAGCTTTCGGAATAGGGGGGCAATCTCTGGAGTGTCAGGGGGGGCAAACGGTGTGGGGGTTCACGCAGAGAATTTCGGATCCAAAAAAGGGGTGGGGTGTCCCCCACCACCCCCATGAGTGCGGATTCCCGATGAAAGACTATCGGGCTGCTTCAGCCGATTGGCATTGATGGCAAGATGAACTTGGTGTTTGGGGAACGCCGCCTGGAGGCGTGCTTTTCCCTGGAATGGGAAACTATTCCTGCTCGGATCGTCGAGGTGCCAGCCTTGCTGGCCGAGCATGACGAAAACGAAATCCGCAAAGACTTCACCCCGTCGGAGCGGGTGGCGATTGGGAAGGCGATTGAAGCGACACAGTTTGAACGGCGCGGTAGGCCATCAGACAAAACGCATGATTCAAAAATTGTGCAAAATTTTGCACAATTTGAACCAGGACAAAAAACACGCGATTTCATTGCCAAGGCTATCGGTTTCGACAACGCAGAGACGTTTCGCCGACCAGCTGGGCCGCCGCAACCTGTCGCCGGATGCGTTCAAGTTGTTGCTGGGTAGGCGGTACAATCGGGTAAAGAAGCGGGTTGGCGCGCCAACGGAGAACAAGAACGCTGAAAAACAAATACGTCAAATTGACGGAATTGTTTCTGCCGTGGTGGACAACTCAAAGCAACAAAAGTCCCCGACTCCCCCGGTATCGCCTGCACCAATTGCACCCGCTCCCACCGTGAGCACTTCCGCGACGCTGGCCGTTCAGCATGGGGTGAGCGCACGGACCGTGGAGCGCGCCGGAAAGTTCGCGGCTGAAGTGGAGAAGGATGCGCGGTTGCAGGAAGCGGTTGCGCAGAACGTGCCGGTGATCAAGGTGATGCGCCAGATCAACCCAGAGATGACCCTAAATCTGACTGATGGTCAAGGCCATCGCGCCGGGTGGGGTCTGGTCATCCAAAGAAGTGCCGATGGTGTATCGTTTTGATACATCCCCGCGCATGGGGTGGGTACGTTTTAATTCCGCAAAATTTTGCGGAATTTTTGGATACATCCCCGCGCATGGGGTGGGTACGTGAGCGACAATCGTGACCATCACGTTGAGCTGGATACATCCCCGCGCATGGGGGTGATGATGGGGTAACGAATCGTTACGTCATCTTCATCAAGCGAGATCACCGCGCCGGGGGTGGGGCAGGAAGGCGCATCTCCTGGGCGGGATCAAGTGTGCTTTTTGATGGATGGGCAAACCTGATGATCAGGATCCCACCAAAGCACGCGGAACACATTCCGATCTCGAATTCCAACCAGTCTTTGACGACCGGTCAAGGCAAAGGAAAACACCTCGTCCGTATCATCAAGACGCAGTTCATTCAAACGTTGTTTTGCCGCATGGGAAAGTGAATCGATCTGGATGGCGTGATGACGATTCCCAGCGATTTTATGCCAGAACATCGTTTCAAACTCTTTCAGTTTTGGCAACACATGCAACAGAGGATGAAGCCCTTCAATGGGTGCGTCCCATCCAAAGGGGCCATTCATGTCCATGCTCTTGAATTGCCAAGTCGGGTTGCCTGTCTGATCTGAACAAACCCCGCACGCCGAACGCACGGCCTTGCGGGAAGGTTGGGGTTCCTGGCTGACCCTTGGCCGTTTGGAGGTCACAGCCTGACTTCCGCTTCTGGCGGGAGGCTTCCGTAATACTCCGACAAGGCGGCATGGGTGATTTCTTTCTCCCCACGTTCGGTATCCGGCAAGTCGGCGCGAGCATCGCGCCAGGGTCGCTCCATGTGCGTCAAATCGCTCAAATACTGTGAGCTTTTGCTTCCGTAGTACCCCAGCACGGCATCAATGGTTTCTTTCTCGGATGCTGTCAAATTCGCGGACACCCCTTCCGGAATGCGCGTCACCAGGAATTGCCCACGATGCACATTGAACAAAGCCGGGACAACCGGTCCATTGATCCACGCCTGGATTGCCTCATCAAACAAAGGCTTCTCATCCCAGACCAAAGCCCACGCCTGGGAGTAGTACACCAGCTTTTGCAGCTTCATGGCGCTGACCGGGCCGATTTTTTCCAGAATATAGGCGGCAACGTCAAAGACCGTGGCCATGGGGTTTCTCCTCACAACGTTCGTTTGCGCCGATTTCAAACAACACGATGATGCATTGGTTCGTGTATGTCGTCATCCCTTTCTGGCATGAAGCTATTGTATACGATCAGAGGAAACACCGTCCAATGAAATCCAAAGACGTTCAAAGAGGGCCAAAATCCATCAACCCTTGACCCCGGCCACAGCCTGATCCACCTGACATCCCCGGCCAGGGTGAACCATCACGCCGCCTTGGCAAAATGCTGTCGGTGGATTCGCTCCATGATCGTCTTGAGCGTCGGGTCCGTTGGCCAGACTCTCTTCAATCGGCGGCGTTGGAGGATCGATGCGACGCATGGGGTACGCTACCGGCACGTTTCGTCGCACGGCAATGGGTATGCCTACCTCCGGAACAAACGTGCCTTGAGCAACTCGCTGCGTCAGCGCGCGCACCCACCCAATCCGGTTGCCGATCACCCGGCCACCCTCAAGACAACCGGCCAGCTCGTAAAGCACCGCTTGTGCCTGGTCAGGACACCCGGCCAGCGCCGGTAGCATCGCCGACCGTTCCGACGCCGTGACCGCATCCGGGAAAATCAGTCCCTTGATGGGGTCAGCCTGGAGTTCGACGGCCGGCACAACAGGTGCCGGATCCGGCGAGACATCTTCAGCAGGGGATGCCGAGTTCTGACGCACTGGCGTGTTTGTGGGCGCGTTTGTCGTCTCGCTGATGGTTAGGGACAGCAACGGCTCTTGAAGCGTCTGGGAGCGTTGACGAGCGCGATATCGCTGCACCCGTTCCGTGGATGTTTTCACAGTTGGCGCTACGGCAAATTCCGCCAACTCCAGAATGCCGGTGGCGCTGATCGACAACACCCCGGCGGCCAATGCTTCATCGAGCGCGGACTGCGTGACCCGGGCATTCCAAAGCGCGTAATCCGAGGTCACCTGCATCCCATCCGGCAGGAACAACAGGCATGAAACGAGTCGAAACGCTTCACAGCTCAACCCCCAGATGCGCGGGTCCATGTGCAAGTTGGTCGGGACTTTTCGCCAAGGGAGAATCTTCATTTCGACGACTCCTTGGATTCTGCCAGATCAACCGCCGCATCCGCCGCGCTCATGGCCAGGTCCAACGATTCGCCGATCACCGCCAGCACTTCTTGCAGACCTTCC
>JAMOBI010000182.1:0-3300 GCA_039908105.1 Magnetococcus sp. YQC-9
ACCAATTCGATTCTGTTGGGAGGCGATAAGACCACGAAACTGAGGTTACGCACCATCATCACCCACCTGGATACCCCGGTCGAGGTCCGAGGGAATACCCGGGTGGTCAATCTGCACCACGCCAATGCCAAAAAGATGGTCGATGTACTGGCATCGATGGGTCAGGATTATCTCAAGAACACCCAAAAAGAGAAAAAGGTCGAGGCCACCGGACTGGTCAACGTGCAGGCGTATGAAGGGACCAACGCGCTGGTGATCACCGCGCCTCCGGCACTGCTCCAATCGATGCAGGATGTGATCAAAAGGCTCGACGTGCGCCAGACGCAGGTGCAGGTGGAGGCGATCATCGTCGAGGTGTCGATCACCAAGGCCGCAGATCTGGGGGTGCAGTGGGGCGTGCTCGGCGGCAAAGGGGAGAACAAAGGGGTGGTCGGCGGCACCAATCTGCCGACTTCCAACAACCCAGGCATGTTGCAGATCGGCGGACTGATCGCCAAAGGAGTGGCCGAGGCCACCACCGGTCTGGCTTCGACCTCGGGATTGCTGATCGGCGGCACCAACGGCGACAATTTTGTCGGCCTGCTGCGCGCCTTGAACGGCGATGGATCGAGCAACGTCCTCTCCACGCCGACGGTCGTCACCCTCGACAACGAGGAGGCCGAGATCATGGTGGGCAAACGGATGTCGGTCTCCACCGGTCAGACCACCACCATCCAGGGCGGCAACCCCTTCACCACCATCTCGCGCGAGAACGTTGGCCTGACCTTGAAGGTGCGCCCGCAGATCAGTGAGGGCAACGTGGTGCGTCTGGAGATCCACCAGGAGGTTTCGGAGATCGGTCTGGTCGACTCGTTCGGCAACCGCGACACCAACAACCGCGCGATCAAGACCTCGGTGCTGGTGGACGATCAGCAGGTGCTGGTACTGGGCGGTCTGATCAGCAGCGATCGCAAGATGAGCAACAAGCGGGTGCCGGTGCTGGGGGATATCCCGCTGCTCGGCATGCTGTTCCAGGCCGAGGAGGCCACGGACGAAAAGAAAAATCTGATGGTTTTTTTACGTCCGACCATTCTGCGCACCCGGGAGGATGGTATCCACCTCACCCACGAGAAGTATCGCGCCATGCGCGAACAGCAGTTGGCCGCCCCTCGTGGACGCGGTCCGATCACCCTGGATGATGCAGCAGCACCGCTCCTGCCTGAAATCAATGGCATGCGCATGGAACGGGCTCTGGGAGGCGTGGACAAGCCATCCGGCGAGCCGGATACCGGCAAGCCGCTGCTGCGTCCCGCGCCGGTACGCAGCGAAACACTCGACGAGCCGCCACCCGTTGCCAAACCTCCTGCCAAACAGGAGCGAGGGAGCGACAAACCGGCGGACAAGAAGAACAAAGCAGCGACCAAAAAGAGCAAAGCTGTTGACAAGAAACCCGCGAAACCCGCCAAAAGCCCTGGGGAGAGCGGCAGCGCCCCGATTCCGGGGTCAGGGGATCCACCCCTGTCCGACAAAGCGCGCCAGGGAAGCCTCCGCCAGTTGAATGGGCTGACGCCGCGCATCTCGGCCTGGCACGATGCAGGTTCGGATCGGCCCCATCATGTCGACTGACCCCCTGCCCTCCCCTCTCGTTCAATCCGCCCCGGCACTCTCCTACTCGTTTGCCAAGCGTCACGGTGCGCTGGTGTCGGGAATCGAGGAGGGCGGCGTGCGCGTGCACCATCGCGCGGATGTGCGACTGGCGGTTCTGCTGGAGCTGCAGCGTCGCTTTCGACGACCGCTGCGGTTGACGGAGCTGGCCGTTGGACTGTTCGAGGAGATGTTGCGCCGCACCTTCGAGGCCGGTTCCTCCCAGGCGATGGAGGAGATCGAAGCGCTTGACGAGGATCTCGATCTGCAACAGGCCGCCGAACAGCTTGGTGAGCCGCGCGATCTGGCGGAGAGCGCCGACGATGCACCGATCATCCGCTTGATCAACGCCCTGGTCACCGAAGCGGTCAAAAAAGGGGCCTCGGATATCCATCTGGAGCCTTACGAAGACCGACTGGTGGTCCGGTTCCGCGTGGATGGGGTGTTGCGCAAGGTGCTCGAACCCAAACGGGCGTTGTCGCCGCTGATCGCCTCGCGCGTCAAGGTGATGGCGCGGCTCGACATCGCGGAGAAGCGACTGCCGCAGGATGGCCGCATCTCGTTGCGCATTGCCGGGCGTCCGGTGGACGTGCGCGTCTCGACGCTGCCGACCGGTCACGGCGAACGGGTGGTGATGCGTCTGTTGGACAAGCAGGCCGGACGCCTGACATTGGAGGAGCTCGGCATGATGCCGGCCATGCGAGATTCTCTGGACAAGCTGATCCATCGCCCAAACGGCATCCTTCTGGTGACCGGTCCCACCGGATCTGGCAAGACCACGACGCTCTACGCCGTGCTCAAGCGACTCAACGAGACCAGCCGCAACATCCTGACGGTCGAGGATCCGATTGAATACGACCTGGAGGGGATCGGCCAGACCCATGTCAACACCAAGGTCGATCTGACCTTTGCGCGCGGGTTGCGGGCGATTCTGCGCCAGGATCCGGATATCGTCATGGTGGGCGAAATCCGCGATGTCGAGACCGCACGCATCGCGGTGCAGGCGAGCCTGACCGGCCATCTGGTGCTCTCCACACTGCACACCAACAGCGCCATCGGCGCGGTCGCCCGCTTGAAAGATATGGGGGTCGAGCCCTATCTGCTCTCGTCAAGCCTGACGGCGGTGCTGGCGCAGCGGCTGGTGCGGCTGTTGTGCGAGGCGTGCAAGGAACCGCGTCCGGTGTCGATGCAGGAGTGGGCCGATCTGGAATTGAATGGCGGTCCCTGGTCCCAACCACCCGACAAGCTGTTCCGTCCCAAGGGGTGCGATCACTGTCTGGGCAGCGGTTTTGCCGGGCGCGGTGGTATTTATGAACTGGTGCCGATCGATGACACCTTGAAGGGGTTGATCCACGACAACGCCGGCGAGCGGGAACTGCTCGCCCACGCGCGCGGCTTTTGTTCAAGTTTGCGCGATGACGGGTTGCGGCTGTTGCATACCGGACGCACCACGACAGAAGAGATCCTGCGGGTAACGCGGGAGGATTGATGTTCGCCTCGTCCGAATCGTACTGCTTGATGCCAAACCGCACCCAGCTTGAAATGTGTCGTTTTTACTAGTGAGCCAATTGCAAAACGCTTCCCAAGTTTGACGGTAAAAACAGGGTGAGTGATCGTTTTCGGATCAATTCTGCCAATCAAATGGGGAATTGTCGTTATTTTTTGCTTTCCTGTGGT
>JAMOBI010000016.1:0-62545 GCA_039908105.1 Magnetococcus sp. YQC-9
TCGGTTGAAATGGTTGGTCGTCATAACCCCATTATATCGGAAAGGACTCTCTATTGCTCCCCTTTGCGGTCAGAAATGACCGAAAATCTGGTCGTTCACCGAGTTTTGCAACTACCTCTAGTGAAAAAAAGAGAGGGTCTGGGAGATTCATCTCCCAGGGTTTTGCTTTTGACTTTGGCTTTTAAACCGCACCCATTTCTGGATGCGTAGTTTTCGCAAGGCTGCGTGCAAGATGCAGGAGTCGTTTCCAAAAAGCGGAAACAACTCCTGCGAAGGCGGCGCGCGGCGCATTTGTCCAGAGCCCATACGAAGGAAACACGCGATGTCGAAAATCGCCGGCAAGACCACGAGTGAAATTCTGGATCAGATCATCAAGGCCAAACAGGCGCTCGATGCGCTGGAAAAGTTGGCGCGCGATGAGCGGGGTGAATTTGCCGATCCCGCCACAGTGCGCTCGCAACTCAATGCAGCTCAAGCGCATGTGATGCGAGCCATCGAGAAGTCACGAACCCTGCGCTAGAGGGACAACTCAACTTCCCCGTTCCCCCTCGACTGCAAGGCTGCAGCGCGTCTTCAGTTGCGGTAGAACACCTCGACGAAAAAGGGACCATTATCGGTGCGAAAATAACATTTGGTGCTGCCGAGCGGTTTGGTGTAGCCGATCTGATGATCGCGCCCGATGATCACCTGGGGCGGGGTGAGATTGATCGTATCCTCGCAGATGCGACTTTTCACGGCACCGGCGATAATGTTGGCCAATTCGCCGATAGCATCCTTGGCGGTATTGTTGAAGGTTTCGATCTCCTCGCCGGAGAAAGCCGCAGCCAAGCCGACCGCGCAATGAAACGGGGCCGACACATGCACCCCTCCTTCGAGTGCACCATTAAAAGAGATGACCGCAGTAACGTCGGCTTGGGGCGGGACATAGGGTTCATCCGGCAAGGTGGAGACCGAAGGGCCCGCCTTGATACCGACATCGGTGGTGAAAAACGCGACCGCCGTCTCGTCGATGGCTTCCCGGATCACGTCGGCAAGATTTGCGATGACCATATCCCTGACCTCCCAATGCTGCAAGATACCGGCGGTCTTACAGTGACTAACGAATCCGCCGACCAACAATCATACACCAACAAATCTGACTTTCAATGTTTTATCTCGCAAATCACATCAACATATAAACAAGCATTAACGTATAGAAACCAGAAAAAAAATCGCTCGTCCCCCCCCTTGCGCCATCGATTCAGAGTCTCCATCTGATATGGCACTATGCACCACGGTCATCCTCTGCCTCGCCAGTCCCAAGCAACGCGGTTTTTATCCGGACCGAACCGAAATTGAAGGAGAAAAAACATCATGACCATTCCATTCCAACCCCTGCATGATCGCATTCTGGTCAAGCGAGTAGAACCGTTGGAAAAAACTGCGGGAGGGATCATTCTGCCTGATACAGCCAAAGAAAAGCCGCTCCAAGGCGAAGTAGTCGCCGTTGGCAAGGGTGCCCTGCGCGACGACGGCTCGGTACGCGCCCTGGAAGTTCAGGTTGGTGATCGGGTTCTCTTTGGAAAATACGGGGGAACCGATGTGAAGTTGCAGGGGGAAGAGTACCTGATCGTGCGCGAAATCGACATCATGGGCATCATTGAACAACTCGATCAATAGATCGTCAATCGATTGTAATATAAGGAGATTGTACAATTATGGCTGCCAAGGAAGTCAAATTCGGCACGGACGCGCGCACGTCCATGATCAAGGGGTTGAACACCCTGGCCAATGCCGTCAAGGTGACGCTGGGTCCAAAAGGACGCAACGCGGTGTTGAACAAATCGTGGGGATCGCCGCGCATCACCAAGGATGGTGTCTCCGTGGCCAAGGAGATCGAACTGGAGAACAAATTCGAGAACATGGGCGCACAGATGGTGCGCGAAGTGGCCTCGAAGACCGCCGACGCCGCTGGTGACGGCACCACCACCGCGACCGTGCTGGCGCAGGCGATCGCCCGCGAGGGTTTGAAGGCCGTGGCTGCAGGGATGAATCCCATGGATCTGCGTCGCGGCATCGACGCGGCCACCGTGGCGGTGGTCGATGAATTGAAAAAACTGGCGCGTCCGGTGACTCGTAACGAGGAGATCGCACAAGTCGGCACCATCTCGGCCAACGGCCATGTCGAGATCGGCAAGATGATTGCCGAGGCCATGGAGAAGGTCGGAAAGGAAGGCGTGATCACCGTCGAGGAGGCCAAAGTGATGGCCAATTCCCTCGAAGTGGTCGAGGGAATGCAGTTTGATCGCGGATATCTCTCCTCCTACTTCGTCACCAACTCCGAAAAGATGGTGTGCGAACTGAAAGACCCCTACATCCTGTTGGTCGAAAAGAAGATCGGCAATCTTCAGCAGATGATCCCGATTCTCGAGGGGGTGGTCCGCTCCGGGGCCTCGTTGTTGATCGTTGCCGAGGATGTTGAGGGCGAGGCCCTGGCCACCCTGATCGTCAACAAGCTGCGTGCGGGCTTGAAGATTTGTGCCATCAAGGCGCCCGGCTTCGGCGATCGGCAGAAGGCGATATTGGAGGATGTCGCGGTGCTCACCGGCGGCACAGTGGTCTCCGAGGCGCTCGGCCTTAAACTGGAGAATACGACCCTCGACATGCTCGGACGTGCCAAATCGGTACTGGTGAGCAAGGATGAGACCACAATCGTCGACGGACACGGCCCAAAGGCGCAAATCGACATGCGTGTAGCCCAATTACGCCGCCAGATCGAAGACACCACCTCCGATTATGATCGCGAGAAGTTGCAAGAGCGACTGGCCAAACTGTCGGGTGGCGTGGCGGTGCTGAATGTCGGCGGTGCCACCGAAATGGAGGTAAAGGAGCGCAAGGATCTGGTCGATGATGCCCTGCATGCCACGCGGGCTGCGGTCGAGGAGGGGATCGTGCCCGGAGGTGGCGTGGCGCTGCTGCGCACCGCAAAAGCGCTCGATAACCTGAAACTCGACAATGCCGATCAAGAGGTCGGTGTGCGCATCGTGCGGCGCGCTCTGGAGGAGCCGACCCGCATCATCGCTGAAAATGCTGGACGTGAAGGGTCGGTGGTGATCGATCAAGTGCTCGGCAACACCTCGCCCAACCACGGTTACGATGCCCAGGCTGATGAGTACACCGATCTGGTGGCGCGCGGCGTGATCGATCCCACCAAGGTGGTCCGCATCGCCATCCAGTCCGCAGCCTCAATCGCCGGGCTGATGATCACCACCGAAGCGATGGTCACGGAACTCCCCAAGAAAGAGTCCGCGCCAGCAGGTGGCGGTGGTCACGGCATGGATGATATGGGTATGTAACACTTGAAGCGCACATGATTTTCAAGCGACGGGCCATCTGCCCGTCGCTTGAAAAGGCCGTTTTTATTATCTTTTCAAACCTCGCCACACACCTGCCGACTTTATGAGTCTCCAAGCGGACTGCATCGATTAACGCATGTGGATCCTGGAAGATCCACGGAAAATCCTGTATTATGTATATCCATCATTTTTACGAATGAATCGGTTTTCCGCATACGGCGGAACCGCTTATTCTAACTTGATCTACACGCACGCAGGAGAACTCTCATGACATCGAAAATCGAAACCACGGAATGGACCATCTGGGGAGGGTTTTCCGCAGTGGTGGTGCTGCTTGGATGGCAGTTCGGCCTGTCGGTCGGTTTGGCCGCCTGTCTGGCAATTCCCTTTGTGATCATGCTGAAAAACGACTTCCTGCGTCGCAAGCATGGCTGGAAAAACGCATACAGCGTCGGTGTCGCGGCCATGGACGACGATCACAAAAAACTGCTCGACATGGTCTGGACGGTTTATCACTCCTTGCAGAAATCCTATGGCAAGGAGGATGCGGAACGGGTGCTTGGCGAACTGCAGAACTACACGGTCGAGCATTTCACCCGTGAAGAGGCGCTGATGAAAAAACACCGGTATCCAGAACTGGAGCGCCATTGCGCAGAACACGAAGCCATGAAAGCCAAAGTCGCGGAATTCCGGGCTAATTTCTCTTCCAACAGCCTGGATGTCTCCCGGGAAATGCTGCGTTTTCTTGAGAACTGGCTGATCAATCACATCACCAAGACCGATCAGGCCTACTCGGCTTTTCTGGTGGAAAAAGGCGAACATTGATTCGTAACCGGTTGGCATGTCGGCTCAACCGTTCCATAAGCGCTCAAAGAATCACAGGGAGAAGGAATTATGATCTCAACAGGAACTCGCGCTCGTTGGGAACGGTTTAACAAGCGATTCCGGGTGTCTGGTCGCTTCGGAATCGGCATGCTGACCGGTTTTGTGTGGTTTGTGACCACGATTGCACAGGCTGCGGCGCGCGATCTGCCGGATCTGACCTCCCTGGTCGAGAATCTCAAACCCGTGGTGGTCAACATCCAGACCAGCAAGAAAGCGCGCAGTGGCGGCAGCAAGCAGACCATGCCCCACAACCCCTTCAAGAACAGTCCATTCGAGCATTTTTTCCAACCTTTCATGGATCGCATGCCGCAAGGGGAGATGCAGACCCACAATCTGGGCTCGGGTGTGATCATCGATGGCGATGGCTTTATTCTCACCAACAACCATGTGATCGAAGAGGCCGATGAGATCAAGGTGCGCCTCGCCGATGAGCGGGAGTTCATCGCCAAGGTGATCGGCAGTGATCCAAAAAGCGATTTGGCGCTAATTCAGATTCCGGTGAAGCAGAAACTGGCCGTTGCCAAACTGGGGGATTCGGATGCCATCAAGGTGGGGGCCTGGGTGGTGGCGATCGGCAATCCGTTCGGTCTGGAAGCCACCGTGACTGCCGGGATCATCTCGGCCAAGGGGCGTGCCATCGGCAACGGTCCCTACGAGGATTTCCTGCAAACCGACGCAGCCATCAATCCGGGCAACTCCGGGGGACCGCTCTTTGATCTCGATGGCAACGTCATCGGCATCAATACTGCCATTTTCTCCCGCTCAGGGGGCTACATGGGCATCGGTTTCGCCATTCCGGTCAACATGGCCAAAAACGTCGTCGTCCAACTCAAACAGTCCGGTCGCGTGACGCGCGGCTGGATTGGTGTTGGCATCCAGGTGGTGACCCAGGATCTGGCCTCTGCCCTCGGCCTCGACACTGCACGAGGTGCATTGGTCTCCCAGGTCATCAAATCCGGACCGGCTCAGGATGCGGGCATCAAGTCAGGAGATGTGATCCTGAAATTCAACAACCATGAAATCCTCAAGATGCGCGATCTCCCGGCTTTGGTCGCCTCGACTGCAGTCGGCAGCAAGGTGCCGGTCGTCGTGCTGCGCGACGGCAAGGAGCAGACCATTCAGGTCAAGGTTCAAGAATTGCCCAGGGAGGATAGTTCCGCATCTGCGACCCGTCAGGATTCAGCAGGCAAAACCGATACGCTCGGCATCAAGGTACTGGCTTTGAGCGACAACCACCGCCGTCAAACCCGGATTGCAGAGGATATCAAAGGGGTAATCGTTGCGCAGCTCGATCCGGAGGGGCCTGCGGCGCGTGCGGGGTTGCGCGTCGGCGATGTGATCGTGGATGTCAATCGACAGACTGTGGAAAGCCCGAACGAATACGAACAGTCGCTCGAAAAGCTGGGCAAGAACCGCAATGTGCTGTTGCGTGTAGCCCGCAATGGCAGCGTGTTGTTTGTGGCCGTGAATCTGGATCGGTGATGCCGCTTGCCACTCGCTCTGGTAAACCGGCCCCTCTGGCAGGTCAACAGAACTGATTTGAGAGCTTGGAAGTTTCGCTTTATTGGTAAAAAAAAAGAGAGGGTCTGTGAGATTCCTCTCCCAGGGTTTTGCCTTTGCCTTTAGCGTGCTCTTCAAAAGAAGCATTTTTCGCCCCTTTTTTAGAAAAATACGCCGCGCGTAACCCTTGGCTTGCGGGATTGTTTTGCGCCTTTTGCAAAACAATCCCGCGAACATGCCCAAGAACAAAGCCGCGAGACTAAAGGCTTTAAGGTTGAGTGACTGGCGTGCCAGACCACGGCCCGTCGCAACCCGTCAAATCAGCTTTAGTTGACCCACTACCCTCAGTTTGAGCTGCCACGTTTTTGTTCGTTCCGAAATCACCAAACGGTCTCAAAGCACCTTTGCCTTCCGGATCAACTTATGAATAGATTATTTTCGCTGCCATTCAAAGATCAAATACAACAGAAAACAATACTGTCGTTTGTTTTACTGATCGCGATTGTCTTTTCATTACGTTTTTTTCATCTTACGGAGATTGGTGTTAGTGGAAGTGATAACTTTCTATACTGGCATTATGCTGTAAAATGGAGTCATAACGATCACAGTCTTGATATTCAAGAGATTGAGCAGAATAGACTCTATCGGCCTGTTTCGTTTTATCTGTTTGCGTGGGCGCTGAAAATTTTTGATTATCAAGATTACGCGATCAAGTTATTCAATATTATTGTCGATGCTGGAAATGCTTTCCTGGTTTTTCTTGTTTGTCGTCGCATCACCAATTTGTGGCTGGGTGGGTTGGCGTCGCTGTTGTATGTGTGCATCCCCGAGCTGATTGCTTATTCCAGAAGCGAGTCATTGCATACTTTATCTTTTCTGTTTTTACTTATGGCGGTTTATTTTTTGATTCGGTTTTTAGAAACAACTTCCAAGCTTAGATTGTTCTATCTGACAATGAGCGGCTTGGCTCTTTCGGAAGGGGGTCATGTTCACCCAAGTATTTTGTTGAATGCGCCCGGCTTTTTTGGAGTGCTTCTGCTGGACGGCATGCTGAACATCCAGGCCAGGAAGGAAAAAGTCAAGAGAGTCCTGGTCTCTATGGGTGTCCTGATGACAGCCATCTGTAGTGTCTATCTGATCTTGCTAATAACTCTCGGATTGCATCAACATCCGAGTGTGACTGCAGGACAGAAAAAAGTGGATGTTGCAATCACTATGACACAGACCGATCGAATTCAATCGATCTCCAATTGGAATGATCTTGTATCCAGAATGAATTTGACTTCGGTGCCAGTTTCGTTTATTAAAAAGCGTTTGGCCTTGTCTGACTGGCACATGCATTTTTTTCTTTCTCTCTTCTTGCTTTCCATGTTGCTGTTGGGTATGCATCTTCTTGGGGTGCCCTATGTTCATGGATGGAACGATGATCTGAAGGCGCATGTCCCATGGATTGCCTTGATCTGCTTCATCCTGACTTTTGCATTGGGATTGCCTGGCAGTATTCATCAGTTGAGAGATCATTTGCAATTATTGCCGATTTTTGTCATCGGTCTTTCTGTAACCTGCTATACTCTTGCCGCACGGTGGCTGGACAACGTCGGAGCCACGATACTGCAGAGTTGTTTGATATTGTTCATTTTGATCAATTTGCTCCCAAATTCGGTCAAGCAGTTTTCGAAGGCGCAAGGCGTTTCACACTATCGTCAGCTGCATGATAATATGAGCGGACTGGTCAATGAGAAGAACAAAATCCTCTTGATGGATAATCCTGCTGATCGTGTCCGCCCTTGGAGTATTGAAGCCTATTTTGGAAAAAATGCAGTCTATTATGATGTTTGCAATGAAAAATTTTCCGAAACTGTCCATAAAAATCTGATAAAATTTATTGTCATTCCAGATGTGCCACCTTATTATACTCAAAACAGTAATATTTACGGTGTCGTCAAGGGAGGGGTTGGTCCGGTTCCAGAATGGACAAAGTCTTGCTACCAGCGTGAAATCGATACTGAAAGTATGAAAAGAGCAACCGTTTCTGAATCCGGCTGGTGGCATCATCGTGTATTGAATGCATCATTGGTAGAGCGGGTTGTCCAAAATCATATTGGAGAGATTATCTATCGGCTCCATGGAGTTACTGTCTTGATGCTCTACGGCCAAGAATCTGCCGATCGAGCACGAGCCCTGGCAGAAATTGATCCAGACCCAACAATCCGCTGACGGGGAATGGTCAAACCGATAGGGGTGGAAAGAGCGGATAAACTTGCATGATGGGGGGAGAACCCCCTCACCCCCCGACCGTGGAACTCCAAAAGCACGAGTTCCACGGTAAAATGCCTGAAAACTGTGCTTGAGCTGCCTTTGTTTTTGTTCATTCCGGAATCACCAAGCTCTCTCTTATCAAATCAGCCTGGTTGATCCACCAGGTTGAAGGAGATATCCTGTACACGATCGTTGGCAAGCGCACGGATACCAGCCAATCATCGGGTCAGAAGGCACCACTCACGATGGGAGCCATCTTGCGGATACGGAAAGCTGCTTGATCATGAGGGGGGGGCGGTACGGTTGGTCGATCAAATTCATGCCACGTTGGTATCTGCGAACGGTCGAAGCCCAGTGTCGAACCTGACACTTTGGATCCGGGCATCCGGCCCATGGGCGCTCTTGTTACTGTTGACACTCTTTCCTCTCCTCTTTTCCAAGGGACTCTCCGGCAATCCAGATGATTACCTCACCCTGCAGGCCGCTTCGGGATGGCTCAACCATTTCCCATTCGTTGGCCTTGAACATCGTCATCTGCGCTATCCACACAACCTGACCGTTGCCGGAGCGCTGAGCCTATTGGGAGAAAACAATCTCAGTCTGATTGCTTCGGCCTATCTCTACCATCTCTTGTTGCTCGGCGTCACCTTGTACGTCGTGCGACGTCTACGGGACATACATACCGCACTCTGGGTGCTTTTCGTACTCTCGGCGACCCCCATTTTTGCCGCCTTCGCCACCTCGATCGTGCCGTTCACCATCGAGGTCTTCTTCATGATCGCCTCGCTGCTACTCTTTTATTGGGGACGGGAAAGTCAATCCGCCAGATCACTCTGGTTGATCTCAGCCGGTATTTTCGCGGGACTCGCCTGGGAGACCCGCGAAACCAGTGGCGCACTCATTCTGATGTACGGACTCCTCTTTCTCTTCGCACCTGGAATGGAACGCCGACACTATTTCTGGATGGGGGGCGGATTCCTGACGGTCTGGGGTGGTGAAATGTGCTACCACGCATTCTTCGTTGGCGATCCCTTGTACCGATTCCATGTGACCAGTGCCACCTTCGATCAGGCCAAAGGTCTGACAGTCCATTTACGCCACCACGATTTCAACAGCGACTCTCACATTTTCAATTTTGCGATGGCGGCCAGCTGGATGCCCAGTGGATTGTTTGATCTGCACTGGTCGATCAACGCCTGGATCAATCTCTTCTTTGAGGATGATTATGGTTTGCTTTTCTGGTTGGCCCTGCCTGCCGGATGGTCCATATGGCACGACCACGATCATCCGCAGCTGCGTCGACTGATCGGCTTGAGCTGGCTGTTGGGATTGTGTACGATCTTCTGGTGTTTTTACCTGTTCACCTTGATGCAGCAACCACGCTACGTGGGCACACTCCCCTATGCCGCTGCTCTGCTGGTTGGATACTGGCTGGCCAATCTCTACAGACACTCTCGCGCCTCAAGCCTGCTTCTTGCCGCGCTGTTGTTGATCAGTGGTACGATCGCCATCAGCAGCAAACCGGATGAACTTTTTCGGGAACGACAATTGGCGACTTTTGTTCAGGATCTTCCCGAAGCGGTCCATATTCTCCCGGCGCTCGCCGAGCACGGTGGTCCGGTACTCAAACCCCTGCTCGATGCCGGACGACTGCGCACCACCCACCCTGACGCCAATGCTCTGGTCGCTGGCGATCCCAAACATTGGAAAAACCATTATTCCGACTTGAAAGCCCTTCAATGGGAACTGGTCGCTCGCATCGAGAGACCGCTTCCGCTGGTCACACGCATTCTGCAAACCATCCAACTGCTCCCGATACTGCCAGAGTCGATCCGTAAACAGCTGATCCCCCCTTCAACCTCTCTGCCGATTCATCGCGTGAGCTGACGCACGTATGAACACCGCCCGCCTTCGTTTTTTGGATTATTGGATCGGCAGACCCCTCTGTCATCTGGCAACCGTATGGAGTCGCCTTCGTCGACCATTCCATCCCAGGAAAGATCCCGCCACCGCAGGCAGTGTGTTGTTCATCAAATTGATGGGGATTGGCAGCATTGTGCTCACTCTGCCCACGCTGCTTGCCTTAAAGCGCCATCATCCTGAGATGCGCATCTATTTCTTGACTTTCAGCAGCAATGCCCAATTCTTGCACCTGTTGAACATCTGCACGGCGGATCACATCATCCCCGTGGAAACCCATTCGGTGTGGCTTCTGTTTCGCAGCGCATTTCAGGCACTGCGCAAAATACGTGCTGAAAAAATCGACCTGGTGATCGACCTGGAGTTTTTCTCCCGTTTCACCGCACTGTTTGCGTTTCTCGCCACTCCAAAAACCGGCATCATCGGGTATCACGGCTTCCACTGTGAAGGGCTGAAGCGGGGCGATCTGATCGACCATCCCATCGATTTCAACTGCACCCTGCACACCTCACAGACCTTTTTCACTCTGTTGAGACCTCTTGGGATCACTCAAGAGTCCTACGACAGTACCTTGCCCCAGATCCCCCCATCCCCTGGCGCCACGGAACGGTTCAGGGCCTGGCTGAATCAAGCCGGCTTCCCAACCGACCGAACAGCGCCTTCCGGATGGATTGCCGTCAATCCCCATTGCGGAGATTTGATTCAGCTGCGCAAATGGCCTCTGAAACACTTCGCCCATTTGATCCACATCTTGCTGGATCGGCACCCGGAGTTTGGTATCGTACTGATCGGATCCGGACAGGAACGGGCCAATGGCGAGCATCTGCGATCCATGCTGGAAACGAAAATATTGGATCGGGTATTCAATCTGGCGGGCATGACCGATATCCAGGGGCTGCTCGATCTGTTTCACTCCACTCTCTGTGTGGTCAGCAACGACTCTGGGCCAGCTCACCTGGCAGCCATGACCGGCGTCCCAAGCGTGGTGTTGTTCGGTCCAGAAATCCCCGAACTCTATCGCCCACTGGGGGAGAATGTAGAGGTTTTGCGTTTGCGTCTGGATTGTCAACCCTGCGTTTCGGTCTATAACGGCAAACGCTCCTGGTGTCACAAGAACCGCTGTTTGAGCGATCTCTCCCCAACAATCGTCGTAGAAGCGGTGGAACGGGCATGTCTCAAGAAAAGCCAATGAACTGTCCCTTGTGTCATGGCAGGGATGCCACATTCCGCGTGCAGGCCCGTGAAGCACCGGTTCACGAATGTCAGGTCTGTGGCGTGTTGTTTTTGCATCCCATGCCCGATGAAGAGCGCTTGCAAACCATCTATCAAGCTCATTATTACGCTTCATGGGGTGGGGAAACCTGGGACAAGGCGGTTAGAGAACAAAAAAAACTCAATTTTCGTACCCATTTGCAGCGCATTCGACCACTCATCACCTCCAAAGGGAGGCTCCTGGACGTGGGAGCCGCCCGTGGCGAATTGGTGGAAACCGCCCTCGAACTTGATTTCGATGCCTATGGTGTGGAACGCTCGTCCCATGGCGCGGCCCAGGCCAAAAAACAGCTGGGGACGGATCGGGTTCTGGCTGCCCGCATCGAGGATGCGGAATTGGGCACTCAGCCATTTGATGTCATCACCCTGTTCGATCTGATTGAACACGTCACCGAACCCGATCGCGTATTGACCCGGGTAGTGGACCATCTCGCCCCGGGTGGAGTGCTGTATCTGGTCACTCCGGATTCGGCATCGATCTCCCTTCGCCTCATGGGTCGATACTGGTGGCATTACAAACCTGAACATCTATTCTATTTCAATCGTACCAACCTGGTCAGACTGCTCGAGAAGCACGGACTGATGACCCTGGAGAGCGGATCCAATCGCAAATCGCTCACATTAATCTACCTGCTCAATCAGTTGGCCACCTTTGAAATCCCACTGATCACCCCGATCGCGCGCTGGTTACGCCCCCGCCTGCCCGACTTCCTGGCCACGCTGCGCTTCACTTTTCCGTCGGGTGAATTGTACCTGTTGGCCCAAAAAATTCCGTAACGGGATGTTGCAAGGTCGGATTGGGAGCAAGAATCGTTCAAACCACGCTTCAGACTGCCTTTGACGAGCGGTTTGCATAATGGACTGGGAATCATGTCATGGATAATCCGGAACTCATTATTTGGACGCGCCGCAAGGCAGAGATAGTGATTCTGGCCTTGGGATATTTCCTGGCCGGTCTGGCTGGTCAGTGGGAGCCCCTGGTACCCCACTACGCCTCGGCGATTTGGCCTCCTGCAGGGATCTCCCTGGCCGGACTGCTGATTTTCGGTATCAATCGCTGGCCGGGAGTCTGGCTGGGCGCCATTGCCATCAATCTTTATCGCATCGGGGATGCTGCCGGCAGCGGAAATTGGCTGACCGGGGATGCCGTGCTGCAAGCCGTATCCATCTCCACCGGTTCCACGTTTCAGGCCCTGCTCGGGAGCATCCTGATTCGCCGCCTGGTGGGAGTGGAAGGGATGTTTGATACCGGTGGTACCATCTTCCGCCTGCTTTTGCTGGGCGGACCGGTCAGTTGCTCGGTCACGGCCATGATCGGGCCGCTCACCCTGCTGGTTGGCGGCGTGATCACGGCGGACAGCCTGCCATTCAATATGTTTGGCTGGTGGGTCGGCGACAGCATCGGCGTGTTGGTGATCGCTCCACTGTTGTTGTTGTGGTCACCACTGCTGGGGAGCGAATGGCAACGGATCCGCCTGGTGCTGAGCAGTGGACTGCTCCTGGTGCTGATGGTGGTGATCGCGCTGCTGGTCAACATCAACGTCTTGGAACATGCGCGGGGCAAGGCTGCGTTAAACTCTGAGGCCACCCGATTCACCGATGACCTGTCCGCCACCTTGCAGGTGGCCGAAGAGACCCTCCAATCCCTGGCCAGTTATGTACGGCTGACACCAAACGTCGAGGCGGACGACTTCACCGCCTTTACGCGTCGTATTTTGGCGCACAACCCTGGTATTCAAGCCTTGGAGTGGATTCCGGTGGTGCCGGCATCGGAACGCGCTTCCCTGGAAGAGCGCGGACGTCGCTGGTATCCCGACTTTCACCTGACCGAACTCACCAGGAATGGGGAGATGGTCTCTGCCGGAGAGCGTCCTCTTTACTACCCGGTGGCCCTGGTCGCGCCGCTGGCCGGCAACGAAAGGGCGGTGGGGTTTGACTTGGGCTCCAATCCCGAACGCCTGGCCAGCATCGTGGCTGCCCGGGATTCCGGTCAGGCCTCTGCCACACGCAGCGGCATCCTGGTGCAGAAATACGATCACCTGGCCGGTCTGTTGATCTTCATCCCGGTCTACCGCAGTGACCCGCAACCCGTTACCCGAGAGGAACGCCGCAGCCAACTGATCGGTTTCACCCTGGGGGTGTTTCGGGTCAAAGATCTGGTGGAAAACACCATTCGGCACCGCATGGGTACCGACATGCCTTTCACCATCACCGATCAGAGCGCTTCGACGTCGGACGAGCCATTCTATCGATCCGCAGTACTGCCCATGCGCGATCGCCATGACTTGAGCCGGGAGTTGCAGGTGGCCGACCGGGTGTGGCAATTGAACTTTTTTGTCAAGAACTCCCCGGAATTCCACCGCGCTTCTGCAAGTGCCTGGTTGTTTTTGACCGTTGGCCTGCTCTTGACCGCTCTGCTGGAGGCCGTGGCCGTGCTGGTGGTCAGCCGGGACCTCTTCACCCGGCATATCGTCGAGCAGACCACCCGCGCATTGCATCAGCGCACGACAGAGCTCTACACCAAGGAAGAACAACTGCGTGCCATTCTGAACAACGCCGATACGGTGATCTGTTTCAAGGATACCGAGGGACGCTATCTGTGGATCAATCGTCGTTACGAGGCGTTGTTTCACATCCATTACGAAGAGATCATGGGCAAGACCGACTTCGATATCTTTCCCAAGGAGGCGGCGGAGAGATTGCGCGCCAATGATCGTCTGGTATTGGAGAGCCACTCCAACCTGGAGGTGGAAGAGCGGGTTCCCCATGACGACGGACAGATCCACACCTACATTTCAGTCAAATTCCTGCTGACCAACCCCGACGGCACGCCTTCCGGGGTCTGCTGCATCGCCACCGACATCACCGGGCGCAAGCGCGCCGAAGAGGCGCTGCATGCGAGCGAGGAGCGTTACCGGTTGATCTCGTCCAACCTGGAGGACATGCTTTTTCTGCACAATACGGATGGCAGCATCCGTCATGTCTCTCCGTCGGTTGAGCGGGTGCTGGGATACCAACCCAGCGAACTGATCGGCAGACGACCAATGGAGTTGTATCACCCCGAGGATGCCCACCTCTTTCCTCCATCGTATCAAAAGGTGCTACTTGACAAGCAAAGCGACACACTGGTCCACCGCTTACAGACCAAAGATGGCCGCTATTTGTGGATCGAGTGCCTGGTTACGCCCATTCTCGATGCCCAAGGTGAGGTCGACCATATCCAGAACCTGGCCCGCAACGTGACTGCCCGCCAGGAGGCTGAGTTGGCTTTGCGCCGGGAACGGGATTTCATCCGGGAAACGATCAACGCGCTGCCCGGAGTTTTCTACCTGATCAGCCAAGAGGGGCGCTTCCAATTATGGAATCGGGAACTTGAGAAGATCAGTGGATTTTCCAGCGAAGAGATGGCCGTGGTTTCCCCGTCCGAGCTCTTCGCGGGAAAAGAGCGGGAATACATCATCCAAAAGATTGCCGAGGTGTTCGTCAAAGGATTCGCTTCCGTCGAGGCCAGCATCATCGCCAAGGATGGCACGGCCATCCCCCACTATTTCGTGGGTTCGCGCATCTTCCTCGACGGTATCCCTGCCTTGATTGGCATGGGGATCGATATCCGTGAGCGCAAAGGGCTGGAGGAAAAACTTAAGGCCAGCGAACGGCGCTTACAAGACATCTTGGACAATACAGCCGCAGTGATCTTCATCAAGGATCTGCAAGGCCGCTACCAGTTCATCAACCGCGCCTACAGCGCGTTGCTCCACATCAGCCATGAAGGGGTGCAAGGGAGAACGGATCATGACCTCTTTCCGGCTGATCTGGCGTCCGAATTTCAGGCGAACGACCGCAAGGCTCTGGAAAGTCCCACGCCCATCATGGTCGACGAGATCGTACCCCTGGATGACGGCATCCATACCTATCTGTCGATCAAATTTCCTCTCAAGGACAGTTCCGGTGCTCCTTACGCGGTATGCGGAATCGCTACCGACATCACCGACCGCAAGCGAATGGAGACCGACCTGCTCCAGGCCAAAGATGCCGCTGAGGCTGCCACGCGTGCCAAGGGCGGCTTTTTGGCCGCGATGAGCCATGAAATCCGCACCCCCATGAACGTCGTGCTCGGCATGGCCGAACTGCTGCTGGAGAGTGAACTGGATCCCGAACAGCGCCACTTCACCCGGATCATGCATCGTTCCGGCAAGGCGCTTATGACGGTGATTGATGATATCCTGGAGTTCTCGCGCATCGAGGCGGGCCGGATCTCACTGGCGGAAACGCCCTTTTCACCCTGCCAAGTGGTGGAAGAGAGCTGCACACTGATGCAAATAGCGGCTCAAGAGAAGGGGTTGCCTCTGACCATCGAATTTGATTCCACCCTGCCGGAGATGGTACTCGGCGACGATGGTCGGGTGCGACAGGTGTTGATCAATCTGCTCGGCAATGCGATCAAGTTCACCCATAGTGGACAGGTACGGGTCTCCCTGACCCGCTCGTCCGGGCCACCGGAGAAGCTGCTTTTTGCGGTCATCGACAGCGGTATCGGCATTGCCAAGGAACAGCAGGAGACTATTTTTGAACAGTTCACCCAGGCCGATGCGTGGATCACGCGGCGCTACGGCGGTAGTGGTCTGGGGTTGGCCATCTCCAGGCGGCTGGTGGAGCTGATGGGTGGATGGATCTCCCTGGAGAGCCGGCTGGGAGAGGGCAGCACCTTCCGGTTTGCGTTGCCATTGCGTCCCGTGCTCCAGGCCGCCAGCCACCCGGATCAGGAAGCCGACCATCCTGTTGATCTCAAGTTGCAACCATTGCGCATTCTGCTGGTCGAGGACGTAGAGGAGAATCAACTTCTGCTCTCCGCCTATCTGTCCAAGACCCCGCATCGATGTGTCATGGTGGGCAATGGGCTGGAGGCGATCGAACGGGTGCAGCAGGAGGTGTTCGATCTGATCATCATGGATGTGCAGATGCCGGGCATGGATGGCTACAGTGCCACCCGTTGGATCCGTCAGTGGGAGCAGGAGGGCCAACGTCCGGCCATGACGATTATCGCCCTTTCTGCCCACGCCATGGAGGGGGAGATAACCCGCAGCAGGGAGGTCGGCTGCGACGGTTATCTTTCCAAACCCATCAGCAAACAGGCTTTCCTTCAGGCCATCCAAAAGGTGGCCGAGCAGCGGACAGGTGCTGCATAGGCACATTGAGAGGGGATCGCGATCGTAGTCGAGGTCGTTTCTTTGTCGGACGAAGAGCGGAAGCGTCTGCTGGATGGCAGCAGGCAGGATGTCAATCTCTGCGCACCACACTCTCCACCAGGATCATGGTCTCGATGCGCCACACCGCGCGTGCAAAGTCGATTTGCCGCTGTGGAAATACCCGGCACCGTGTACAATCGTCGCATGCACGCACTGCATGCACGGGGTGTGAACGTTGCCACAGATCAATGCCGCATGATCAAGACCGTCTCAATCACAACGGATGTTGCTGGCCAGTGTGTCGACGATGAACTTCATGAAACCGGAGGCCCACCATGGCCCGCATCTTCATCAGCCATTCCAGCCAAAACAATCCTGAGGCCATCGCTCTGCGCGACTGGCTGCTGGGAGAAGGATGGGATGATCTCTTTCTTGATCTCGATCCTGAACGTGGCATCATCGCGGGTGAGCGATGGGAACGGGCCTTGCACGAAGCGGCCAACCGCTGTGATGCCGTGCTGTTTCTGGTCAGTCAAGCATGGCTGGACTCCGGATGGTGCCGCAAAGAGTTCCATTTGGCGCGTCGGCTCAACAAGCGCATCCTGGGCATCTTGATCGAGGATATCCCTGTCCAGAACCTGCCGGAAGAACTCATCGCAACCTGGCAATTGGTCAACCTCGCCAGTGGCGATGATCATCAGATGTTTCGCGCCGTGCTGCCCGATGGCAGCAAAGAGCAGCATATCACTTTTTCCAAGTCTGGCCTGACCCGGCTCAAAAACGGGCTGAACAAAGCTGGCCTGGATCCTCGTTTCTTTGCCTGGCCACCAGAACATGACCTGAAGAGACCTCCCTATCGAGGGATGCGTCCATTGGAGGCGGAGGATGCCGGAATATTCTTCGGTCGTGAAGCCCCGATTATCGATTTGCTTGCAACATTACGGGGTCTGCGAGAGGCCGCCCCACCACGTTTTTTAGTGATATTGGGGGCTTCTGGATCTGGCAAGTCTTCTTTCTTGCGTGCCGGTATTCTGCCACGCCTGCATCGGGATGAGCAGAATTTCCTGACCTTGCCCATTGTCCGTCCTGAACAGGCGGTTTTAACAGGCGATAACGGCTTCTTGCACAGTCTGGAACAGGTGTTTGACCACCACCAGATACAGGCAACCCGCAAGCAATTGCGAGATGCGCTGGATACTGGAAGCTCAGCCTTGTTGCCCTTGCTCACCCAATTGACCAACAAAGCCAAGCCATCGTCAATCTCCGATAAAGCCGTATCGTCGGCACCAACATTGGTACTTTCCATCGACCAAGGGGAAGAGTTGTTCCTGGCAGAAGGAGCAGCTGAATCACAACGATTCCTTGCCCTGCTCAAGGAGTTGGTCCTGGCAAAAAATCCCAATTTTCTCACCCTCTTCACCATTCGTTCTGATTCCTACGAGAGATTGCAGACAGCCAATCCCCTGGAGGGAGTCAAACAAGAAACCTATAGCTTGCCACCCATGCCCCGTGGTGCCTATCAAGCAGTCATCACCGGACCGGCGGCCCGAATGAGCTCTACCCAGCGCCATCTGAAAATTGATCCCAAACTTACAGAGACCCTGTTACAGGATATTGGCCATGGCGGGGGGAAGGATGCACTTCCGCTGCTGGCCTTTACCCTGGAGCGTCTTTACATTGAATACGGTGGAGCCGGCGAATTGCGGCTGGATCAATATCTGGATATGGGGGGGATCAAAGGGGCTATCGAGGCGGCAGTGGAGCGTGCGTTCAAGGCTGCTGAGCAAGATCCAGCACTCCCTCGCGACCACATGGCCTGCTCACTTTTGTTGCGTCGTGGTCTGATCCCATGGTTGGCCGGTATCGACCCGGAGACCCAGGCTCCACGCCGCCGTATCGCCAAACTGGCCGAAATTCCCGTCGAAGCCCAATCGTTGATCCATCTCCTGATTGACCAGCGTCTGCTGGCCACCGATGTGGATAAAGAGAGTGGTGAAACCACGATCGAACCGGCACATGAATCCCTGCTCCGCCAGTGGGGATTGCTGCAAGGGTGGCTTTTGGAAGATTTCGCCGCCCTTTCCATCCTTGAGGGTGTGCAGCGCGGCGCGCGGGACTGGGAAGCAAACGAACGTGATCAAGCATGGCTCAACCACACCGCCGGACGGTTAGAGGATGCGGAGCATCTCAAGCAACGGGATGATTTGGTTCTTTTTTTTACACAATCCGACCGGGATTACCTCAAAGAGTGCCGTGAACAAGACAACCACCGGCGTGACAAGGAGTTGGATGAGGCGCGAAAACTGGCGGAGGTACAAAAAAAGGTCGTACGCCGCACTCGCGTGGGGTTGGTGGTGGCCTTATGTTTGATGGTGGTGGCGGGAATCGGGGCTTATGTCGCCACAAAATTTGCCGCCAGCGCAAAAAACAGCTTGATCATGACCCTGATTCAACTGGGCATGCAGGAAGTCAGAAATGGTGAAATCGGTCAAGCCACAGCCTATTTCGAACATGCGCTGCGTCGATGCGCAGGCACCTGCGCCCACAGCGATTTAACGCACCGACTGGACGCGGGTTGGAAACGTTCGATCACCTTGCCGATCGAAAGTCTTGACTTGAAGGATAAGGCCATCCATGCCAGATTCCGCAATCAGGCGGACGCATTAAATGTGATTCAATTTCCAGACGCCATGTTCACATGGAAACCAGAAGGTCACTGGGAACGCCAACCCCTCTCAAACCCCTTGAGCGGTGGTCAATATTCTTGGTTTGCATCCAGCAACCTGCTGTTTGAGATGGGATTGACCGGTAACAATCAATCGGTTCCAGCGCTGAACATGCGGTCTGTGCAACAGGGGGGACGCCTGATCGACACGCACCCCCTTGATCGCCCCATGGCTTATTTAGACAGCAATCGTCGTGGCAGCCATTTATTGTTGATGAATCAGGATAGAAATTTTATCCAACTTTATTCCACTGAACCGATGAAAAAACTGGCCAGTTATACCCCGGATATCATGTTGCTTAATTTTATCGTGTTGTCCGATCGGGCGATACTGACCTATGCTAATGGTGATATCCGCATCCTGCCCCTGGAACAAGAAGGGTTTGCCAAACAAAAAGAATTGGGTCGTCTCGCCAATGGAGCGACTGGTATCGTTTTGAGTGAGGACGAAACCCATCTGCTTGTCATCTCGGAAAAAGAAGCGCTCGTATACGATCTGGTGAATGACAAATCAACCTATTTACAAATGTCTTCGATCATCACAAGCGGCTATTTTTTTGGAGAGGGCACGGATGCTGTCCATCTCGTACTCACGGAAGGCAATGGCAACGCCTCATTGTATTCATTGAAAAACACGCTCAGCCTGCTCACGATTCATCATTTTCCCGTCCAGGCGGACAGGGTGGTCGTCAACAAGTCAGGTAATTTGATCGCGACCATCTTGTCGGATGGAACGCTACACGTTCACACGCTCCCTTCCTGGCAGACTGTGAGCGGAAGGATTGTCATGCCAGGCAAGGGGATGGATGTTGGTTTTGTTGGCAACACGGTCTACACCATTCTGGATGATCGGCGGGTCATTCATTGGAAGCTGCCAGAAATCACGCATCATCAACCCCATCAAATCGACCAGCCCATGGTGAAAATGGCCCCCCAAGGACAACATCTCGTCGCCGCCATTGAAGGTGCGGGAGCAGCCTTGTGGAATCGATTTTCCGGAGAGTCCTCGCTCATCTCACACCCTGTTGCCCACCCGGTTTCCATGAATATCGGTGGAGAGGCATCGATACGGGTCGGCATGGTCACGATTGACGGCGACTTGCATCTGTTTGACCAGATTGCCGGCTACCAGGGTAAATTTCCCAAAACCGACGGTTTCATCGGCGCGTATGCCATTTCCCGGGATGGTGACAAAATAGTTGTCGGCAATGATCAGGGAGAGGTTCAACTGCGCAAATGGCCTCATGGAGAACAGCTCTGGAGTATTGGATTTCCCAAGCAACGCATCACGGGAGTGACGTTCTCTCCCGATGGACGCCATCTGGCAACGGCTCTGTCGGAAGGGGAAATTCATATCCAGGATGTCAATAATGGCAAAATCCTCCTCTCAGACAAGTTGATGAGCAACAATCGGAATCTGGCAAAGTCACAAGCCACCGATTACCGACCTGGTTTCGGTTCTTTTTCGCATTCTGGTCGTCTGTTTGCGTCTGGTGGCGAAGATGGCACCGTGCACATTTGGAATCTGGACACCCTGAAAGTGGATGCAACCGTTGCATTGAAACAACCCATCCGGGTATTGCACTGGGAAGAGGATGACACGGTGCTCTATCTGGGCACGATTGATGGCACCTTGCGTCGTTATGATATCGGGAAAGGATTGAAGAGCGATTTTCACATCCTCATCACAGATGCGCCACGGGAAATTCTGGTGAACAGGCATGACAATCTTCTGATCATCAGCGGTGATGATGGCAAGGTGTGGTTCTTTGACCGCACCACGGCCATTCCTTTTGGTTTGCCATTCGATTTTTCTGCGCCGACCGATCTGTTGTTTTACGAAGAAAAAGAACAATCCGCTTTGGTTCAGGTTTCTGGTCAAGGTCAATTCACCGTGCACCCGTTTGAAAAGAACTCGTTCCAGCTTCAAGATGCCATTGGTATCCATCTGGACACAGAGGATCAATTGCGCATTCTGCCGATTGAGGAAACCATTCAACGTGCGAACCCTGGAGCAGCAGACCGGCGGGTCTGGCTGAAGAAAAAGGCAATCTTTAATCAGCTGACCCCGACTCCCAAGGCCCCTGTGTGGAATTTGACGGGTCAATGGGAGGGAGAGGGCATGGATATCAAAGTGGCAAACTGGCACTTCAAACTGGATTTAACCCACAATCAAAACAATTCATTGCATGGACGGTTTCACTGGACCCGGACCCATAGTTCCGTTGGCAATCCCATCGGACCCGCAGGCACCGAAGATGTTGTTGGTACTTATTTCCCTGAACAACATATGGTGCGTTTTCAAAGCATAGGGGTGAAATCCACCACCGGTCTCGGGGGATTGTGTCTCTTCCAAGCTTACGTGACCGATCATGGGTTGCAGCTGGAACATGGGGTGTGGGGATCCCGTGGTTCTTACTGGGGACTCTGGTCAGGGATGCGCAAGGTAACATCCGGGACGGTGTCAGGCGACATGAGAAACTGACCCCTGACGACACGAAAAATTGACCCCCTCCTCCGGGAAGCACGGAGTGATGAGCGCAGCACATTGTTCGCAAAAATCGCTTTTTGAGAAGATCGGTGGTGTCTCACGTCAACCTAACCATACTCCCATCCATTTGTTATCGAAAGAATGATGTGTGACACAAATGTTTGAATAATGCACCATGTGGATTTCTGGATCTTCCAATGGGAGAATCAAAATGGCGCATGGCACCACCACATCCAACCGTGGACGACATAGGTTCTTAATCGTGGAACGATTTTGTAACTCAATAGCTCCTTCATCGTCCACCGATGGTCCGTCACTCCCGCCGCCATGGCAGGAGTCCGCTCAATCCACTTTTTTGGCCCGTCGGCAGTTGCCAAAACTCGCAATGATTCATGAAAACAGCAAAAATTTGTATGTACAACCAGTGAGATACATCCCCTGCTCCAACAAGCGAGACTCCGTGTGTGCGATTGCACGTCCCTTGCGTACCAAGGTCGCCAACCGACCACTCCGGTATAGATCAACCAGCTAAAAATGAACGTGAAAGCAGACGCATTATTCGGAGAGAAACAGAGAATATGGAGAGCATTTTGCCAATCAATGCCGATCGACGAACACCTCGTCCACGGAGTTGGCGAACACGAAGTTGTCGCTCCAAACCTCGATCAGTTCCAGGCTCGCCGTTTTCACCTTGTCGGATACCCAGTCTGGTGTCTGACCAAATCTGCGGCGCATTTGTTTCAAAAGCATGGAAGCGGCTTCTTCCTGGCGGCCTTCCTGGCGGCCTTGCACCAACAGGTGTTCCAGCTTTGGAATGGCGGACAACTCATCTTCGGGCATGGTGTCCACCAGAAAATCAAACCACTCCCTGCCGAGCAGCGCCACCTGCTCTGGCGTGACCCCCTCCATTTCCGGGCTATTCAATGAACCTTGCATGAGCAACCTCCATAAGCCGACAACGGTTTGACCAAACACAACCGAAATCCGGAACAACCCGGTCTTCTTGATGGTCTGAAACGCCTTCTGTCTCTCTTCCCGTCGACTGGAAAAACATTTCAGAGGAGCGTTTCGGGCCTCGTCCGCCAATTCGTTCAGAAGTATCAAACGGAGCGCACCGCCCCAAAGCGGCTTGCTTTCGTAAACCCCAGAAGGTCCAACAGGGTGAAATGCAAAGCGCTCCAGGAACTCTAACCGTGGGCAGATAGCACCGATCAGGACACTCTGCAACTGCCGCCTGTGCAGTCCGGCACTCTCCAGGAACAAGGTATCGTACATCGATAGCCGGGACAGAACATCTTCATTCAGGCTCTCGGTGATCTTCAATTCGAGCAGAATGTGATCCGGATCCAAATCCCTCAACCCGTCAGACAGCAAAATGCGCTGCGCTTCTGTCCAGGTTCCCATTTGGCGCCGGATCAAAATCAGATCCGCCCTGGGAGGCGTGGAGGTGACCGGCACTTCCACGCGGACCTCGATGCCAACCGGTTCCAACAGCTCTTTCAGGGTTGCCCCAACCAGATTGTGCCAGTAGGTATTGCCCACCCGAGTCGTCCTTCCGTCGCCCCTTGGGTTCCGTCTCTGGTTATCCTCCACCAAGTCTCGTCATTCGGCAAGCAAAATTACGGGACAATCCGGTCAGAACGACAGATACAGGGTCAGAAAACCTCCACGGCTGGATTTCGGCCCTGGAAGGCACTGGGCTCCGACTGTTCTCACCTCCCTTGACCGATGCTGGCAGAGGCTGTAAATCAGCCTGATGAACATTAATGAAACCATAATCTGTCCCTCGTGTCGGCTTGTCGGTGCTGTCATGGACAAGCGGTACGCCACCGTGCATAAACACGACTTTCAGGATACCAATCTCCCGATCCAGACCACCAGGAAGGCCAGACTCCAGGCGATGGAGAGCGAGAAGAGTACCGAAAAGCCGGCCCACCCCCAGCTGCCGGCTTCACGCCGGATGGCGGCGATGGTGGCCAGGCAGGGGGAGTAGAGCAGCGTGAACACCATGAAGGCAAATGCCACCCGGGCCGACATGGTCTTGGACAACTGCTCCCTGAGGCTGGCGGACTCGGCGGCCTGTTCGCGCTCTTCGGCGTACAGCACCGCATAGCTGGCTACCACCACCTCCTTGGCCATGAAGCCGGTCAAGATCGCCACCGTATCCCGCCAGGTGAACTCCAAAGGCGCGAATACCGGGCTTGCCGCCTGGGCGATGCGACCCAGATAGCTGTTGGAAAGAGCCTCCTGGGCCTGCTGCCGGGTCAGTTTGGCGATCATCCCGTCGCGTTGCGGGCTTTCCGGCTCTTTTTTCAACTGCTCGATGTGACTGGCAAAATCCATGCTCCAGTCGATCTCCTTGGGAAACTCCTTCATAAACCAGAGCACCATGGAGCCGACCAGGATCACGCCGCCGATTTTGTTGAGAAAATCCAAGGCATTGTCCCACATCTGCCGGCTCAAGGAGCGCCAAGTGGGCAGACGGTAGGGCGGCAGTTCCATGATGAAGCTTTCTTTCATTCCTTTGGGCAGAAGACGATTGAGCAACACAGAACCCACCATGGCCATGGCGATGCTGATCATATACATCAGAAACACCATGGTGGCGGCCATGTCGCTGAAAAAAGCGCCCGCAAAGAGAATAAATACCGGCAGACGCGCCGCGCACAGCACGAAGGGGTTGACCAGGATGGTGATCAAACGGGCGCGGGGACTCTCGATGGTCCGGGCGGCCAGCACCCCCGGCACGTTGCAGCCGAAACCGACCACCAGAGGGATCAGCGCCTTGCCATGCAGCCCGAAGGCGTGCATCAGCCGATCCATCAGGAAGGCGGCTCGGGTCAGATAACCGCTCTCGCTGAACATCGCCATGAAGAAAAACAGGATCACCACGTTGGGCAGAAAGATGATCGTCCCCCCCACGCCGGCGATCACCCCGTTGATGAGCAGATCGTGCAGCATGCCCGCCGGGATCAGGGCGTCGGCGAACTCCTTGACCCAGCCGACCATGATCTCGATTGCGCTCGTCGGATATTTCCCCAAGGTGAAGGTGGTCTGGAACATCACCCACAAAAACCCGACGAACAAGGGCAAGCCCCACACCCGATGCAGCAGCCAGCGGTCCAGCCGACCGGTCCAGTCCGGCGTGTCAGACGGTTCGGCACGACGCGCGCAGGCGGCGATCAATCCCTGCACATGGGCGAACCGGGCATCGGCAAACAACATTTCACACTCGCCGCCATGCTCCTGGGCCAACTCCCGGCGCTCACGATTCACCAACTCCAGCAGATGAGTATGATCGCCCTCGCGCCGCAACAGGGCGTCATCCCCTTCCAGAAGTTTGATCGCCAGCCAACGGCTCTGATAGGGCTCCATGGAGTCGGGATGCAGTTGATGAATCAGACCCTGCACCCGTTCGATGGCTGCGGCCAAGTGGTCATCATAGTCGATCACCAAGGGTGCCGGATGATGCGGCATGGCCTGGGCGATCGCCACCAGGGCAGCGCGCAGCCCGTCGATCCCTTCGCCCGTCACCCCATTGACCTTGACCACCGGACCGCCCAACCGCTTGGACAGGCCGGCGGCATCGATGGAAAGCCATTTGCGTTCCGCCTCGTCGATCATGTTGAGCACGAAGATGATCGGTCGCCCCATCTCCACCAGTTGGGTGGTCAGAAACAGCGACCGCTCCAGATTGCCCGTGTCCAGCACGTTGACCAGAATCTGGGAGCGCTCGGCGTGCAGATGGTCGCGCGCGCCGCTCTCTTCCGGGGTCTGGGTGGTCAGGGCGTAGAGTCCCGGCAGATCGGCGAGCAGAAAACGCTGGCCGGCGTGTTCGAGCGCCTGCTCATGCACCAGAACCGTGACGCGCGGATAGTTGGCCACCGGCGCGTGGGCGCCGCACAATCGATTGAAAAGGGTCGTCTTGCCGCTGTTCGGATTGCCGATCAATCCGACCGTGACCCTGGGGGATGACTCAACCATGCTCACTCCAAAACCACACCATGAAACATTGGTACCGTTTAAAAACGATCTGGCCCATTGGCCACGCCTCCACCATCCTTTATAAAGAGCGCAGCCCCTGTTCGACCGCTCTGACTAATTTCAAACAAGCGGAATCCGCCTCCTCCCAACTCTCCACCTCAATCACCCCTTGCAGCCGGAGCGCTTGCGCGACCACGGCCCGGATCCCGGCCTCGGAGGCCAGACGTTTCAACGCTTCGACCTGCTCTAAAGCGCGATTGGAATTCCGGTCCTCCAAGGCACGTCGTAATTCATGCAGCAGCTCGGCATGCCCCGCGCGAAAAGAATCGACCCCTTGCCCTGGCGTTTGCACTTCTGCAAGCGTCGTCACCCCTTCGAGCGGACAACGTTTCCAGGGCTCGATCACCTCCGGCGGGATGACATCTCCAGCCAACGCTCCTGTCCCGGACGGCAGAACCACGATGATGCGCGTCCCCTCCGGCTCGGCAGCCTGCATCCCGATCCGACCCCCCATGGTCTCGCAGATCAGTTTGGCCGAATAGGTGCCAAGACCCGTTCCGGAACGCTTGCCCGCAGTGGTGTATTTCTCGAAGAAGTGCGCACGCAACCCCTCCGGGACCGCTCCAATATTATGAATGAGAATCACTTCACTAAATTCGCGTGCAAACAGCATCACCCGCACCGTGGAGCCCGGAGGTGCAGCCTCCAGGGCATTCTTGATCAGGTTGGCAAACAGCGAATAGCAGAGCAGTTCCTCGCCACGCACAAAGAAGGTATCGCCGGCCTTGAGCGCAGTATACTCCAGAAGAAAATTTAAATGCAACTCATTCCCATTTATTAAAGCGCGCAAATCCTCCCGGATCGTCTTCAAGATCGGCACAAGATCGAGGCGCACCGACTCCAGCCGGTAGCTCTTCTGCTCCATTTTGTAAAGCCCAAGTGACAGCGTGACCATGTGCAGAGCCGACATCCCCGCCTTGCGAATGGTCCGGAGATGGCCTTGCTGCTCGGAGGTCAATGAGGTGTCCGACAACAGCTCCGCGCAACCGAGGATACCGTTCAAGGGTGATTTCAGGTCATGGCGCGCGATCAGTTCCACATCCCGTTTGATCCGGTCCAGCTCGATCAGTTGACGGTTCTGGGCTTCGAGTTCTTCCTTGGCCGACTGGAGCGCCTCCTTGTGGCGCGTCAACTGTTGTTCGGATTCGACCAGCTGGGCGATCAACTCAACCAGCAGATCATGATAGAGATCCTTATCCGACAATCCGGCCTGCTGTTCGAGGATGACGACCAGCAGTTGCATCATCCGGGGATCGGCATCCTGGGCGCACTCGACCAGCAGGGGGTGCAGGCTGTTCATCAGGCGGTTCCCATCCGCACGCCGTCGATGCCGACATCATTCAAGGCGGCCAGGCGACTGGTGACCAATGCGATATCATCGGGATTGGCCAGCAGCGCGCCATGCTGAGGCGCCACGATTTCCGGTTCTATCGCCTGGACCTGTGCCAGCGCATGACGCAGTGCAGCGCACGAGGGCATGACCTGACGATGGAATTGCTCGATGCCAAGCAGCGGGCATGGTTTGCCGATCTGGTCACACGGGAATTCCCCATCGACAACACCCTTTCGATCACAGGCATGACAGGCGGATGGCAGATGCAGAAACAACCGATTGCCCTCCCCGCACGCACACATCCCCCCGAACAGATCACTGGTGAAGAGAATCCGGGAGCATGCATCCCAAGTCATGAAACTGCCCGCCGAATGGGCATAGGGGGTGGGAATAAAATGCAGCGTGCGGCCCGAGGCCAGCGTGAGTTTTCGATCCAGGGCGTCGATACAGCGCAGTTCGGATTTGCAGCCATAATGCCGGATGAAATAATTGTTTTCGCTCTTGGAGATGATGTTCAGATCCGCCCGGTCGATCATCTCTTCCAGATTGGGCAGACTGCCGCAGAGATCCGGATCGTAGTGCTGATAGATGAGCGTGTGGATGCGGCTTGGTGCAACCCCGGCCTGCAGGATTTTGCGCATCACCGTGCTGAAATCCGGGCGACTGCCGGCATCGATCACCACCGCCTCATCGCCATCGACGATGAGATACGGATTGCACGACATCCGGCTCGCCGGATCGTAATACCCCACCCAATAGACCTGCTCCCAGATCCGGATGGGGCGATCATGCACAGGAGGCGGGAGCGTGGATACCGGCATGGGTGACCTTTAAAGTGTGTCCATTGGCAAAAGAAGAACCTGATCTCTCAGGCGCGAAAGATGAATCCCGGCACATCCCGGAGCGCGGTTTGCAGCAATCCCAGCCGGTGGAACAATTCATCGATCAGATGGGGATCCTCCACCACCAGCCGCTGGGCGATCCGCTGCAAAGTCGATTCGATCGTCTTGCAGGTATTGATCACCTCGAACAACTGAAAGAACTGGGCAACCCCGATGATGGCATTGAGGCGATTTTTGGCCTGCACCAGGAGATGGGGCGGCACGGCGGAGGCGTGACCCTTGATCTGGTAGAAATCCTGCTCCAGTCCGGCAATCTGCTTGTTGGCCTCCTCCACAAACATCCACAACTTGTCATCGACCCGCGCCGGACGCCCCGAGAGCCACACGGTGATCACCTGACGCGCCCTGGAATCGACCGCCTGCCAGGCAGCCGGGTGGGTGCGCGGATCGCCGAGATTCTTGACCAGGAAATCGCGCACCAGGTTCTTCAGGTTGGTCTCGGGTTCCCGATCGACAAAGGGGGTCAGCAGGCGTTCGGCCAGTTGCGCCTTGAAACCGGGCAGGATCTGCAAAAAGCGCCCCTGTTGATCACGCAGGCCGTGCAGGAGTGCTTTCAACTGCTCGAATTTCAAACCGTTCTTGGGATCCGCGTACCCCTCCAACCGGATCAACAAACGCGCCAGACTTCTTTGGACGAATCCACCCGTGGCCAACTCGCCGACAAAGCCGGCCTCCTGACAAAAATTTTCAAAGGTGAGACTGCCCTGGTAGATCCGCCCGGCCAAACGATCCGGTCCGTCGAGCGACAACAGGTGAAAGCGATCACAGCGATCCTTCCAGAGCTGCCATTTCGGATGACGGCTATTGGCGATGGCCGCGAGCAACACCGGGTGCAACAGGGTCAGTTGTTGCGGGGTGAGGGGCTTTGAGAGCACCTGATGGAGCAGCACCGACAGCGTGCCGCTGGAGGGATGCTCCCCGGCAGGGCTGCCAAGGTCACATCATCGCCCAGATCCTCGAAGAGGAACCAGGGCATCTTCTTTAAATCCTTGCGGGAGAGACCGGCGATCCCATCGTGCTGGGTGATCCATTCGGCCACGCGCAGCAGACCGGTCTGGAGATCTTCCGCCGGGATACGGGTGAATCCGCTCTGCGCAAAGAGGGCGGCAAGCTTCTGTTCGGCCAATGCCACACGACTGCCCACGGGCAGGTTGACCGGATGGACCACGGCTTGCTGATAGGCGAAGAGGGCGCGTTTCAGGCTCATTTCAGATCGTCGAGTTTGCGGGTCAGGCGGTCCAACTCTTCAAACAGTTGCGGAATGACCGCCGGTGGTTTCGGATTGACCAGGAAGAAACGCATGTCGATGCGCCGGTTGGCCGGTTCGGCGGTCGGGGCATCGTGCGGCACCACCGGGCGGTGTTCACCGTAGCCGCTGATGCCGAAGACCGGCTGCCCTTTCTGGTTGCGCAACTCCTTGAGAACCGATCCACCCTTCTCGCCACCCAGGATGGTCTCGAAGGTTTTGATGGCGCGCATGCCGGAGAGGTGCAGGTTGTTGGCAAAGGGATTGGCCCTGCCCAATGGGATATTGTCGGTATGCCCCTCGATGAAGACCGCATCGAGCGTACCGGGATTCCACTGCCGCTCCGTGCAGAGGGCCGGACGGGTCGCCTTGTCCACCGACCCGGCATAGCAGGGCAGATGACGCGCCAGCACTTTGGCCAGTTTGGTCAGGGTCTCTTCGCCGCCGGGGGCGAATTGCGCCGCGCCCAGGGGAAAGAGAATTTCATTCGGCAGTCGCAAAATACCATGATTGGGGTCGATGAAAACCTGGACATTCTCGGCTTGCAGATCGTGGTGGATGTCGGTCAAGAGCTGCTGGAGCAACTGCCGGGTCTTGGCCATGTGCGAATCCAGGTCGCGTTTCAGGTTGGCGGCCAGATCGCGCAACTCGACGATGCCGACCTCCAATTTCTTGAGCTTCTCGCTCTGCTCCTCATGGAGTTTCCGGATCTTCTCGCGCTCCTCGGCGGCCTTGAGATACTCGGTGCGAAAGTCGCTCTCCGAGTTGCCCATGTTGAACGAGAAGATGATCAGGATGACGATGAACACATACAAAAGCGCAGACATCACATCGCTGATCGAGATGGAGTAGTCGTGCGCCGTGTATTGCGGCCCCCGGGTTTCGCGCCTGCGCTGATACATGACAGCTCCGTTACCTCTGGTCCGGGTTGATCTGCATGTAGTAATTCATGGTTTCGTTCATCTCTTCGAGCTTGCCGTGCAGATCCTCGATGGTGCCACGCAGCTGATGCGACACCAGATCCATGTGTTCATCCACCCCACCGATGAACTCCAAAATCTTCTCCGAGGAGAAGGACTTCAGGTCACCGTTCAAAGTCCCGAGCGTTTGCGCCATGTCTTTGGTGACCTGATCGACCTTCTGTTGATGCTCACGCCAGGTGGATTGGAACTGCTGCTGCATGACGGCCATGGTCATCTTCAGCCGTTCCTGGGCCTCGGTCATGGCGGCCAGGGTCTGTTGGGCCTCCTTGTGGGAGAGGCCATCGGCCTGTTTCAAGGTGTGCGAAAGTTGTTGCAAAGATTCCATGGCCGCGTGGATCTTCTGGCCGGCCTGCATCACCTGCCGGGAGCTCTCGATCAACGGTTTGAGAAGTGTCGAGGAGAGGGACTCCAGGAAACCGCTTAAGGTGTCGTTCATGTCGTCGAGCTTGGAGCCCAGATCGCCGACGCTGTAGCCCAGTTTCTCCGAAATCCCGCCCATGTGCTCGTCGATCTGGCCAATGAAATGGAGCACCTTTTCGGAGAACTCCTGCACGCCGTTGTTGAGATGGGTGAAGGTGCGTCCCAACGTGTCATCGACCTTCTCGAAACGGGCCTCGTAGTTGGTCAAAAGCAGTCGCAACTGCTCGTGCGCCTTGCCGATGCCGGCCAGGGTCTGACGCGCGGTCTCCTGGGTGGCGGTGAGCGTGGTCGATACCTTCTCCAGTTTGTCGCTGCTGGTTTGCAGTTTGTCGCCGGCCACGGCGATCATCATCGCCCCGGACTCCATGGCCTCGACCAGATGACCAAAACGGCCCCGTTCCGGATCGAAGTGATTGACAAGGCTGGTGGAGAGCGAAGTCACCTCGGTGAGCGCCTGACGATTTTCATCCCCCAGGCGGGTGGATTGCTGCTGCATCGAGACATTCAGACGGGTCAGGGCGTGATTGACTTCGCCGACCGCCTGCACCAGAGAGGAGGCGGCCACGCCGACCAAGGATTGCAGCTCGGCATTGCCCTGGCTCATGTACTCACGCGAATTTTGCAAGGCGGTGGCGACCGTCTGGTTGTGGTGATCGAGGCTCAACACGGTCGTTTGATGATTGTTCTCCAACCGTTCGATGTAGTGCAGGATGCCGAGCAGGGTCTCCTCCAGGCGTTGCTGGCCAAGCCGCATCTCGTCGTCGGGACGCGAAACCACCGTTTCCCGCTTGCCGGCGTTCTGCATCATGCCGTCCACGGCATAACGCATCTCCTCCATGGTCAAAAGCAGGGTGGAGATGGACTCCTCCAGGCGACCGGCGACCTGATCGCTCGCCTGGCGCAGGGTGGTGGCAGCCGAAGTGTGCTGGGTGGAGAGCTGATTCAACGAGGTGGCGAAATGGCTGGCCATGCCGGAAGCGGTCTGCTCCAGGCTTTCGGCGGCGCGCAGCAGCAGGCCGCCGGCCATCATCATGGTCTCGGAGATGGTCTTGGACTCTTCTTGCAAGGCATCGCGGGTCGAATCCATGTAGCGGGTCATCTGGTCGAGAATCAGTTTCTCCTGCACGCCGGGCTGGGTCGCCTCGCGCGGCTTGGCGGCGGTCACCGCTGTATCGATCTTGGAGCCGATCGAGGTTTGGAACCGATCCATGCCTTCAAGCAGCCTTTCGGTGGCCATGAGCAGATTCGGGGCGGCCCCGAAGATGCGCTGCATCTCGTTTTGCACCGCCAGCATGGCGGTGGAGGATTGCGCCATATCTTTCAGAGAGTTGCCCATCTGGCCGGCAAAACTGTTGGCCGACTCCCTGAGCAGGGTGACCAGCTCGCTCTGTGCGCCCTTCATGCCGGCGGCCACCGTGCCCAGATCGCTGATGGTGCGCTGCATGGTGCCGGCCAGACCGGCGGAAGAGTCCTTGAGCAGGGCGGACATCTCGGTCTGCGCGCCGCGCATGCCGGCGGCCACATCCGCCAGATCGGCCAGCGGCCAATTCGATCTGCGAGCTCTTCATGCCGGCGGCCACATCGGCGAGATTGGCCAGCAGGTGGTTGACCACTTTTTCTTGACTGGAGGTGGTCTGCCGGGTATGTGTGCTCTGTACCTCGCCATTGTTTTTCAACTCGGAAAGAATCCGCGCCGCATCCTGAACGAAAAGCGTCAATCGTTCGTTCTGCCCAACGATCCCCTTGTGCAGACTTGAGACGAGTTGTTCGAGCCTTTGGCTGCTCTGATCGTTGGCCCCTTGCAGGGTGGAGAACAACTGTTCGAGCCGTTTTTGCCCCTGATCGCTCGTGTCGTTCAAGCCGGCGAGGAGCTGTTCGAGTCGTTTCTGCCCCTGACCGGTGGTATCGTTCAAGCCAGTGACCAGTTGGGCCAGCGCCTGACCTTGTCGGTCGCCAAAACCACGCAAATCCCCCTGGTAGCGGTTCAGTCCCTCGGCGACCCCGCGCAACTGGGCCTCCTGGGCGGTGTGCAAGGCGGCCAGGGAGTCGGTCAACCGGCTCATGGCCTGATTGAGACTGTTGAGCGAGCCGGCGGAGGATTCACGCATCAGCTGGGTGAACTGCACGCCAAAGTCGTCGAAGGCCGCACGGATGCTCTGAGCGGTATGCAACAATCCCTCCTGGCCGGAGGCACGCAGATCGCGCCATAAATCATTCATGCCGGCATTCTGGTTGCGCAGGTTCTCGTTCAAGGCGAACAGCCCCAGCTCGATGGCGGAGAGTTTCTCCCCGAGCGTGTTCTGGAACTGCTCGAACAATGGGGCGAGCGCGCCCTGCATGGCCTGTTGCTGGGTGGCGCGCTGGTTGTCCTGATAGCGCACCAGGGTTTCGAACATCTTGCCGATCGCCGGGGCCAGGCTGGCGCCGATGCGGGTTTCCAGCTCCGCCGCCGGTTGAGCGGTCTGCTCCGACCCGACGGTTTTGGTTTGCAACAGCCGGGTCAGTTTTTTCAGCTCCGCCACCTGCTCCATCTGGGCGATGTGCAGCTTGGCCATGCCGCTGTCTTCCCGATGCTGGATCTCGAAACAGGCTTCCAATTGTTCGCAGAACTGATGGACCAGACGCCCGATCCAGTGCTGGCGCCGTTTTTCCATGATCGAGAAGAGGATGGAGAGGCCGATACCGAAGATCGAGGTGATGAAGGCGGTGGAGACGCCACCCATCAGGAACTTCATCGCCTGCTTCATCTCCTGGGGACCGGCTGCCATGCCGTCCTGGGCCAAATAGATGCCGGCCACGAGTCCGACGAAGGTGCCGAAGATGCCACCACCCGTCAAAAAGCCCGGAATGGCATCGAAGAGTCGTGTGTTGATGTTGACGAAATAAAGGGAGCGTTCATTGAAATAGAGGGAAGGGTCGGCGCTGGTGCGCACAGCCTGCTGGGAATCCGCTGCGGGCAGGGTGATGTGCTTGATGAATTCGGCCCAGGCGGATGCGAAGAAGTGCATCTCCGGCTGTTCCATGCCTTGGCGGAACGTCTGCCAGTTCCTGGCGAACTGGAGCTTGCGGCGCAGGACGTTCTGACCGAGGTCGTAATCCTGGTCAGGGCTTTCGGAAGCGCCCTGCTGTTGGACGAGGCGCAAACCGCGCACGATCTGCTTGCCGATTTTCCGGGTCTGCAGATAGAAAATACCCAGACTCAGCAAAAAACCACCGATGACCATGCAAGCCAGGACCAGATGGCCCCCAAGACTTGAAAAGAATGTGGCAATGGCAAGCATCATGGTTGGACCCCTGGTGCGTTATCGCATGATTTTGGAAACGATCAAAAATAAAAGTAAACAATGTTTGTTAAGTTCATTATTCGATGCTACAGCATGGGACGGCTTTCTGTCAAGAAAACACTAAAAGATTGAATAAATTCTTGTAATAATATATTATTAGTAAATTATTATAAGAATAAACAATGAAATTGCTTTTTTTGTTTATTTTGATTGCCTGCATTATTAACACAGCAAACCAATTAATCTTATTGAGAATCGTTCTCAAAATATTGATTGACCAAAAAAAATACATCAAAAGACAAAGTTCAATCTTGAATATATCTTTCACAGCATGCTATACATATTCTATTTTGAGAATGGATATTGATTAAACCGCACCTGCTTTGGGATGCGTAGTTTTTTGCAAGGCTGCGTGCAAGATGTGAGCGTCGTTTCCAAAAAGCGGAAACGACGCTCACGAAGGCGGCGCGCAGCGCATTTTTCGCATGGATCCCACCAGGGGGATAATCCCCCTGGACCCCTATTAATGGAACTACGCATCCCGTGATGGTTGCGGTTTAGCAATAAAATCTCCATATTAAAATAATATTATTAAACCTTTTGTTTGTTTGTTTGTTTGTTGCAAGAATTGAGGTTAATTTTGCTGCGGCGTGTTGACTTTCACGCATAATCAACAAAACAAGGAGATGTTACGATGGCAGTGGAAACCATGATGTTCAAGTTGAGCGGAGCTGCCCAGGCTGCCCAAGTGCCGATGCTCGCGGGTCAGTCGTTCACGGTGGGCAGCACCGTGGCAACGGGCGATGGTCTGGCGAACTGGATCTTTTTGAACCCGGTGGCAGGCTCGGGTGCGAATAGCGGCATGGTGGCCCTGAAACTGGAAGGAGCCCGCCAGACCGGTCAACTCTCGGCGCTGGTCGGCAAGACGGTCACCGTGGGCAAGGCTCCGCTCGGTACGACTGCTGCCGGCAAATGGTTGATCCTGCATCCGGGCATCAGCGGCACGGCGGCCAAGGCCGGCATGGCGGGTGTGGCCATGCAGCCGATGGGGTTTGAGATCGAAGGTACGGCGGCCAAGGGTGCGGCCACTGGCAAAGGTGGCCTGATCTGCAAGGGCGCCGGAGCTGGCAAGGGGGCCGCCTCCGCAGCTGGCAAGGGCGCGCTGGCCGGCAAGGGTGCCGCAGCCTGCAAGGTGGGCACCACGGCGGCTGTTGGCAACGAGACCGTGGCGGCTGCCACCGCCGGATCAACCCTGGGTGCCGGCGGCATCGCCACCGGGACCACCAACACCATGGCGGGCGGTTCGGCGCTCACCGGTTCGGCCACCCTTTCCGGCGGTGCCAAGGCTGCCGCCAGTGCCGCGACTTCTGCGGGTGTCAAGGGCGCGGCTGCGGGCGGCACCATCTGGACCGGTTCCGGAACCAGCCTGGGTCTCGGTCTCGGACTGGGGGCGTGGGGACCGATCATGCTGGTCGGCGCGCTGGCTGCGGTCGGCGTCGGCATCTACAGCTATATGAAACGTTCTCAAGATGGCGGCGAGTTGGAAGATGCGCTCAGCTGATCGAGCGCGTGGTTGATTTTTCGGGTTCCGCCTGCCGGTCGTCCGTATGTGTGCCGCGACCTGGCAGGTGGAGGGTATCGACCCTGTTTGGATGATCTTTGAAAACCATGAAAAACCGCTTGATGGCCGCTCTGAGCTATTTGGGCGTTTTGTGTCTCGTGCCGTTGCTGGTCGAGTCCAGGGACTCCTTTGTGGTGTTTCACGCCAGACAGGGTTTGGTGCTGTGGGTCTGGACCGTGCTCTCCTACTTTGCCATGCATCTGCCCGGACTCGGACCCTATCTGTTCAGCACCTCGACCGTGCTGGTGCTCTTTTTGAGCATGTTCGGCCTGTTTTCGGTGGTGATGAACCAACGCTGGCGCATCCCGGTCATCGCCTCCCTCGCCGGTTTGCCCGACGAGTCGGCGCGTCAGAAAGTGTGAAGTCAGCGTGCGCATGAATGCTACGGACGAAAAAAAGCCCATGATGGAGGATCTGGAGGGCTATCATCACAACGCCCTCTATTTGATCGTGGCCATCGTGATGATCTTTTTGACCATGGTCCTGGCCCTGCAACCACTCTATTTGAGCCGGGTGCTCGGTCTGACGCGCGAGAACGCCGGTTTCGTCAACGCCAACATCCAGGCGATCACCGAACTGGTCGATCTCTTGTTTGTAGGCTATCTCGGCTACATCTCCGATCGCATCGGACGTATCCCGCTGATTGTCTACGGATTTTTGCTGGCGGGTTTCACAGCGCTCCTGGCTCCCTTTGATCAAGAGATCGGGGCCATGCTGGGGTTCAATGCGCTGGTGATCTTTTATCTGGTGCGGGTGTTGATGTCTTTGGGCGGCACGTTGATCTGGCCGCAGATCGCCACGCTCACCGGGGATTACACCCGCCAGGAGGATCGTCCCCTGCTGCTGGCCAACGTCGGGTTCATGATGGCCTTCGGCGTGACGATCGTCTACGCGGTCTTCATGCAGTTGCCCGAGCAGATCGGGGTCACGATGACCATGTGGCTGGCCGGTCTGTTCGCCCTGGCCGGGGCCTGGCTGGCCAAAAGACTTTTGGTGGAGATGGTCGAACCGAAGATCGTGGATCGGAGTTTCCCGTTTCGCGATGTGTGGGAGTTGGTCAAACGGGAGCAGGGGTTGCGGTTGAGCTTTCTCTCTGCCTTCACGGCCCGCAACGACATGGTGCTGGTCGGGCTGTTCCTGATGACTTGGTTCGTCTATTTCGCCGATCTGCTGCACAACACCAGCCACGAGCAGGCGGCCTCACGCGCCGGGCTCGTCATCGGCGCGCTGGGGCTGGTGGTATTGATCTCGATTCCGATCTGGGGGCGGGTCACGGCCCGCATCGGTCGCATCCCGGCCATCGTGATCGGCCTGTTGATCTCCGGGATCGGTTTTGCCGCGATGGGATTGATTCTCAATCCTTTCTCCTGGTGGATTCTGTTACCGGTTTCCATCATCGGCATTGGTCAGGCCGGATGCGTGCTGGTGCCCCAGACCCTGGCCATGGATCTGGCCCCGGAGGAGATCCGCGGCTCGGTGCTGGGGGTGTTCAATACGGTTGGCTGTTTTGGGGTGATCTTTTTTCTGCAGGTCGGAGGCATCCTGTTCGATTGGCTGGGGCCGACCGTGCCGTTCATATTCATGGGGATCGTCAATCTGCTCCTGTTTCTCTACGCATTGAGCGTGAAGAGGGTGGTTCGGGGGGAGACGACGTTGGATGAGCGTTTGGATTTGTCTTCCATCTAAAATTGGGGATGGCTTGTAATGCCTAAAATCGTATTCGGATTGATTGCCATGGCGCTTGGCCTGTGGGGCGTCTCGACCTGGTGGTGGTCGATCGTCGAGTTGTTGCGCGGCCTGGTGCCCTTGGCGCTGTTGATTCTGGGCATCGTGTCGCTGGGCGCGGGGGTCACCAAGATCAAGAAAGAGCCGCCTGCTGCACCGATGGATGCGGAACTGTCCGAGTCCTCTTCTCAATCCGATGAGTAGAACGCTATGTTTTCCAGCAAAAGCGTCGAATGTGGACTCCAATACCGGAAGTATCTCTACATCCTCGGGGCGTTGTCCGTCCTGGGGCTGGTGGGAAGCTACTGGTATCTGAACTATTTCCTCGATGAGATCGGCATCGATTCGGAAAAGGCGTATGCCTTGACCCGCGATGTCGGCCAGAGGGGGGTTCAGGCGATTGCCGAGCTGCCCGGAACCCCGGTGCAGACCGTCCCTGCCGGCATGGCGCAAGGGCAACCAGCCGGTCTGGTCTGGCCGCAGCCGTTGTTCCAGAATCCGCTGCCAGCGCCCGTGGATCCGGAGTCCTTTCCCACCGTGGTGCGCTCGATTTTGCCCAGTGTGGTGAACGTCAGCACGCAGAACCGCAGCTCGACCATGCCCAACACCATGCCGATGTCCACGCCTGCAGCCACCCAGCAGCCGGGCGCCGCACAACCGGCCAACATCGCCGCCCCCGGCTCGCCCGACGGACTGAAATTCGCCAGTCCCTTCTCGGGCGTGGCCATGGAGAGCATCGGTTCCGGGGTGATCGTGTCGGCGGATGGCTACATCGTCAGCAATTTCCATGTGGTCGAAAACTCCCAGAACGTCTTCGTGACCGTGTTCGGCCCCTACGGCATGCAGCGCTATCCCGCCGATGTGGTACGGCTGGATCCGACCCGGGATCTGGTGTTGTTGAAGATCAATGTCCCGATCCCGTTGCAACCCGCCCCGCTCGGCAACAGCGATCTCTTGGCGGTCGGCGACCCGGTGATCACCGTGGGATGTCCGTTCGGACTGGATCAAACGGTGAGCAAAGGGATCATCTCCGGCGCCCGCAAGGCGGTGACCATCGAAGGCACGATCCACAAGGATCTGATCCAGACCGATGCCGCGATCAATCAGGGCAATTCCGGCGGCCCGCTGGTCTCCCGCCATGGCTACGTCATCGGCATCAACACGGCCATCTATTCGCCGACTCAGGCCTTTTCCGGCGTCGGTTTCTCGGTTCCGGTGAACAGCGTCAAGGAGTTCATCGCCGAGGTGATCTCCATCCCGGAGGTGACCCCGGCCATGACCCAGCCGGGTTGGCTCGGTCAGGGACGTGCGGTGGCCGCCACCCGTACCGGCCCGCCGCCGATTCCGCTCAATGCCGTGGCCCCGCATGGGGATCGGGGGACGTGCGAGAATTGCCACGTGATCCTGCGCAATGGCCAGCCGGTCAACCAGACGGTCACACCCGCTGGGGCCAATGGCATCAACATCTCGCTGACTCCCCGGCAACCGGCCAATGGCAACAATGGCGCCGGCGTTGCGGGTGGCGCGGTCAATTCGGTCGGCTCGACCAATCCTTCGGGCACTGCCAATCAGGCGGGAACCTCCAATGCGGTCGGGAGCTCCAATCCGCCCGGCACCACGGTCAGTGTCATTCCCACGATTCTGGGAGCCGAATTCCGGACACTGGACGATGCTCTCGTCAAGCGGTTCCAGCCGCCCTACTCGACCGGCGTGTTTTTGCAGAGCATGCAGCCCGGTTCTTTGGCTGAGGCTGGCGGGCTGCAGACCGGGGACATCCTCTTCAAGGTCAATGGCCGTTGGGTCCGGAATCCGGATGAGTTGCAGCAGCGGCTCCAGGAGATCTCCGTAGGCAACAAGGCGCGCTTCTCCCTGGTACGCAAACGGCAGCGCCTGGAGGTGACCCTGACCATGACGCCGCAGCCGGTCACCGTGGCCCCGCCGGTCGTTGTGATGGATCAGACCCAGCAAATATTGGTGGATGGAACCCCACCGGCTGCCGATCAAACCACGGCCAAGGCCAAAACCAAACAGCCCAAACAACCCAAACCGCCGACCGAGTTCGAGTGGTTCGGCATGGAGTTGAACCCGATCCAAAAGGCCGCCACAGCCAAAAATCCCGCGCTCAAGAACAAGCGGGGCGCCCTGGTCAAGGAGGTCGATCCCGGCTTGCAGGCGGAGATGGCCGGCATCCGCGCCAACGACATCGTGGTGGCGATCAATGGGGCTCCGGTGGGCACCAATGCCGAGCTGGACCAGGCGATCAAGGCCAGCGCCACGGCGAAGACGATTCTTCTGGATGTGGAGCGAGATGGAAAACGAATGTTCGTCACATTGCAATAGCAGCAATATTCCTCATTATCGCCATTGAATAACGGCTGACAGGAGAAACAGCGAGATGGAAAAAAACAAAGACGGACTTGGAGAAGAGAAAAAAGGCGCCAAGTCACAATCCAATGGGGAAAAATCCGTGGCTGTGAATCCGGTTGATGCCGAGGATGCGGCTGCCAATCAGATGGATGCTGTGCTGCAACGTCAGATCAACGACAAGTTGAAAGGCAAGCAGAGCGGTGGCAAGTCCCTCTCGTCTGCCAAAACGCCTCCCGCGTTGGATTCAAACGCGGCAGCTGAGGAGCCGAAACTGGTGCTGCGGCTTGGGGATGCCCCCGAGGCCAAGCCGGTCGAGATTGTCGAAGCCGCGCCCCAGCCGGAAGCGCCCAAGGAACCCGATGTGATTGCCGAGGCCGAGACGCCGGTGATCGCCGACGCAGCGGCACCTGTGGTCGTTGACGCAGCACCTGTGGTTGCCGACGAAACGGTAGTCACAGTCGAGGCGGCAGCCGCAGTCGAAGCGGCACCCGCAGCCGTTGAAGAACCCGTACAACCGGAGGCAACGGCCCAAGCAGCGGCAGCGCTTGAAGAGGCCACCCCGGCACCGGAAGAAAAACCAGCCAATCCGATCACCGACCGCATCGCCGAGATGTCCGGTTTGGCGGAGCACTTCACCGATCTGGCGCGCACTCCGGTTCAGCCCACCGAAGAGGCCGAAGCTCCGGCGGTCGCGGAGAGCCCGAAGATCGATGTGGGCCTGACCCGCAAGGATCCTTACGTGGCGGCCGCCGAGAAGGAACGGGTCTTGAAGATGATCCGGGATGCGGCTTCCAAGCGCATGGAGGAGGGATTTGATCTGCGTGCCTCCCTGAAGGCCAGAATCGCCAGCCAGATCGAGACCCCGAAAGAGACCGAGGCTCCGGCGGCGACCGAGGCGGCGACCGAGGCGGCGACCGAGGCCTGGGCAGCAACCGAAAACGCCGAGGTTGCATCCTCGACAGGCTTCACCATCCAGGAGGATGTCATCACCACATCCGCTCCCGAGACGGTCGCAACGCCGGATGAGGCCGTTGCCCAGACCGCCCCCGCAGCCAAGGCTGAAGAGAAACCGGCTGCGCCGGTCGAGGCCCCTGCGGCAGTCGTTCAGCCAGGGGTGTTGTTGCCGCCCTCGATGAAGGCTCCGAGCGGATTGCGGCAGAAGATGGATCCCCTCCCCTCCCCCAGCCAGGCCCGTTTGACCGAGGCCTTCCTGCGGCAGTTGAAGGGACACGATCCCTTGCCGGAAGAGTTGGATATCAAGGTCACCCGTTCCAGGGCCGCCGATGCCGACGCAGCCCCGCAAGAGGAAGCGGCTCCCGCAGCCAAGACGAAGAGAAGCGCTTCTCGGCGCGTCGGCGCGGATGGCTCCATCGAGGTGCCGGTCGAGTCGTTGGGCACCGGGATTTTCAATGCCCTGGGTGACATGGTGGGTGCGGTGGTCGAGGGGAGTGTCGCGGCGGCCATGAAGGTGCAGACCAGCGTGACCGGTGAAGAGCCGCAACCGGAGGCGCCGGGGCCGAAGCTCTCCGGAACCGATCGTGCCGCGCAACGCATCGCCAAGGGTGTCAAGGGTGCGGGTGATGGCGTGGCCGGGATCGTGGTCGGCGCGGGGAATATCGTGATCGGTGCCGTCGGCATCGTGACCATGCCGGTACTGGGTGCTATCGGTTCGGTGTTTCAGGCTTTCAAGCCGGCCAGGAAATGACCGGGTTGCCAACAATAACGTTATCTTTAAGCGACAGGCATGACGATTCCATTCACATCCACGCCGAAGGGATAGAAATACCATGCAACAATCCGATCGCAGTCCACTTTTGCTCGGGATCGACCTGGGGACTTCCAGGACCATGATCATGTCCAACCGTGGGGACAAGGCCACGGTGCGCTCCGTTGTCGGCTATCCCAAGGACATCATTGGCGTCAAGCTGATGCACCAATCGCACATGATCGGTGAGGAGGCCGTCAAGCGGCAATCCTATCTGAACATTCACTATCCCTTGGAAGACGGTGTGCTCAAGGATGCCAATGACCAGGCCACCGAGGCGGCCAAATTGTTGATCAAGCACGCCATCAGCATCATGCAGCCGCAGCCTGGGGAGAAGATCTACGGGGTGTTGGGGGTGCCGGCGCGCGCTTCGCTCTTCAACAAGAACCAGCTGTTGAAGATCACCCATGAACTCCTGGATCTCTCCATGGTGGTCTCCGAGCCGTTCATGGCCGCCTATGCCATCGACCAGTTGAACAACGCGATCATCATCGACATCGGCGGCGGCACGACCGACATCTGCGCCATGATGGGGACGATCCCGGGGGTCAACGAGCAGGTGACGGTGCTCAAGGCCGGCAACTACATCGACCTGGTGCTGGAGAATCTGATTCGCGAGAACCACCCGCATGTGCAGATGACCAACAATCTGGCGCGCAAGATCAAGGAACAACATGCCTTTGTCGGCACGCCGCAGGGGGAAGTGGTCGTCAACATGCGCCTGGCCGGCAAACCGGTGGCGATCAATTTGACCCGGGAGATACGCACCGCCTGCGAATCGATCGTCAGCGAGATCGTCGAGCATCTCCAGGCATTGATCAGCGTCTTTGATCCCGAGGATCAGGAAGAGGCGTTGCAGAACATCTATCTGACCGGCGGCGGCTCGAAGATCCGCGGGCTGGAGGAGATGATCATGGCGATGATGCAAGATTACGGCACAGTCCAGGTTCAACAGGTGCCGGATCCGGATTACTGCGGCGTCATCGGCGCCTTGAAGCTGGCCATGGAGTTGCCGCCGCAGTATTGGGATCAGGTTGGACATGTGGCTTCTGCCTGATTTTGCCCAAACAACCGTGCCAAGCCACCTTCAAACAGAAGGAGTGTAAGAAATGTCATCGACATTGACCATGTCACGCAGCCTGACCACCCGGATGCTGGCCGCCATGAGCTACCTGGGTATCCTCTCCCTGGTGCCGCTGGTGGTGAACCGGGACGATCCCTATGTGCGCTTTCACGCCCGGCAGGGGATCGTGTTGTGGATGTGGGAGGTTCTGGCCATCTACAGCCTGGTATTCCCCGGGTTGGGTCGCCTGTTCTTCGGCATCTCCAGCCTGCTCTGCTTCGTCTTCTCCGTCATCGGCCTGATCTCGGTCTTTACGGGGCGAGCCTGGAAGCTGCCGTTGATCGGCAATTGGGCGGAAAACATCTAAGAACCGGCATGAAGGTGGGGCAGCAACGCACTCCAGTCAAAACAGACAAGGAAGGCCGGTCACGCGCCTTCCTCGCTCTGCTTTTGGCGATCTTGTTGTTGATCTTTGCCTCCCAGAACATGCATGCGGTGCAGGTTCGGCTGGTCGTGGGACCGCCTTTGGAGTTGCCCCTGATCTTGATCATCTCCGGGGCCTTCATCGCCGGTTTTCTGGTCTCGACGGTCAACCATCTGGCCCGCAAGGTGATGCGCATCCGACGCAGGAATGAGGAACCATGAGTTACCCGCAATGCCTGATCTGTCACCGCACCGTGGGGTGGACGGGTCTGGTGGTCAACATCGGCTTGTCTTTGTTGAAGCTCTTTGTCGGGTTCATCTCCGGCTCGCAGGCGTTGATGGTCGATGCGCTCTATTCGGCCAAGGATGTCTTGACCTCGATCATCATCCTGCTGGGTCTGAACTATTCCAAAAAGCCGCTCGACGAGGAGCATCAGTTCGGACACGGCAAGGCGGAGTTCCTGTTTTCGTTGGTGGTCGGCCTCTCGATGATCACCATCACCGGGATGTTCATCTATTTCGAGGCCGACAAGGTGTTGTCCGGGGCGGGCATGACCCACAAGGCCCCGCACATGATCGCTTTGTGGACCGCGCTGTTCGTGGTCGGTGCCAATCTCTACATGTGGTACTACACCCGCTGCGTGGCCCATCAGGTCAACAGTCCCATCATCGCCATTCTGTCGGACCATCAGAAGTCGGATGCCATCTCCTCCTTTGCCGTGGCCTTGGGGATCATCGGCTCGCACTATCTGAACATGCCGTGGCTTGACACCCTGGTGGCGGTCGGGGAGTGTCTGGATCTGTTCCATCTGGGGATCAAGATCACCTCGGAGGCGTTGCAGGGGTTGATGGATGTCTCGGCACCCTTAGAGACCATCCGCAAGGTGGAGGAGTTGACCCGCAGTGTCGCCGGTGTGCAGAGCGTGGAGAGCGTGTTGACCCGTCGTGTTGGCCAGGAGATCTGGGTGACCCTGGTGATCGGCATCGATCCCGAATTGACCGTGGAGCGCGGCAAGGAGATCAGTCTGTGGGTCGAGGAGCGTCTGGTGAGCGCCATCCCGCATCTGGGCGAGGTGAGCGTCCACTTCAAATCCGCGAGCGGCAGTTTGCCGGAGATGCAGCAGATGGAGGACGAATTCGTCGCAATGCGCGAGAAATTCGCCCGCAAGGCCGAGGCGGATGCCTCTGAAGTCGGAGTGGTCTGACCCATGGAGACCTTCCGGATGGTCATGACGCTCTCCTTGTTCGTGGCGATTTTCCTCCTGGTACAGAGCGACCGGGTGGAGCGTGGAGTAGCCATGATCGGCGGGGCCGTGCTGTTTTTACTGCTTGGCTGGCTGTTTGATTTCTATATTTTTCAGGAAGCCTTTGAGGCGATTTATTTCGATAGTTTGGCTTTGCTGTTTGGCATGTCATTGATCTCCAATGTCCTCTATCGCTCCGGGATCTTTCATGATCTGGCCTTCAAGGCCGTGTGCTATTCCCAGGGAAATCGCCAGCTGATCCTGACGCTGTTGATTCTGTCCACTTATTCGGCATCCCTGTGTTTCAACAATCTGTCCGTCATGGTGATCGTCCTGCCGCTGACCCTGGTTCTCTGTCGGTCTCTGACCATGCCGGCAGCCCCTTTGGTGGCCGCAGAGTTGATCGCCTCCAATCTGGGCGGGGCCTCCACGCTGATCGGGGATTTCCCCAACATGATCATCGGTTCGGTCGCCCGACTCCATTTCGATGATTTCATCGCCGGCATGATGGTGCCGTGTCTGATACTTTTGGCCGTTTTGCTGCTTCATTTCCAAAAAACCGTGACTGGTTTAGCTACCGGGAGGCTCGATCTGGAGGCCATACAGGACTCCCTGGCGCAACTCTCCCCGAGGCATGGGGCGGACGGCAGGATTCAGGTGGACCCCTATCTTTTCAAAGTGGGCGGCTGGGGATTTCTCCTCTCTTTGATCGGTTTCTTTCTGGCCAAGCCTCTCGGCCTCCTGCCGGCCATGATCTCGCTGGTGGCTGGACTGGCGATGCTGGTGTGGGGTCGGATCCCCAAAGAGGGGCTTTTTGCCGCGATGAGCGGCGGGGATCTGCTGTTTTTCCTGGGGCTGTTCGTCATGGTGGGCGGGCTACAGGCAGCCGGGGTGCTGGAGCTGTTCCGGGCGGTGATCGAGACCCTGGGCGGCAACCAGACCACGACCACCCTGGTGGTGGTGATGTGGCTGGCCGGCATCGTGACCCCGCTGTTCAATGCCGGTCCCACGACTGCGCTGTTGGTTCCGGTGATCCAGGGGATGCGTGGTGATTTTCCCGGGGATGCCATCTGGTGGGCGCTCTCGTTGGGGGTTTTGGCCGGTTCGTCGGCCACCCTGTCGGGTGCCACCGCAGGCCCGGTCGTGGCCAGCACCATGGCCCGGTATGCCAAAGAGTGGCCTCGCGAACGCATGAATGCTGCGGATGTGCTGGATTTTCATGGCTATCTGCACTGGGGGATTCCGGTCTCGCTGCTGTTTTTGATGATCTCCACCGTGTACATCACGGTGATTGCGGTTTGATGGGGCTCGTTGTCGCGCCGAGGTTTAAGCTGAAACTGGAAAAAGAGTTGTTTGGGACACCACGATGAGAGCGTACAAACATCTTCCCAATTTTTTGCCGTTCTGCCGTCAGGCGTGGCGAATTCCCGCCATGGTGCTGATCGTGCTGTTCATCGGCACCTTTGCCTGGGGGATTCATCTGGTGCGGGATCATGCCGATCAGTTGGGATTGGGCATGCTGGCCATGACGCAATCGGCAACCTCTGGCGTGAATGGCCAGGGGGTGGCCCTGACCCAGCCCCTCTCCCAGACCATCAATCCCATTCGGGTGGCCATGGTGAACATCGCCGGCATCCGCAAGCCGGTGAATGGCCAGGAGGGGAACTACGTCAGCACCGGTTCTGGGGTGATCATCAACCCGAAAGGGTATGTGGTCACCGCGCAACATCTGTTGAGCGATCTGGCCGAGATCCAGGTGCGGGTGCAAACCCCCTACGGCCCGCGCCAGTATCCGGCCAAAACCGTCAAGGTGCTGCCCCAGCACGATCTGGCGCTGATCAAGATCGTCTCCCAGGACATCTTCCCCTATCTGGCGCTGGAACAGACCCCGGTGTTGCAGGTGGGCGATCCGGTGCAGGCGTGGGGCGATCCGCTGGGCACCGAGGCGATCTGGCGGGTCGGCACGTTGGCCCGGATGGAGCTGACCGAACCGGTGACCATCAAGGGCACCCCGTTGACCCACCTGATGCTGACCGATGCGGTCTACAACTGGGCGCAAAACGGTGGTCCGCTGGTGAACGGCAGCGGCCATCTGGTGGGGATCAATCTGGCGGTCGAGGATGACTCAGGCCGGATCTACGGCTATGCCATTCCGACCACCGTGCTGGTGACCCACTTCCAGGAGGTGGTCACCTTTGTCCACAAGAGTTCCCCGGCTGCCGCAGCGTCTCCGACAGGCGAACCACTCTTTTCGGCTCCGCAACAGCCAACGGCGTCGCCGGCTCCGGTTCGGGCGCCGCGCACGGCGGATATCTGGTGGCAGAAGGTGCAGGGGCTGTTGGGGATCAATCTCGGCAAACATGTGGCCCTGGCCCAGCCGGGGGATGCGGTCGGCGCGGTGCGGGATCCGGTACACGAGACCAAACTGTTGATCCTGGGCTATACCCCCGGGAATTTTCTCGGCTTGTTGCTGCTCGGTTTCGTTTCCGGAATCAGCGGCGGCATGATGACCATGGGCGGCGGCATCATCAAGGTGACCGGTCTGATGTGGTTCTTCGGCTACGGGTTGCTTTTGGTGCGTCCGGTGGCCTACATCACCAACATCTTCATGTATGGCGCGGCCATGCTGCGCTACCAGCGCCAGGGACTTTTGAAGTTTCATCAGTGCCGCCCGTTGATCCCCTGGGCCATGGCCGGGATGGTGCTCGGGTATTTTATTGGTAATGTGATGAGTAAAACAGCCATCCAGTGGTTGTTGGGGGTGTTTGCGCTGCTGCTCGGCATCAAGATGCTGGTCGAAATCACCGAGTACCGCGTGAGCGGCTACCGCAAACAGGGCGACCCGCTGGAGGAGGATCTCTCCCAGGAGAAACAGGAGTCCGTATGGCTTGCCTGGTTGCAGAAATATTTCGGCAGTCGGGTGGATGACGACCTGCCGCCGCCTGAGTTGCAGAATGCCCGGTCCAGGCACGGGATGCTCGGCCTGCCGATGGGCATCATCAGCGGCATCCTCGGCATCACCGGCGGGGTGATCGAGGTGCCGTTGCAACGCTACATCGCACGCCTGCCGCTGCGCACCGCGATTGCCAACAGTGCCACGCTGGTCTTCTTCGCCTCGATCGTCGGCTCCATCGTGGCCTTGTGGCATGGGGTGACCACCGGTTCGTTCGAGGTGCAAACCCCGCTGGTGATGGCCTTGATTCTGACCCCGGGCGCCTTTGTGGGTGGCATGGTCGGGGCCTGGTTGACCTCGGTCATCCCCTTGAACGTATTGCGCTGGATCTATGCGGTGCTCATGTTCATCATCGCGATAAGGATGTTCTGGTCATGAAATTCAAGCTGGATGCGGCCACGCTGGTCTCGGTCGGTTTCATCCTGGTCATCGCGCTGGCCCTCTTCGCCCTGCTTGCCGACCCGAAGGCCAAGGGGCGCGCGGATGTTGTCGTTGATGCCGCTGGCAGCGGTACGCCCGCCAACCCGGCAGCGGTTGCAGCAGCCGTGGCGCCAGCGACCCCCGTGGCACGCCTGACCCAACCAGCTCCTGCCAACCAGAAACCCCTGGCCGCCGCGCCTGCTCCCTTTGCGCCCCCGGCGCCAGCCACATCACTCAACGTACCTGGAAAGGCTGGTGGGGATAACGGTCTGAAACCCTATCTCAATCCCAAGGCCAAACTCTCCGAGGGGCACTGGAAGGGGCTGGAGGCGCTGCCCCTGTCGATCGAATTGAAGAAAAAATTGAAACTGCCCATGGAACTGGAAGGGCTGTTGATCGACGAGGTGACCCTGAATGCTGCCGAGGCCGGACTGTTGGCCGGGGATGTACTGGTGGCCGTGAATGGCAAGCCGGTGCGCAGCCTGGAGGAGTTGGTGGTTGAGACCCGACGGGTGCAGATGGCCAGATCGGCCTCCATGCTGGTCTATCGCAAGGGGAAGATGCAGCAGTTCATGCTGGTGGCCAAGAACAATCTGGGCTATGCCCAAGTGGAGACCGCGCCGATGATCCTGCCCGGCGAGATCATGCCACACCCTTACCGGGGGCCATGTACCCAGTGTCACGCCATCGGCACCACCGGGCACATCGTCCCGGATCCGGATGGCATTATCATGCCGCCGCCGCCCATCCGGGCGAACGCGGTCTCCCCCCACAAGGATCGGGGGCCTTGTCAGGCTTGTCACATCATCATTCGTTAAAAACATAAGGATTCAACCTTCATGAGCACCTCGCGTTCGCCTGTCAATATGGTAGATGAGATCAAACTGCTCTCCTATGCCACTCTGGGGGTCGTGCAGCGCATGGCCGTCAACGCCATCGACGCCTTCAATCGCGTCTTCACCGTGGATGAAACGATGCGCGCCCGTTTTTATCGGGAGCGCGGGGTGGAGCACACCAAGATGGGCCGCTACTGGCAGGCATTGCCGCTGTTGGAGCAAGTAATCCGCCATGTGCCCAAGGATGAGGAGACGCTGTTCCATCTGGGATATTGTTATTTGAAGACCGAGCAGACCCGGGAAGGGATCGTGACGCTGGAGCAGGCGCGCGCCCTGGATCCGGCCAGCGCGCGGGTCAACTCGATCCTCGGCATGGCCTACATCCAGGCCAAGGAGTACAAGAAGGCCGTCGAGGTGTTGCAGGCCGGGATCGCCAAATCACCGCACAATTTCAACATGTATTATCGTCTCGGATTGGCGCTCGACCATCTCGGCGAATACGACGGTGCCATCGAGGCGTTCCAGAACGCCCTGACCATTCGTCCCAACGAGATGAAGGTGTACCAGTCGATCGGTTTCGTGCTGGATCAGCAGGGCCGGCACGATGAGGCCGTGGTCTTCTTCAAGAAGACCACGGAGATCAAGGAAGGGATTGGCGACGGTTGAGCAAAGGCTGGATGTGACCTGTCATGGCGGACAAACGCGACCCGATGGACGAAATGGATGAGCCCGGTCTGGAGATGACCAGCAGCGAGCGCATGCAGCGCATGCGCAAGCTGATGCGTCAACTCTACCAGGAGGAGGAGGTCACGCCGGTCGTCGAGGTGCCGCCGATCAAGTCCAAAACGCTGGTATTGGGCTTCAGCATCGCAGCGATTCTTTTTCTGGTGGTGACCACCTTCTACAACTTCAACCGGTTCATCGCCGCCGAGGAGCAGGTGTTGTCGGCGCGCGGGCATATTCACGATGCCTTGCAACGGCGCTCCAACCTGTTTGGCAATCTGGTCAATCTGACCTTGAATCACGCCATGCTGGAGCAGGAGGTGTTCCGGTATGTTTCCGACGGTCGTCTGGGGATGATGGGCAAGACGATTCCTGGAACTGGCGGGACAGCCAATGGCGTCAAGGGCAATGGGGAGGCTCAGACCGGTCAGCCGTCCACCTCCGGGGGGGGTGCATCCGCAGGTGCCGCGTCTCTGCCATCCGGGACGACGGCGGCTGAGGCGATCGCCCGGTTGTTCGGGCTGGTGGAACAGTATCCGGACATCAAGACCTCAACCACCTATCAGCAGTTGATGGACAAACTGGTGGATATCGAAAATCTCATCAGTCAACGCCGGGATGAGTACAACACGGATGTCAAGCTCTACAACACGCTGATCACCACCTTTCCCTGGTCGATCATGGCGCGGATTCTCGGCTTCCAGCGCTATGCCTATTTCAGCGCCAGCCCGGGTCCAGACAACATGGACATGGATCTGGACTCCCGGAAGTTCATGCGTCTGATTCCGGAGGGCGAGTTGAACACCTCACACGGCAAGGAGCATCCCCGGCATGATGCCGGGCCATCCGATACCGGCAAGCGGGCGGGCAAGGGTGATCCGAATGCTGCGGCCATCGGCACGACGCCTGCCGATCCAGCCAAACCTGCGGGCAAGCTGGAAGGGACACAATAGTTTGGAACGACGGCTCCATTCGATTTTCTATCATTTCAAGGCAAGGCTGACACGCCCATGAAGTATCCGCACTGTACCCAATGCCGCGATTACGTGACCTGGTATTCGATCTGGTTCAACGTCTTCATGGTCACCTACAAGATCATCATGTCATTGGTGACCAACTGCGCGGCCTTGATGGCGGACGCCTTCCACTCCATGGCCGATTTGTTGGCAAGCGTCTTCACGTTGTTCAGCCTGCGGCTCTCCGATCGCCCGGCGGACGACAAGTTTGCCTACGGTTACGGCAAAATTCAGCACATCTCCTCGGGGATCGTCGGTTTGATCCTGGTGGTCGGCTCGATCTTCATCATGGTGGATGCCTTGTTGAGCATCATCAACAACACCTTTGCCACCCCGGATCGCATGTCGTTGGTGGCGGCGGTGGTTTCGACGATCGGCAACGAATTGATGTATCAATATCAACGCTGTGTCGCAGTCGAGAACAACAGTCCGGCGATCATGGCCAATGCCTGGGACAACCGTTCCGATGCCTTCTCCTCGATCGGCATGGTGGTGGGGCTGTTTTTCGCCACGGTGCTCGACTTTCCGGTGGCCGATCCCCTGGCCGCGATTCTTTTGTCGATCCTGGTGATCAAAATCGGCATCGAATTGATCATCGAGGCGGTGGACAACCTGATGGACGCCTCGCCGGATGTCGAGGAGCTGGATGGGATCTACAAGATCATCCGCGCCTTTCCGCGCATCCAGGGGATCAACTATCTGCGGGCGCGCAGTCTGGGCGAGTCGCTCTACATCGAGGCCGATCTGCGGGTGGACAAGGATTTGAAGGTGTTCGAGGGGGATCTGATCCTGGCTGCCCTGACCGAAAAATTGAATCTGAACGTGGAGAATGTCGGCAGCATGCAGTTCTATCTGACCCCGGATGTTCGGGAAGCGGATTAATGAGGGGGTGACCCGATGAAACGTTCCATGGGGTTGGCGGAGTGGATCCTGGTCGGTGGTGTGCTGGTGGTGCTCGGCATCGTGCTGGCTGCCCTGCTTCCCGAACGGCTCTGGGAGCGCTCGGTTGCGCCGCAATCGTCTGGCATGGGTCAGGGCAGCAATGCCCAGTGGCATCCCGGCGATCAGCAGGGTGTGCGCATGATTCCGGTGGCCGCACCCCGCACGCCGCCCGATGGCGGGACCGGGGCCGCCGGACTGGTGATGCTGCAACAGGCGCCGACCGTGACATTCTCCGGCAAGGTGCAGCAGATCTCCGAGCAGCCGCAGAGCGACGGGCAGTTGCATCTCTGGCTGACTGCGGCCAATGGCGTGGAGACGCGCATTTCGGTGGGGCCGGGGTGGTTTTTGAAATACCTTGGCTGCCCGCTGGCCCACGATGTGGCTGTGGATGGGGTGGGCTTTTCTTACGAAAAAGGGGGGGCGCGTCCGTTGATCTACGCCAAGCGGATCCGCATCAACGGCAGGCTCTGCCAGTTGCGCAATGACGAGGGGTTTGCCCTCTGGTCCAACAAGCTGCGTTGACGGGATGCGATGAGCGGTTTGCCCTTCCACTCAATGGGTTTCAAGGCGGCGGCTGCGGTGATCGTGCTGCTCGTCGTGGTGGGATTGGGCCTGTGGGGTTTTGGCGGCTTTGCGCCAAGCGCGCCGCCGCTCTTTTCTGATGAAGCGACCGGGCAGGTGCAGGGCGAGGTGTTCGGCTCGATTCCCAAACCCACGCAACCCGCTTTGAACGAGCCGGTGTTGCAGTTGATGAATCCGCCCACCGGTTCGTTGCAACGCATGCTGGTCAAACGCATCCCGACCATCAATCCTGGCGCCAGCATGCCCCATCCGAGCTGGGGCCCCTGCACCAACTGCCACCTGATCCGTGGCGGGGCGCCGCCCGGCAGTCAGCCGGCCACGCCGGTGGCCAAGGTGTGGGAGCAGGTCTCAGCCTACTACAAGGTGGGACCGCCGATCATGCCGAACTCGACCCGACCGCATCCGCCCTCGGGTCGCTGCATCAAGTGTCACGATATTCTGGTGTACGTACAAACCAAGTAATGGCTGAAGGAGTGATCGTCATGGCTCAGAAAGATGGTTCCGACGATGTCGGAGTGCAGAATCGCATCACCCTTTTGGAAGAGCTTCTGAAAAAGGTGGTGGAGGTGCATCTTTCCACGGCAGTGCATGTCAAGAGCCTGGACGAGAAGCTCAACCGCATCGAGATCTCCGCGGATACCATCACCGGATTCATGCGCCGCATGGAGGGTGTAACCGAGGTCGGCGGCGGACTGCCATCCGATGGCCGGATCAGTGCCGAGGTGCAACAGGGGATCTCCGAGGTGCGCCGCGATGTGGCCGAGTTGAAGGCCGGCCTGCATCGGTTGCTGGAGAAATCGGAGAGCGTATCGCTGGGTGTGACGGCCCCGGTGGCAGACAAGCTGGATGCCCTCTCCCAGGTGCCAGAGATGTTCGACAAGTTCCAAAGCCAACAGAGCACCATCCTGCAAACCCTGGAAAAGCGCATCGATCCGCGCCTGATGATCTACTTGAAACCGCTGATCGAGATGCTGGAAGAGGAAGGTCGTCAGGCCGAGGAGATGAAAAACAACGCCCTAAAAGAGTTGAACGAGCTTTTGACCGGGCAGAAGACCGGCACGGATCGGGAGATCGCCGGGATGTTGGAAAACGTCAGCGCGGAGATGGAGAAGTGCCAGGCCGCCTTCGAGCGCACCCAGCAGGCGTTGCAGATCGTGGTGACGCCGTTCCAGAACGTGGGGCGGTTGTTCCGCAACAATCTGGAGATCATCGTCCAGGCGCACGATCTGATGGCGCAGTTGCATGAGGATTTCCCGGCGTTCTTGGAGGAGATGCGACGCACCCATCAGGCGCATGCCCAGCAGATGGAGCGCTTGCGCCAGACAGAGTTGATGCAATACCTGGCCCATCAGGAGCAGTTGAAGAGTTCGGGTCTGGCTGTGTCGGCAGGTTGATCGGCTGGCATGCGGCGTTCACCATCGATCCGGGAGACTGAAAAATGCTGCAATTGATTCCTTACGGTGTGGCGGCGCTGATCGGCGGACTGCTCGGCAAAAAGTACGTGCCGGAATTCTTGAGCGAACATCTGGATGATCCGCCTGCCAGCAATCTGCCGGAACGGGCGCCGATCACCCTGATCGATCTGGTCGGCGAACGCCTCATTGGGGAGGAGACGATCATTCTGGCAACCGAGGAGGTGCCGCTGGACAACCGTCACGGCAACAAGGTGTTGACCAGCGAGCACGAATTCGTGCGTACCGCCGAGATCAGCTTTGCCGTGGATCGCAGTCAGGAGCGGGTCAATCAGCTCAAATCCTCGATGCTGCGTCTGGTGGACGGCCTGGTGGAAAAGGAGCTGAAGAAAACCCTGCACATCGAATTCGGCACCCAGATCACCCGCCGGGTCAAGATCCACTTCTCCACCGAACCGGGTCAGATGGTGCGCTATCGGCTGATCTGGAAACAGACCTCACGCCGTGGCATCTATTATGTCAACATCGGCGCGGAGCGGCATGTCGTCCCGTATGTGGTGACCTTCGGGCTGTCGCATGCCGTCGAGAGCCTGGGGGAAGGCGAACATGCGCCCGCCTGAAACCAGCAAGATCATCCTGGCCGACTCGCGCCCGGATGCGATGGATTCGCTGACCAATCTGGTATGTGCCCATTACCCATATATTGCGGTGTATGAGTCAGGACAACTGTTCCGGGAGTTGGCCAGATCGACAGGACAGAGCATTGTAATGCTCGATGTTGCCATATCCTCCTTCTTGGCGTTCGATGTATGCCGGCAGATCAAGGGCAACAGGCTTCATAATAGCACGGTTATTTTGATTTCGTACCATTCAGACTCTGCTGCGGAATGGCAGGCCGTCGTGTGCGGTGCCGACGAATTCTTTTTTCTGCCAATGCATCCCGAGCTTTTTCAGAGGCGTTTGGAACGGTTCGCTGTCGATTCCAGTATTTTGAGATCCTTCCTGAAAGCCAACAAGGATTATCTCCAGGTTCAAAAGCAGCTTTCCGAGTCGATGATCGAATTCGGCATCAATCCGCTGGTCATCTTCGATTGCGACGGAGTGATCGTCCGTTTCAATCACCAGGCTGAGCTGCTGTTTGCGGCCAGTGTTCGGAATACGCTTGGCAAGAACATCGTTGAATGGATTGCCCCGGAGAATCGGGCGATTTTTCTTGCGGCGGTTCAGGCCGTTTGTGCCCAGGCGGATCCTACTCCACGTTTTGTCAGGAAGATCCGCACCACTGGAGTGGACTCTCTGGACCGGCGCATCACCCTGGAGGTCGCCCTGTCGGTAATCAGCCTGGATCATCGGTTGTTGTTTGCGGCCAGCATGCACGACGTCAGCGACCTGAAACTTGTCTACAAAGTCCTGTCGGAGAGTCTCTCCCTGGCGGAACGACGCGTTTTGAAAGAGCAGCAGGAGTTGCAACGCATCAAACAGTCGGAGCGGAATGCCTCCATTGCCTTGCGCACGCAACAAACCATCAACACTCTATTGCAGATTTCGCTGGACAGCGGCTCCCTGCAAGAGAAACTGCAACGTTCTTTGGAGCAAGTCATCCGATTGCCCTTGATCAACAGCCCGGAAAGTGCGGTCGGCTTGTATCTGTTTGATTCAGCATTGAAGCACTTCGAGCGGGTCTCCGATATTCCCAACGGGGTGATGCCCGCACAGTGGTTGTGTCCTCATGCTTCGCTGGATTGTACTTCCTGCCTCATTTCACTGTATTTTTCCGAACCTTCCATCAGCATTATAGAAGATCAACTGGCAGGAAAAGTCGATTACTGTCTGCCTTTCCATTCGAATACCGATCTGATCGGCGCCTTGCGGATCATCGTGTCTAAAGACGATATTGCCACTGTCTTCGAAAATGCGATATTCGACTCCATCGGCAAGGTGCTGGTCTACATCATTAGCCGGGCGCGCATCGATCAGGCGTTGCGGGAGTCGCAGGAACGCGCCGAGGCGGCCAATCGGTCCAAAAGTGAATTCCTGGCCAACATGAGCCATGAGATTCGCAGTCCGCTCAACGCCATCATCGGCATGACCGATCTGGTGTTGAACACCAATCTGGTGCGCGAAGAGTTGCTCGGCAACCTGGAGATCGTGCGCAGCTCTTCTTTATCTCTGTTGGATCTGATCAACGGGATTCTGGATCTCTCCAAGATCGAGGCCGGCCATTTCCAGTTGGAACGTATTTCGTTTGACCTGTTCGGTCAGCTCGAAGAGGTCTGTGCGATGCTGGCGATCAAGGCCCATCAGAAGGGATTGGAGCTCTACAACCAGATTCCATCCGATCTGCCGCTCGCCCTGGAAGGGGATCCGGTGCGTTTGAAGCAGATCATCGTCAATCTGATCAACAATGCCATCAAGTTCACCAACTCCGGAGACATTGTCCTGACGGTCGAGCATGTGGTACGTCCGAAAGCGAACCAGGATCCGGATCTCTGGCTGCGTTTTTCCGTGCGCGATAGCGGCATCGGCATCCCCGAGGCGTTGCAAAACACCATCTTCCAAAGTTTTGTCCAGGCCGATGGCTCGATTGCCCGCAAATACGGTGGCACTGGTCTGGGCCTGACCATCTCCCGCCATCTGGTCGAGATGATGGGCGGGACGCTCCAGGTTGAGAGTCGCGAAGGAGAGGGAAGCTGCTTTTTCTTCTCGATTCCGTTTACTCCCGTCCAGAAACCGGAAACCCTCGAACCCTGGATGAATCTGCGTCAGCGCGAGCATGAGAGTGCCAAACACGCGCAGTTGCAGGGCAGGCGGATCCTGTTGGTCGATGGGCATGCGACCGGAGCCGATATCGTCGAGAATTTGTTGCGTTATCATGGAGCCCAGGTGATCCGCGCCGGCAGTCGTGACGCGATGATCGGGCAGATGGAGCGGCAGGCAGACGACCCGTTCGACCTGCTGTTGGCCGATGAGGCGATCATGCAGGGGTGTGACTGCTTGGCGCGCAATCCCTATCTCCACTATCAATCGCGCATCATCGTGATGGTCTCGACCCATCTGACCTCGCGGAATTTTATCCTCGCAGGGGTATTCAGGCAGGTTGCGATCATCAAGAAGCCGGTGCGGCAGTTTCATCTGGTCAAGAAGATCGTGCGCATGCTGGCTTCTCAGGAGACCTCCTCTGCGGAAGACGACCCGGTCACGCTCCCCCCGATTCCGAAGGCCGCACAGCCGCTGGAGATCCTGCTGGTCGAGGATCTGCCCGCCAACCAGAAGCTCGCCTGCGATATCCTCACCCTCCAGGGCCATCGGGTCGCGCTCGCCAACAACGGTGTGGAGGCGCTTGATCTTCTCAAGGGCGGATCTCGATTCGATCTGATCCTCCTGGACCTGCAGATGCCAATCATGGACGGCTTCGAGACCACGCGACGCATCCGTGGCGGCGCTCCGGCGGAGGTCGGCAATCCGGATGTTCCGATCGTCGCGGTTTCGGCCATGGTGATGATGAACGAGAAACAGCGCTGCCACGAGATCGGCATGAACGGTTTTCTGTTGAAACCCTATCAGACCCATGAGTTGATGCGGGTGGTGGCCGCTTTTTCCAAGGTGCACAAACCGCCGCCTCGCCAACCGGTGGTCGGCGAGATCGTCCTGGCGGCTGTGGATACCGATGAGGAGACCCTGCGGCAGTTCCGACAGAACTTCGTGGTCGAGGCTCCCGATCATTTGCGGCAGTTGCAGCACTCCCTGTTGCTAAGCGATCTCGGCAATGTGATCCAGGAGGGCAACTGGTTGCGCACCATGGCCGGGCATATCGGAGCCACCCGGTTGGCCTCGCACGCCATCCGTCTGACCGGTCAGGCTGAAATGGAGGCCTGGGATGATGCGCTGACGATGTATCCGAATCTGGAACAGTATGTGGAAGCTCTGGTTCAACGCCTGGCCAAAAAGGGTGTCGCATGAAGATTCTGATTGCCGATGACGAGTTGAACAACCGCAAACTGCTGCGCGATTATTTGAAGAAATACGCCCATTGCGACATGGTGAGCGACGGCAAGGCAGCCCTGGAGCTGTTCACCGCCGATTTGGAGGATGGCGACCCCTATGACCTGGTGCTGTTGGACATCATCATGCCAATCATGGACGGGCAGAAGGCCCTGGCACGCATCCGCGCCACGGAGAAAAAAGTGATGGCCGAGCAGCAGGGCCACAAAGAGGTGCCGATCATCATGGTGACCGGCATGGACTCCTCGCTGCAGGCGATGCAGGCCTATTTCAAGGGGGGGTGTTCGGACTATCTCACCAAACCGGTCACCCGGCAGGCGCTGTTGGAGAAATTGAGAAAATTCAATCTGATTCCCGGAGAAGAAGACGAGGAGGAGGATTGATCCATGGCATTGATCCCAAACATGCGAAGAAAACATGAAAGAATTTTCTGCGGACTGCCCATGGAGCTGGATGGCGTGCTCGGCAGTGCCCTGGATATCAACGAAATCGCCGTATTCCTGGTCTTTCCCGCCCACCAGGCGTTCGAGGTCGGGCACAAGGGTGTATTGAAGTTCACGTTGGAGGGACAAACCATCGAAGAGCGGGTTTCGGTGGCGCGCGTCACAAAATCGGGCGTTTCTCTGGTCTCGCTTGAAGAGTCGAGCGCCTTTATCCAGTTGTGCGCATCGTCTCGGAGCGGAATCAAGTTTGTTCAGCACGACGAGCAGGAATCGATCGTGCATCTTCGTGGCGAGTTGTCCGCCGATTACTGGGACGAATTTGTGCAACTTTATCGCGAGCGGCCTCCCAAATGGCGCTACCGACTCGATTGCAAGAACGTCACCGGCGTGGCCCCCTCGGGTCTGGCCATGCTGCTCCATCTGGAGGCGCACAACCAGGGAAGCGGGGATGACATCGTCCTTTTTAACTGCCGCAAGGAACTCCTGGATGCCTTGTCGCTGTTGAACCTCCCGGCCATCGGCATCACCCTGCTCGGCGAAGAGCAGGAAGGCGATGCCGCCCATCAATTCCAGGTGGAGACGATTCGGGAGTTCGGGCAACCGACCACGATCAAAATCCGCGTTGCCCGGATGTTCGATTACAACTGCCGCAACGATTTTTCCAAGATCTATCGCTATCGCGGACGCAACACGAACTATATCCTCGATTTTTGTGACACGGTGCATCTCGGCAAGGCCGCCTTCGGCTCCCTGCTGATGCTAAACCAGCACAATCGCGAAAAACAGGGCGCACCGATCCGGATGATCGGGTGCAGCCCGCACGTCAAGTCTCTGTTGCAGCAGATGAGATTTGAGAATTTCTTTGCGATTGAATAGGCATTCAGACCTGTTCCAGGTTGTGGTTTTATTTCGGGGGCTGCCATGCTCGAAGAGAACAATTCCCAGTTGAGACTGTTTGTCCAGGAGTCCCGGAACCGGGCCAGGCTCTGTCTGGACGATCTTGGCACCCTGACGCAGGCTGCCCCCGAGGAACGGTCCATGGCGTTCGACCGGCTGCTGCGCACCATCCGCGGCATCGGCGGTTCCGCCCGGTTCCATGCCATGCCGCAACTGGTGCGTCTCTGTCAGGCCATGGAGTCTTTTCTGGGCCGTTTTCGCACCCATCTGTTGCAGGCACGACCCGAGTTCGTCTCGGTGGTCGTGTTGACCTTCAAGAAGCTGGCGCAACTGCTGGAGGATCCGCTCCGCGATCCCCCCCTCTCCATTGACCAGGAACTGCTCGCCATCTCGGCCATGATCGCCGCCCATGCCGATCCGCCGGAGTTCAATCTGGCGGATTATCCAGAGGCACTGGTCACAGCCGTAACCCAGGGGCTCGATTTTTATTCTCTCCATATTCCCCTGACCGGTGATCCGGAGGCCAATCGGCAGCAATTCCTGCAAATCAAAACCGCAGTCGAAGTGGTGGCCACTTTGGTGGCATCCAAACCGGATCTGGGGAAAAAATTCGCCTGGCGGAACGATCTCCCTGGTGGCATGGTGCGCCTGTTGTTGAGCACGGTTCTGCCCGGCGAGATCCTCCACGGATTGATCCAGTTGCCGCAGGAGCGCATCGTCCGATTGGAGATCCCGGAGGAACTGGCCCACGCCGTGACCACTGAGATCGAACGACTGGAGAGCGAGGCCCAGGCGCGCGCCCAGGCGGACGCGCAGATCGAGGCGGATCCTCTGGCCGAAGCGCAGCTCGGCGAAGTGGAGGATCAGACCCGCATGAGCGAACTTGGCGAACCAACGCCAGCCGATTCGTTGGAAGAAACACAACTCGGCGAGGCCGAGGCCAAAGCCCGTCAAGCCCACCTCGAAGAGCTGCGCCGTCAAGAAGCCATACGGGAAGAACAACGCCGGCAGGCCGCCAACGACGAAGCGGAGAGAATACGCACCCGTCAGGAGCTGGAGCGTCAGGAGCGCGTGCGTCAGGAGTTGACGGAACGCCAGTCCGAAGCGCAACAACGCCAGAAAGCCGAACAGTCTGCTGCGCAAAGCCGAAAAAAGCGTTGGCTCTTCGGTGGCATGGCGGCAGCCGCTCTTTTGCTGGTCGCGGCCCAACAGGCGGATCTCGTGTCGTTGCCCGATCCGTTCGCCCAGTTATGGTCGCCCTCCACACCCTCCAAAGAGAGTGTCGGCAAAGCCGCATCACCCGTCAAGGAGACGCCAGCGACAAAACCGTCGCCTGTTGCCGCTACACCACCAACTCCTGAACCAGCCACACCCGCGCCCAGGGAACCGGCCACGGTTGCCATGACGCCGCCGCAATCACCCCCCCAGCTCATACCGCCGGCCCCGGCAGCCACGCCGCCATCCCCACCGCCCGCAAGCGCCCAGCCGGAAACGCTGGTTGCCGCCAACCCGCCTGTCTTGACAGCCGCTGCGATGGAACCGCCCCCTGCCCCCCCGGAGAGCCGGAAGAGCGAAACTTCCCGCTTCTCCACACGGATGAAAGAACAGAACAATCTGCCCGACGTGGATGTCAGGGCTGCGGAGCGGGCCAGCCGTTCCACCGCCTCCCCCGCTGTTGTCCAGATGGAAAAGCCGGCGGAGCCGGACTCCTGGCAGGCTGAATTCGCCCGTTACCACAGCCCGATGGTGCGGTTGACCCAAGAGTCGTATGAGACATTCAAACCCGCCAAGAACACCAAACACGGCACTCTGCGCGTGAAACGCACCGCAGACGGGAATATGCTCTTCTCCATTGCCGACATGATGGGCCATACGGCCATGCGTCCGAAGGAGAGCTTCAAGCTCACAGCGGAATCCATGACGGAGTTGCGACTGGTGTTGCAGGTGGAAAAGGGGCGCGCCTACCTGTTCGAGTTGGATCGCAACGGTGAGGTGGAGATTCCGAAAGCCTTCTGGACCCCGTTTTCCAGGGCCAGCAAAAAGGCCGTCAGTGTCAGCCGCGTGGTCAAGCAGGGGCCGGAGGGGGTGCATATGAAGGATCTGACCGCCTTGACCATGTCTTACATTTTGCGCACCACCAAACCGTGAGGTTGTCATGAAGTCAATCGATTTTGGCCTTGCCCGCATCGCCCATGTCTTGTGGGAGTCGGAGCTGGAAGATCTGGTCTCCAGGAGTCGCCAGACCGTGCATCTGACCAGCCACGAAGATTGCGAACTGGGCAGCTGGCTGCATGGCGAAGGGATTCGCGAACTCTATCATCTGGCGCCGATCCGGCAGTTGGTGGAGATCCATGAGCGGTTCCATCGCGCCGCGCTGCATCTGTTGTCGATTTTTCCCAGCGCCACCCCTGAGCAGGTGGAACAGGAGATGCGCCTGGTCCGTTCGCTCAGTCGGGATATCGTCTATTTCATCACCGAAGCCGAACTCGATTATCTGGAACACAAACCCCTGGAAGATTTCTCCGCCCACCCCTTCAAGGCGATGATCCACCGCCTGTTCAACATCCACCTGCCCGGTCATGGGGAGTCCTGGAACCATGGGGTGCTGGAGGTGAGTCACGCCCGTCTGATGCACCTGCGCTGGTCGCGGCAACTGCTGAAGGCCTTTCAACATTGGGGCCGGGATGCGGTGCTCGAACCGGCGGAAGCCTGTTTTGTCGGCATCTGGATCCGCGATGTCGGCACGTTGAACAGACCACACGCGGCGCTCATCCGCGAGTTGGACGACAAGCACCAGCTGTTTCACCAGCGCGCCGAGGAGACCATCCGTCTGTTGCGCCGCAAAAACTTCCGCAAATCCGAAACCACCTATCAGGAGGTCGTGCTGCTCGGACGGGAGGTGTTGTACCTGTTGACGCGCATCGAACTGGCCCTGTTGCAATCGGGTCAGGTGGCCAAACCGGTCAACCTGTTGGATTTTTAAAGCGATCGCGTGATCAAACAGTCGGTGTCAGGCCGATGGCGTGCACTGGCACCGACTGCCAGCTAGAACGAGGAGACCAGGATGTTCCTGGCATCGTCATTCCGGATGGAGAGCCGATAGCCAAGAATCGTGTAGATGCGAGGATCGCCGAGCGGGGCCTTGGTTTCGAGGGCGATCTCCTTGCCTTTTACCAACCCCATGGCCATGAGCCGTTTTTTTCCAAGGTCATCGCCCTGGAGGCCCTCAATGCGGGCTGTGCAGCCAACAGGCAGTTTGTCGAGCGTCATGGTGGGGGTGGCGGATTTGTGGGTATCCGATTTGCTCATCAAGTTTTTCCTTCATGGAAAGAGAATTTTTGATTAAAGAGACAAACAATAGCGACAAAATTCTATATTGTCAAGCAATTTTTTTGATATTCACTGAAAGCGCCATGTTAAAAATTATTTGTTTACAGAAAAAGATCTCTTTTGAGTCAGATCTCAAATTGGATATTTCTGGCATTGACGAACAGCATGAGCGACTGTTCATTCTTTGTCGCTCGATTACCGAAGCAACTTATTCGGACATTCTCCAGATTGAAGCGGTTCTACTTGAGATCGAATCCTATATATCGGAACATTTGTCGTATGAAGAGCAAATTTTGAAAAAATCAAGCATTCTTGTTTATGCACAACACAAGAAACTGCACGACCAATTCAGGGAACAATACGGACGAATCAAAGAAAAAATGCGTCCTGCCGGGAGGGATCTGGCCCGTTTGCAAGCCCTATCGATCGAGTTGGCCACCCTTCTTCAAGAGTGGTTGTGCCAGCACATTCTGAAGGTGGACCGTCAGCATCGCGACCAGTTTCTTGGCCGCGCGCATGAGATCAAACAGCGATCACCAAGAATCAAATTGAATGCACGCGCCTTGTTGGAGCTTTCGGGAGGTCGCGGTCTGACCTGCACTGTGGTGGATGTCAGCGACACCGGCGCACTCCTGTTCTTTCAGGCAGTACCGGAGTGGCTTCAAAAGGATGAAACCGTTTTGTTGCACATCATCCCACTGGAAGAGAGCGATTGGATGGCATGCAGGATCGTGGCGGTCGCCAAGGATGAGATCCGGATCGAATTCCAGGGAAAACGACCGTGCAATTTCTACAGCGCCCTGGTTGCATGCAAAAAATGATGCAACCCAGTCGACGGGCACTGGGCTCCGACTGTTCTGATCGCCCTTGACCGATACTGGTAGAGGCTGTAAATCAGCCTTATGAACATTATTGAAACCATAATCTGTCCGTCGTGCCAGCTTGTCGGTGCCGTCATTGATAAGCAGTACGCCACCGTGCATAACGGAAATCGAC